>JBBQIZ010000020.1:0-35286 GCA_038325425.1 Chthoniobacterales bacterium
TCCCTTTTTCGGCCCGCTTGATGTCATCCCATTTACGCAGGACTTCCGCGGAATCCGCGCAGCGATCCTCGCCGAAAACGTGCGGATGCCGGCGGATGAGCTTCTCCACAATGCTCCGGGCGACGTCGTCGAAATCGAAGCGGCCTTCCTCCGCGGCGATTTGCGCGTGAAAAATGGGCTGGAGCAGCAGATCGCCGAGTTCCTCGCGGAGATTCGCGTCGTCGCCGGAGTTGATCGCGGCGACGACTTCGTAGGCTTCCTCGACCAAACCCGCGCGCAGCGTCGTGTGGGTCTGTTCGCGATCCCAAGGGCAGCCGGCCGGGCTGCGGAGCTTGGCGATGATGTCGCGGAGTTGATCGATGCCGGACAGGTCGGCGGCGGGTCGGGCGAGTGGTTCCATGGACACTGTTTCGCCTGCCGCCGTCGGCGCGACAAAGTAATTTTGAATCGCTGCTTTCGTCTTCGATGCGCTGGCGGAGCGGGATCGGTCGCGGGCTTGCGGCGCATGGCGAGTGGATCGCAATTGAGCACTAATGAATCGCGTCGGCGGCGGGCATTACGTCCCCGGCGCTGGCCGCACGGCGATGCTGACCGTTGGCTTCGCGTTCTAAAGGAAATCTCCCTCGCCCTCTTCACCCTCATCTTCGTCTCTCCGCGTTGTTGAGTTGACGAAGAGGGAGATGATGAGGGAGAGGGAGAGGCCGCCCGCCATCCCGCCCCATGCTCATCCGCATTCCCGACGTCCTCACTCCCGAACAGGTCGCCCACGCCCGCCAGCTTCTCGACAAGGCCGAGTGGGTCGATGGCCGCGTGACGGCCGGCCATCAGTCGTCCAAAGCGAAGGACAACCTGCAACTGCCGGAAGGCCTCGCGGTGGCGAAGGAACTCGGCGAAATGGTCCTCGCGGCGCTCGGAGAAAATTCGTTGTTCATGTCGGCGGCGCTGCCGCTGCGGGTGTTCCCGCCGCTCTTCAACCGCTACTCCGGCGGGCAGTCGTTCGGGACGCATGTCGATAATGCCATCCGGCAGGTGACGGGCACCCCGCACCGCATCCGCACGGACATTTCCGCGACGCTCTTCCTCACCGAGCCCGAGGAATACGACGGCGGCGAACTCTGTGTGGAGGACACCTACGGCGTGCAGCGCGTGAAGCTGCCGCCGGGACACATGGTGCTTTATCCGGCGACCAGCCTGCATCACGTCACGAAGGTCACGCGCGGGGCGCGGGTCAGTTCGTTCTTCTGGATTCAGAGCATGCTGCGCGACGATGGCCAGCGCTCGTTGCTCTTCGATCTCGACCTCGCCATCCAGCGTCTCGCCCGCGACCTGCGCGAGCAACCCGTCGCGCAGGCGACCGCGGTGCAACTCACGGGCGTCTATCACAACCTGCTCCGCCAGTGGGCGGAGGTGTAAGCATGCACCTCTCATCGCGAGGTCATTCTGAGCGGAGTTCCGTGCGGGCGAAGGCGGCACGGAACGCAGTCGAAGAATCCCGGGGATTCACCAGCGACCGCCGCTGGGATTTCGGCGGGGTTCTTCGACTCCGTTACACTCCGCTCAGAATGACACCGCGTGCGGCGGGATCGAGGCTGGGACACGCACTCCTTTTGCCATGAAACTCCTCCGTAAACTCTTCTTCTGGCTGCACCTCATCGCCGGCGTCGTCGCCGGGTTGGTCATCTTCGTCATGGCCGTGACCGGCGTGCTCCTGACCTACGAACGCCAGATGCTCGATTGGGCGAACCGTGATCTGTGGTCCGCGCCTGCCGCCGACACCGCACGCCTGCCGCTCGGCACCTTGCTCGCAAAAGCCGCGGAGCAACAACGAGCAACGCCGAGCGGCGCGACCTGGCGTGCCGATGTCGCCGCACCGTTGACCGTGACCTTCGGCCGCGAAGGCGTGCTTTACGTCAACCCCTACACCGGCGCCGTTCTCGGCGAAGGCGCGAAAGCGTGGCGCGAGTTTTTCCACCTCACCACCGGCATTCATCGCTGGCTCGCGATGGACGGGGAAAAGCGGGCGCTTGGGAAAGGCATCACCGGGGCATGCAACCTTGCGTTTCTCTTCCTCACGCTGAGCGGAATCTCTCTCTGGTGGCCGCGGCAGTGGCGCTGGAAAGCAGTGAAATCGGTCATCTTTTTCGACGGCCGCCTGCGGGGAAAAATGCGCGACTTCAACTGGCACAATGTCCTCGGTTTCTGGGCCAGCCTGCCGTTGGTTGTGATCATCGCGACCGGCGCAATCATGTCCTACCCGTGGGCGAACAACCTCGTGTTCAAGCTCGCGGGCAGCGAACCGCCACCGCCTCGGGCGCCGAGCGGACCCGGCGGAGGCCCGCCCGGAGGCGGCCCGCGCCGTGGCGGAGAAAGCGCCAAGCCCGCGCAAAATTTAGATCACCTCAGCCCGCTGGCCATCCGCGCCGAGCAGCACATCGCCGACTGGCAGATGATCTCCTGGCGCGCGCCCGGTTCGTTCATGATCGACCAGAGCCACCGCGGCCGCCCGGACCTGCGCACCATGCTCACCCTCGATCCGAAAACCGCGGCGGTGGTGAGCGAAGAGCCTTTTTCCAAAAACAGCCGCGGCCGCCAGTGGCGCATGTGGTCCCGTTGGCTGCACACCGGCGAAGCAGGCGGATTCTGGGGGCAGACCCTGGCCGGCCTGGCTTCCGCCGCGGCGGCGGTGCTCGTTTTCACGGGGCTCGCGTTGAGTTGCCGGCGCTTCGGCGCGTGGCGGATGAAGCGGAGTAACGGTTTGGCCCCGACGAAGCCTGACTCCCGCCCGCTCGCTGAATCGACCGCGGATCGCTAGCGCGACCGCCCTCCTCGGAGGGACACGCTCCTGCGTGTTCCCTGATTTTTGGGAGCGCGCGGGAGGGCGTCCCTCCGAGGGGAGACTTGCGCAAAGCGCAATTCACCGTCAAAGCGGATCGCTAGCGCGATCGCTTCCCGGAGGGACACGCTCCTGCGTGTTCCCTGATTTTTGGGAGCGCGCGGGAGCGCGTCCCTCCGAGGGGAAGCTTGCGCAAAGCGCAATTCACCGCCAAAGAAGCGCAATCCGGCAACAGCGGGCCGCCGCGCCCGGCCTAAAGTCTCCGGTTCCGTGGTCGCCGCCTCGCGGGCGACGGCGGGCTGCTTCTGCGCATTTTATGATCAAACTTTTCATCCAAGGCGGGCCCATCATGTGGCCCATTCTCGTCGCGTCGATCGTCGCGCTCACGGTCGTCATCGAGCGGCTGTGGTTCATCATCAGCGAAAGCGCCCGCCGGCAGCCGCAGGTCGTGGGAGAAATTCTCGCCAAGGTGGAAAAGGGCGACGTCGCCGGCGCGATCAAGGCCGGCGCCGATTCCCGGGATTTCGTGGCGCGCGTGCTCACCTACGGTCTCGCCCATCGCGACAAATCCGTCTCCGAAGCGCTGCTGCGCGCGTCGAACTGGGAGCTCAAACGTTTTAACCGCGGCCTGACCATCCTTGACACGATCATCACTCTCGCGCCGCTCCTCGGCCTGCTCGGCACCGTCACCGGCATGATCCATTCGTTCGGCCTACTCGGCGGCGACGAACTCGGCGCACCCGCGGCGATCACCGGCGGCATCGCCGAGGCGCTCATCGCCACCGCCTTCGGTCTCGGCGTCGCGATCACCGCGCTCATTCCTTTTAACTACCTGAACTCCCGCCTCGAAGAAGCCCGCCTCGAAATCCAGGACGCCGCTTCGCACATCGAGCTGAACCTCAATCAGCGAGGGGCGAGCTGCGCCTTTCAGACGCTCGAAACCGCCGAGGCATGATCATCCCATCGCCGCGAGGCGCGCGGCGGGCGCGCATCGAGATCGTCCCGCTGATCGACATCATTTTCTTTCTGCTCGCGACCTTCGTCATGGTCTCGATGTCGATGATCAAAAACCAGGGCATCCCGGTGAATCTGCCGGTCGCCTCGACGAGCGGCGCGCAGGAGCGGAAGGATTATTCGGCGATCACCGTGACCGCCGCGGGCGAGTATTTTTTCGACAAGGAAGCGGTGACTTTTGAGCAGGTGATCGAGCGCTTGAAGGCGGTGAAAAGTGCGGAAGCCGATCCGCGGGTGTTCATCAACGGCGACGAGAAAGCCGAATTTGGCAAAGCGATCGCGGTGCTCGACGAAGTGCGCAAGCTGGGGATCAGCAAAGTCGCGATCGAGACGAAAACGAAGTGAACGCGCTCGCGGACATGCCTGCTGCCGCCAATACGCCCACCCGCCATTTCCCGGTGCTGGAGCGTCCGAATCAGCATGTTGGCGGGCGGTATGCGCTCGGCATGCTGGCCGCGCTCGGACTGCACGCCGCGGTGATTTTCGGCTGGCCGCAAAAGCCGGTGGTGATGGAGCAGGTGGAGTTTGCCGTGGAGGAGGCGGATTCGAGCGTGGAAGTGTCGCTCGTCGCGGCGCTGCCCGCGGAGGAACCGGTGGCCGAAGTCCCGCCGGAACCCATGCCCGTCGCACCGCCCCCGCCGGTGCCGGAGCCCATTCCCGAGCCGGTGCCGGAACCGCCGCCGGTCGTCGAAAAGCCGCCGGAGATGACCGTCCCCGCGCCGGAACCCGCGCCCAAACCGACCCCACGCCCGCAGGTTCAACCCAAACCCAAAGCGCCAAAACCACCCGCGCCGAAACCGGCTCCCGCGGCGCGCGCTTCCGGCGACGGCAGCTCTGCGATTCCCGGGAACGACGCCACGACCGCCCGCGCTTCGGCTGGCGCGAAGGGTGCCAAGCCCGGCTACCTGCGCAACCCGCACCCTTCCTACCCGGAAGACGCCCGCGCCGCCGGACATCAGGGCACGGTGATGCTCTTTGTAAAAGTCAGCGCCGAAGGTCGGGTGCTTGCGGTGCGGGTGTCGAAGTCGTCCGGTCATCCGTCGCTGGATGAACGCGCCCGCAGCACGGTGGCGGCGCGCTGGATGTTCAAACCGGCCAAAGCGGGCGGCGTGGCCGTCTCCTCCGAGGTCATCATCCCGATCCGCTTCACGCTCAATCGCTGAGCCCGGCGTGACGGCCGGTCAGCCGACGTGCGCCGGGAGCAGCAGCTCGAAACTCGTTTTGCCCGGTGCGCTTTCAAAACGCAGCACGCCGCCAAGCTGCTGCACGAAGCCGGCGGCGACGGTCAGCCCCAGTCCGTTGGCGTTTTGTTTTTTCTTCGTCGAGAAAAACGGCTGGAAGATGCGCTCGCGAGATTCGTCCGGAATGCCCGGGCCTTCGTCGGTGACTTTCAGGCTGACCCACTGCAGCGGCTGCTGGGCGGACGTGCCGACCGCGGCATTGGTTGCGGTGAGTGTGAGGTGGACATTTCCCCCGTTGAAGGTCGCCTCGCAGGCATTACGCACGATCTCGAAAATGGCCGCTTTCAAGCGGCTGGCGTCGGCCCAGATGGGCGGTAGGGTGTCCGGGCAATCGATGGTCAGGGTGGTCTGCGGGCCGCAGAGCGTGTCGAAGGACGGCTTCAGCAGATGGATGAAATCGTGGAGCTTGACCTCGCGCCAGATGACGGCGGCGGGGCGGACGAGCGAATGGGTGCGGTCCATGAGCTCGGAGGCGGCACGGGCGCCGTCCTTGATCTTGACCAGGCCCTCGCGCGCGGTCTTGTCGAGCGTCTGATTTTCCATGATCAGACCGAGATAGCCGTGGAAGAGCGTCAGGATGTTGTTCATCCGGTGGGCGAGTCCACCGATGAGCTGATCCTGGAATTCCGAGTGTTCGATTTGCATGGAGGCCAGAACTGAGAAAGCAGCCGCCGTGCTTGCCCTTCGGAAGTTTTGCGGGCGCTCCGCCGACAGAGAGGCGGCCGGCTTTTTTCCGGTGAATTAATTGGCGATGACCGTGACTTCCCCCGCCGTGAGACGGTGGAGCGTGCCATCGGCGGTCCGCAGGAGCAGGTGGCCGTCGGCGTCGAGCGCTTCGGCCTGGCCTTCCAGCAGATCGATGCCCGTTTGCACCTGAATCCAGCGTCCGAGCAGGATGCTGCGGCGGGACGTGGTGGCGATGATTTCGGGAAAGGCGGAAACGAGCTGCGGCATCCGCGCGTCGAGGGCGCGGAGCAGCGTGGCGGCGAATGCCGGGCGATCGATGAGGCGACCGGTGGCCATGCGCAGGGAGCCGGCTTTGGCGGCGAGTTCCGGTGGAAAGTCGCCGGGTTCGTGGTTCACGTTCACGCCGATTCCGACGACGGCGAAAGGCTCGCCGGCGCTGTCCGTGCCGCTTTCCGCCAGGATTCCGGCAACCTTTTTTCCGCCAAGGAGCAGGTCGTTGGGCCACTTGATCTGGGGTGCCAGGCCCAGCGCGTCTTCAATGGCGTCGGCCAGCCCGACGGCGGCCCAGGTGGTCAGTCGGGGCCAGAGCGGCAGCGGCAGGGCCGGGCGCAGGAGCAGGGAAAACCAGAGTCCGCGGTGTGAAGCCGACGCCCATTGACGGCCGAAACGGCCCCGGCCCGCAGTCTGGCTTTCGGCGAAGATCGCCAGACCGCGCGCGCCGCCCTGCCGGCCGCGGCGCACGGCGAGATCGTTGGTCGAGTCGGTTTCGGTGAAGACCACGATTTCGCGGATCAGCGGGCACGGGCCGAGGCGGGCGAGGAGGTCGTCGGCGATCAGGCGGTCCGGGGAGGCGAGCAGGCGGAAACCGAGGCCGGGCCGTTCCTCGATCTCAAAACCGGCGGCCCGCAACTCGCCGAGCCGCGCTTCGACGGTGGCGAGTGGCGCGGCGAGCTGGCCGGCGAGATCGGTCGCGGGCAGATGCACGGGCGCGGCCCGTAACGCGGCGATGAGGCGCGCGTCGAGGACGTTCATGAATGCAGCTCGAGCGAAAAATCGATGGCGCGAGGCGAGTGGGTGAGCGCGCCGACGGAGATGAAATCCACGCCGGTCGCGGCGATGGCCGCGACCGTGGCGAGCGAGACGCCCCCGCTGGCTTCGAATTGCACCCGGCCGGCGCCCATTTCGACCGCCTCGGTCAGCTCCGCGGTCGTCATGTTATCGAGCAGGATCACGTCCACGCCCATCAGCGTGAGGAAGCGGCGCACCTGATCGAGGGTGTCGGCTTCGAGTTCGATCCGCATGGCGGGATGGTCGGCGCGGCAGCGGCGGATCGCGTCCTGCAACGGTTCGAGGTCGGTCTCGGCGGCGAGATGGTTGTCCTTCACCATGACCATGTCGAAGAGGCCGAAGCGGTGATTTCGCCCGCCGCCGGCGAGGACCGCGGCTTTCTCGAGGGCGCGCAAGCCGGGCGTGGTTTTGCGGGTGTCGAGGATGCGGGCCTTGGTGCCGGCGACGGCGTCCACAAACTGCCGGGTCATCGTGGCCACGCCGGAGAGCCGCTGCAGGAAATTAAGCGCGACGCGTTCGGCGGTCAGGATCGAGCGGACCGCGCCGGTGATTTCGAGCACGGTCTGGCCGGCGTCCAGCGCGGTGCCGGAGGCGCGGACCGTGGCGACGGCGATCTGCGGATCGACCCGGCGAAAGACCTCCGCGGCGATCTCGACCCCGGCGGCGATGGCGGGTTCCTTGGTGAAAATGCGGGCGGAACGGCGCTCGGTGCCGACGAAGTAGCGCGAGGTGAGGTCCCCGCGCCCGATGTCTTCGGCCAGCGCGATGGCGATGGGGTCGTGGGTGGTGCGCGCGGGCGCAGGCAGGACGTGGGGAGGCGGCAGATCGGGCACGAGGCTTTTTACGTGGGCGTGCGGGGCGCGGCAACGGTGATCCGTGGGCGGTGACTCGGAACGCCGTGCCGCATCGTTTTACCGCAGAGAACGCGGAGAAACTGGAGAGCGCCGCAGAGGAATGCGAAATCGTCTCTGCGTCCTCTCACTTCCCGAGCGGCTAAAACAGCTCCGGCTCGGGCGCACGGTGGACGCTCCGGCCGCGGACGAAGGTCTCCAGCACGGCGTGCGGGCCGCCGCGGTAGATGCACAGGCTGAGGATGTCCTCGGCGGTCAGGTTGTTCGTGCCTTTGCTGCTTTGCCGATAGGGCAGGAGCGCGCTGTAGCTCATGAGGGTAAAGTCCGCGTCTTTGCCGATCTCGAAGCTGCCGATGGCGCCGCCTTTGCCCAGCGCTTCGGCCGCGCCTTGCGTGGCGAGGTAGAGGGCGCTGGCCGGGGACGGCACTTCGGCGCCGGGTTCGTAAAAGGAGCGCGCTTTTTGCGACTCGATGGCCGAACGCATGACCTGCCACATGTTCAGTTCCGGGCCGGCGGCGACGTCGCTGGCCAGGCCGACGCGCAGGCCGGCGGCGCGGACTTTATCCAGCGCGAGGATGCCGCTGCCGAGAAAGAGATTCGAAGTCGGGCAGTGGGCGACCACGGCTCCGGCGGCGGCGAGCGCGCCGCGTTCGCGGTCGCTGAGGTGGATGCAATGCCCGAGCACGGTCTTCGGCCCGAGCAGGCCGCACTTTTCGTAAACGTCGGTGTAATCGGTGGCCCAGGTGAACTGATGCCGCACCTTCTCGATCTCGCCGTGATTTTCCGAAAGGTGGGTCTGGATGTAGGCGCCGTATTTCGCGGCCAGCTCGGCGGCGCCGCGCATCATTTTCTCCGAGCAGGCGACGGCGAAGCGCGGGCTGAAGGCGTAATCGATCAGCCCGTGGGCCGCGCCGTGCCACTTTTTGCAGAGGCGTTCGCTTTCGTGGAGGGAGATGGAAACGATTTTTGTGGGCTGGAGATTTCCGTAGCCGCCGACGTCCATCATCATTTTGCCCATGATGATGCGCAGCCCGCTCTGCTCGGCGGCCTGGAAGGCGGCGTCGGCGCTGTCTTCGTAGATCGCGGTGTAGATCATCGCGGTCGTGGTGCCGTGCCGGGCCAGTTCCGAGAAGAAGGCGCCGCTCTCGCGGCGGCCTTTCGGGCCGGTGAACTCGCGCTCCAGGGGGAAGATGGAGGTGCGCAGCCACGGGAGGAGTTCGCCGGTGCCGCGCGCGACCGCGGGGTATTGCGGCAGGTGGGTGTGGCAGTCGATGAGGCCGGGGAAAATGGCGGCACCAGGCGAGTGCATCCAGCGGACCGGCTGCGGGCGGGGCTTTTTGGACAGGGTGTCGTAGTCGCCGATCTCGGCGATGCGGCCTTCGTCGAGCACGATGCCGCCATCCGGCCAGGCGCGCAGTTTGCCCCACTCCGGGGCGTCGATGAGAAAACCGCGCAGGCCGGTGGGAGCGGAGCCGGTGGTCACGGGGCGGGTTCGGTCGGAGCCGGGCAGGGGATCAAAAGAGAAGTGAACGCCACCGGTGAAAGAAAAAATCCGGGTCGTGCATGCCAAGGAAACAACAAGAAAGAAACATGCACGGCCCGGAAGATCCCTAAACTTGGTTCTTTTGACCGGGGCTGTCCGAGCGCGTTCAAAGTATTTCCAAGAGCGTTCAAGAAAGTCGCGCCGAGGCTTCGAGAGCGAGGATGGCGTTGCCGATGATGCCGGCGTCGTTGCCGAGGGCGGCGGGGACGACGCGCAGCTTTTCGTGGAAAAGCGCGAGGGTGCGCTGGCGGATTTCGCGCCGGATGGGAGCGAAGAGCAGGTCGCCGGCCTGGGCCACGCCGCCGCCGATGACGATGGTGTCCGGATTGAGGATCCAGACCACGCTGGCGAGGGCCGCGCCCAGCTCCGTGCCGAGCGTATCCCAGAGGCCCGCGGCGATCGGGTCGCCCGCGCCGGCTGCGGCGGCCAGGTCGGCGGGCGTGCATTCGGCGGCGCTTTTCGTCTGGCCGGCGGCGCGATACAGACGCACCGCGCGCTCGGCGATCTGGAGGTTGCCCACGTATTCCTCGAGGCCGCCGTCGTTGCCGTAGGGCCCCGCCCGCCCGTTCAAGTCGATGCTCATGTGCCCGATTTCCCCCGCCGCCAGTTGCGCGCCGCGATACAGATGCCCGTCGAGCACCAGCGCCCCGCCCACGCCTGTCCCGAGCGTGATGCACACCACATGGCGCCCGCCGCCGGCCGCGCCGTGCTTAAATTCCCCGTAGGCCATCGCGTTCGCGTCGTTTTCGATGGTCACGGTCAGCCCGGTGCGGTCGTGGAGGATTTGCTGCAGCGGCACGTCGGTCCAGCCCTCGACGTTGGTCAGGTGATGGACGACGCCGTTCACGCTATCGACGAAACCCGGCAGGCCGATGCCCACACCGGCGATGTCGGGAAACTCCAGGCGCATCTTTTCGATCAAGGCGACGAGCGCATCGATCAAGCCTTCCGAGGGAACGGCCTGCGGATCGATGGCCTCGCCGCGGTGAATAATCGCGCCGTCGCGGACGACCGCCGATTTGATGCTGGTGCCGCCGAAGTCGATGCCGATCGCTGTCTGGAGCCTGTTCATGAAGATTGAATTCCGCGGAGACTGAAAGCAGCTTGGCGGAAGTCAATTCCCGAGGTTTCCCCTGAACTCGTCGAAAAAGCCTCGTGATTTGCCGAATGCCTCTTTATTGACGGCGTCGCTCATGAAGGTTCAGCCCGCTTGTCCACCGATCCTCGATCCTGGTTTTGTCCCCGCCGTGCTCTGGAACCGCGCCTACCAGGAACGCTGCGACCGCGATCCGGCGGCGCGCCCGTTCGGCATCGCCCTCGAACGCAACGACGGCACCGTTTCCCGCTTCGACACGCGCGTCCTGCCGCCCACGGCGGAGAACGCCGCGCTGAATCTCAAATACGTGGAGCGACTGGTGAAGACGCTGCTCTGGCTGCGCGGCGGTCACCGACTGATCCTCGGCGGCGCCCCGGAGATTGCCGCCGCGATTTGCCGGATCTACGCTCCGGACGGCGAGCGCAAATTCGATGTCGAATTCATGGGCGCCAAAGTTTACGGACGGCCGATGACCGTCGAAGCCCGCCCGTTTGCCGAACTGCCTGCGGTCCGCGAGACCGCGCTCCCGCTCGGCCGACATCTCGACGGCGCGCGGATCGGCTTCGATCTCGGCGGATCCGATCGTAAATGCGCGGCCGTGCTCGACGGGGAAGTGGTCTTCTCCGAGGAAGTCACCTGGGACCCGTATTTTCAGGATGATCCGCAGTATCACTACGACGGCATCAACGACACCCTGCGCCGCGCCGCCGCGCACCTGCCGCGGGTGGACGCGATCGGCGGAAGCGCCGCCGGCGTTTATGTGAACAGCGAGGCCCGCGCCGCGTCGCTCTTTCGGGGCGTGTCACCGGAAAACTTCGAGAAGCGCATTCGCCGCATCTTTTTCGACCTGCAAACCGAATGGGGCGGCGTGCCCTTCGAAGTGGCCAATGATGGCGAAGTGACCGCACTCGCCGGTTCGATGAGCCTCGGCGAAAACGGCGTGCTCGGGGTCTCGATGGGCACCAGCGTGGCGGGCGGTTACGTCACCACCGAGGGCACGATCACGCCGTGGCTGAACGAACTCGCTTTCGCGCCCGTGGACTACCGGGAAGATGCGCCGGTCGATGAATGGAGCGGTGATGCCGGCTGCGCCGTGCAGTATTTCTGCCAGCAAGGCGTTGCCCGACTCGCCCCGCGCGCCGGTCTGGAATATCCGCCCGAGATGAAATTTGCCGAGCGTCTGGTGGACGTGCAGGAGCGCCTCGCGGCCGGTGACGCGCGCGCCCGGCAAATCTTCGAAACGATCGGCACCTGCTTCGGCTACACCATTGCGCATTACGCGGATTTCTACGACATCCGCATCCTGCTCATCCTCGGCCGCGTGACCAGCGGCGAAGGCGGCGCGATCATCATCGAAAAAGCCGGCGAAGTGCTGCGGGCCGAGTTTCCCGGATTGGCGGCCCGCATCCAACTCCGCACGCCCGATGAAAAGGATAAGCGCCACGGGCAGGCGATTGCCGCGGCCAGTCTCCCCGCTTTGCGCTGACGTCATGAAACTGCATTTCCCCACCGCCGAAGTTTTCGTCCCCGACGGCCAGCCGACCGACGCCGCGCTCGCGCGGATCACGCATCTCGGCATCGGCGCGCATCAGGACGACCTGGAATTCATGGCCTTCCACGGCATCCGCGCGTGTTATGCGAGCGACGCGGATTGGTTTGGCGGCGTGACTTGCACGAACGGCTCCGGCAGCGCGCGCACTGGCGGCTACGCGAAATTTACCGATGAGGAAATGATGGCCGTCCGCCAGGGCGAGCAGCGCCAGGCGGCGATCGTCGGCCGCTACGCCGCCGCCATCCAACTCGATTACCCGAGCAAGATCGCCAAAGACCCCGCCGACTCGCGGTTGCGCGAAGACCTCCGGGCGATCCTCGCCGCGACCCGCCCGCGCGTCGTTTACACCCACAACCCCGCGGACAAACACGACACGCACATCGCCGTCGTCGTGCCGGTCATCGAGGCCATCCGCGCGTTGCCCGCCGACCAGCGGCCCGCAGCCGTGCACGGCTGCGAAGTCTGGCGCGATCTCGATTGGCTAGCCGACGACGCCAAAGTGGTCCACGACGTCAGCGGTCACGAAAATCTCGCTGCCGCGCTCAACGGCCTCTTCGACAGCCAGATCGCCGGCGGCAAACGCTATGATCTCGCGGTGCAGGGCCGCCGTCGCGCCAACGCCACGTTCTTCGAAAGCCACGGCGTGGATAGCAGCGACGCCCTCTCCTTCGCCATGGACCTCACCCCGCTGATCAAAAACGACACGCTCGACGTGCTCGCGTACGTCACCGACTTCATCGATCGCTTCCGCGCGGATGTCGTCGCCAGGCTCGGACGCCGCCTCGGAAAATAGCGCATGGAAATCATCATTCAGCCCGACGCCGAAGCGGCCAGCATCATCGCCGCGCGCCACGTCGCCCGCGTCGTCCGCGACAAACCGACCGCCGTCCTCGGCCTCGCCACCGGCAGCACCCCGTTGCCGATGTATCGCGAGCTCGTCCGCATGCACCGCGAGCAGGGCCTCGACTTCAGCCAGGTCACCACCTTCAACCTCGACGAATACGTCGGTCTCTCCGCCGATCATCCAGCCAGCTACCACGCTTTCATGGAGGAGCACTTCTTCTCGCAGGTGAATGTGGCCCGCGAACGCCTCCACATCCCCGACGGCATGACCGGTCACGTGCCCGCCTTTTGCGCGAAATACGAGGAGCGCATCCGCACTGCCGGCGGCATCGATTTGCAAGTGCTGGGCATCGGCAGCGATGGCCACATCGGCTTTAACGAACCGTCCTCCTCGCTCGCTTCACGCACCCGCATCAAGACGCTGACCGCGCAGACCCGGCGCGACAACGCACGTTTCTTCGCTTCGCTCGAAGCCGTGCCGTTCCACGTCATCACCATGGGCGTCGGCACGATCATGGACGCGCGCCAGGTGCTGCTCCTCGCCTTCGGCGAAAAGAAAGCGCGCGCCATCGCCGACGCCGTCGAAGGCCCGATCACCGCGATGAATCCGGCGTCGATTTTGCAAATGCACCCGGTGGCGAAATGCCTGATCGACGAGCCCGCCGCCGCCCGCCTTTCCCGCATCGAATATTACCGCTGGGTTTACGATCAGAAGCCCGACTGGCAGAAGATCTGACCGCGGTTTCCGTCATTCGTCGGCATTGAGCAGACCGATGATCCGCAGCCCGTCGAGCGTGAGATTCTCCCGCACCGTTTTGATCTCCGGCAGACCCGCCGCAATCAGCCCCGCGTAGCCGCCCGTGGCCACCACCGGGAGATTCCGCGGGATGCCGAGTTCCTTGCCGATCTCGGTCAGGATTTGGCGCACCAACCCGCGGTAGCCGTAAACCGCGCCGGCGAGCATGGCGTGTTTCGTGGACTTGCCGATCGCGCTGGGCGGTTCGAGCAGCGTGATCTTCGGCAGCAGCGCCGTTCGCTGGTGTAGGTAATCCGTCATCGCCTCCAGCCCGGGCGCGATCACGCCACCCACGTAATCCCCGGCCTCCGACACGATGTCGAAACTGACCGCAGTGCCGAAATCCACCACCACCACCGGGCCGCCAAACGCTGCGAACGCGGCCGCCGCATTGGCCAGACGATCGGCGCCGATCGTCTTCGGCTTCGGATATTTCACACCGACGCCGAGCTGCAACTTCGCGCTCACCTGCCGGAGTTGTCCGCCGCCTGCCCGGAAGAAAGCCGCCATCACCGCGCCTTTTTCCGGCACCACACTCGAAAGGACCGCCGTCTTCCAGCGCCATCCGCGCAGTGTTTTCCGCAAAGTCGTCCCGGTGATTTCCGAAGTGCGCAGCTTGCGGGAAGGGCCGATTTTTTCCCGCGAGGAAAGGGCGAACTTCGTGAACGAGTTGCTGTTGTCGATGAGCAGAAAGTCGGAAATGGAAGCGCTCATGCGGGCGCGCATGACAATCCGGCGGACGCCGCGAGGTCAAGCAGGCAACCCGCGCCGGAGCGATCCACCAGGCAACAAGTGCCCCGGGTGGTCAGCGGCGGTCGAGCATCGTGTCCCCGCGGAGATTACCGGGCGGGGCGTAACCTCCGGTGCTGCCGGGAGCGCTGGTGTCAGGGGCGACGACCCGACCTGTGGCGCCTTTGGCCAAAGCGGTTTCGACGGTGGTGGCGTAGCCATGGATCGTCCGTTCACTGCCCAGTGGCGTGACGTAAAGGTGGTAGTCGGTGGGATAAAGTCGGCCGGTCCAGGTCTCGCCTTCGGCTCCCTGCAGGCCGTGAATAAAACCTTCGCCGACATTGACCACCGCGCGGGTGTCGCGGCCGAGCATGGTGCTGGCGGCCCGGCCGGTCTGCGTGGTCAACATGGCGCGCACTCCTTGGGAAGTGCCTTGAATAATCCGGGCCTGGGCGATGAAGCCGCTCGCTTCGATTTTGATCCGGCGTTCCGTTTCCTCGGAGCTTGGCTGCCGACCGACCAGCTGACCCAGGCGGGCGGCGCGTTCGCGGAGAGCCGCCGCCTGCTGTTCGAGCATTTTCTGCTGCGCGGCTTTTTGCGCGGCGCGGTGCTGATCGGCTTTGGCGAGGTCGAACCCGTAACGCTTCCGGGTTTCCTCCGGGAGCGAGAGGAAGGAGATCTTTTCCACGCCCGCTTCGGTCAAAACGACGAGGCCGTCGGGCTCCACGCGGCTGATTTCCCCTTTCACGACCTGACCATTGGCCAGCTTGATTTCCTCGGCGGACGCGAGCGCGGGCAGAAGCGCGGCGACGGCGAGAGCGATGCAAAGGGTCGTCTTCATGGATCTTTCCTCCGCCGGCACCATGAAGAGTCGCGCCGGGCCTTGACCAGCCCTTTTGCGAATTTTCGACCGTTCGGTGGGCGGCGGCAAAACGGGCCGTTCCCAGACCCGCGGGGTCTGGGAATGCTCATCTCGGGAATTTGCTGAGACCTGGGCTTAGCGCGGCATCTGGGCGTTGCTCAGGGCGCCGCTTTTGGAGTTCTCGCTCATCACGGCGTCGCCCACACCGGTCTCGACGACTGGCGCGGTCGCGCGGTGTGCGACGCGGTCCCAAGCAGCGTGAGATGCGCTGCGGGCGACGCTCCAAGGAACCGTGCCGCCGCCGTTTTCATAACGCGTCCGCAACTCCGTTTCCGCTTCTTCGAAGGTGCGTCCGCTGGCCGCGGATTGCTGGTAACCCTCGTAGCCGGTGCGGTAGGCGAGCGCGTAGTCCTGATAGCCGGAATGTTCGGCGTAGGGCTGATGCGGATGCTGGGCGCGCCAGTATTCGTCTTCGATCGTCGGGTCGATCATTTCGCCGGCAGCTTTGCCGACGTAACCGCCGATAATCGCTCCGCCGACCACGGCGGCAGCGATGCCGATGGGTCCGGCGACCACCGCGGCTGCGGCCAAACCGGCCGCGCCGAGAGCCGCCGCCCCGACTCCGGTGGCGACCGGGTGGGCTCCGGATTCGTGGGTGATGGGGTCGGCGTTGCGGGCTTCGTCTGAGGTTGGGGAATGTTCGTTGGTATTCATGCGTAGGATTCGCATCGCGGCGGCGATTTGCGGGTCAGGGCCGACCCCGATCCCCCGGCCGCCGGCCCGTTCTTTTCCGCGGACTGGCCGCTTGGCAACCGCCCGGCGGGGCGGCTAGTCTCGCCGCCCCATGTCCCAGGAATACAAAGTGAAACTCGAGGTCTTCGAAGGCCCGCTCGATTTGCTGCTCTATCTCATCAAAAAGGATGAGGTGGACATCTACGAAATCTCCCTCGAGCGGATTACCGGGCAATACTTGGAGTTCATGGACGCATTCAAGGCGCTCGACCTCGAGATCGCGGGCGAATTTGTGGTCATGGCGGCGAACCTCATTTACCTGAAAAGCCGCGCGTTGTTGCCCGCGCATGTGCAGCCGCCGGAGGAAGAGGCTGAGGAAGAGGATCCGCGCTGGGATCTTATCCGGCAGTTGGTGGAGTACAAGAAATTCAAGGACGCCGCGGCGCAGCTTTCCCAGCGCGAACTCGAGCAGAGCAATCTTTTCGGGCGCCTGCCGGAAAGCGCGGACGCCGCACCCGAGCGCCCGCTTGGCGACGTCAGCGTTTTCGACCTGATCAACGCCTTCAACAAGGTGCTCAAGCGCATCGCGTCGCAGAGCGAGGACTTGCGGGAGATTTTCGAGGAAAACTACACGGTCTCGGACAAGATCGATCTGATCATGAAAATGACGGCGAGCGGGGTGCCGCTGAAGTTCACCGAACTCTTTGCCCAAGCCGCTTCGCGGACCGAAATCGTCGTCACGTTCCTCGCGTTGCTGGAGCTCATCCGGGTCAAGCAACTGCGCTGCGTGCAGGACGAACCGTTTGCGGAAATCGAATTGCGGCGGGTGTAATCGCGGGAAGGATTCACGACGACCATGACTCTGAAGCAAGTGATTGAGGCGCTCGTCTTCGCCTCGCCGAAACCGCTCCTGACCAAGGAGATCGTGGCCGCTTTGCGCGCCGCGGGCGAGGGGACGGAGGATTTGGAGGCACAGGACTTTGCCAAAGCAAAGGAAGCGGACGTGCGCGTCGCGCTTTCGGAAATCGCCGCCGACCTGACGGCGACCGGGCGCGCGTTCCACCTCGTCGATCGGGTGAATGGCTGGACGCTGGTCAGCGATCCGGCGTGCGCGGCGTGGGTGCGCCAGCTTTACCCCGAGGCCAAACCGACGCGCCTGACCGGGCCGCAACTCGAGACCCTCGCGATCATCGCCTACCGCCAGCCAGTGACACGCGCGGATTGCGAGGCGGTGCGCGGCGTGGCCGTGGACGGCGTGATGCAGATCCTGCTCGACCGCGGCCTCGTGAAGATCGCCGGCCGCGCGGAAGTGCCGGGGCGCCCGCTGCTTTATTCAACGACCGAATATTTTCTCCAGCACTTCGGCCTGAAAACGACGGACGAACTGCCAAACGCCAGCGAACTCAAGCGGGTCGTCCTCCCGACGGCCAAGGTCGAGGAGCCTGCCGCCGTCCCCGCCGCAGGCCCGGCAGACGCCGCATCTGCAACCGCGACGCCGACGGAAGCGGCCGCTCCTGAAGGCGAATCGTCGGCACCGGAAGCGCCCGAACCCGCCGAAGATGCGCCCGCACCCGAGCCATCCGAGAATTCCGACTCCGTCGAAACGCCCGCACCGGCGACTGACTCCTGACACCGCATGAAGCTTCCCGAGATTCGCCAAAAGATCGACGCGATCGATGATCAACTCATCCAGTTGTTCAACGAGCGGGCCGATCTCGTGCATGAAGTCGGCCTGGTGAAACGCGCCGAGGGCACCGAAATCTACGCGCCCGAGCGCGAGGAAATGCTGCTCCGCGCGCTCGCCGCCAAAAACGCCGCGCTGCAGGGCCGGCTGCCCGAGAAATCCATCCGCGCGATTTATCGCGAGATCATGTCCGCCTCGCTTGCGCTGGAGAAGGATCTGACGATTGCGTATTTCGGCCCGGAAGCGACGAACACCCATCAGGCCGCGCGCTCGAAATTCGGCGCGAGTGTCAACTACACGCCGCGCGTCAGCATCGCCGATGTCTTCGACGTGGTGGCGCGCGGCAACGCGGATTACGGCGTCGTGCCGATCGAGAATTCGACCGAGGGCGCGGTCAACCACACGCTCGACGTCTTCATGGAAAGTGAGCTGAGGATTTGCGCGCAGATCCTGATGAAGATCGAAAATCATCTCGCCGCGAAAATCCCGCGCGACCAGATCCAGCGCATCTATTCGCACCCGCAGGTCTTCGGCCAGTGCCGCAACTGGCTGCGCCTGAACATGCCGGATGTCGATCTGATCGAAGTGTCCAGCACGCCGCGCGCGGCGGAGCTGGCGGCCACGGAAGCAGGGTCGGCGGCGATCACCGGCGCAATGGCCGCCGAAGTCCACGGCCTGCAAATCCTCGCGCCATCGATCCAGGACATCGCCAGCAACACCACGCGTTTCCTCGTCATTGGGCGCAGCCCGTCCCCGCCGACCGGCGATGACCGGACGGCGATCATGTTCTGCGTGCAAGACAAACCGGGCGCGCTTTTCCACGCGCTCGAGCCGTTCAATCGGTTGAAAATTTCGATGAGCAAAATCGAAAGCCGTCCCTCGAAGCGCAAAGCGTGGGAGTATTTCTTCTTCGTCGATATCGACGGCCACGCTTCCGCGGAAAACGTGAAGCAGGCGATCGACGAACTCGAAAAGCACTGCACCTTCGTGAAAATCCTCGGCACGTATCCGAAGACTTTGCCCGCCTGAACGCGGCGCTCCTCGCCGCGGATTCGAGCGCTGGGCACGGACCAGGGAAGTGCGGTCATGGATCGCCGCATCCTGGCTCGCAGGAAAATTTGAAACCAAACTGGGGTTCGTGTTGTCTGATGCGAAACTTAACGTCCTAAATGATTTTTTTCCGACCTTCCCCAGCGTGGTTTTGCGTCCTCGCGCTTGGGGGAGTGGCGGTGGGCGAGGGGCGGGCGGCGGAAAAACCGATGTCCGGTCCGATCACGCTCGAGCAGGCCTACGACCGCGCGCTCGCGACTGATCAATCGATCCGCATCGCGTATTGGGAAGTGCGCAAAGCGAACCTGCTGCCGTGGAGCGCGCTGACCCGGCTCGGGCCGCAGGTCTTTGCCAGCGGCGGATATAGCCGCGGCGAGCAGTCCCGCCGGGCGACCGTCACTGAGACGGCGGTCATTCCTTCGACCACTTCCGGCGCCTCCGCGACGACCCGGACGAATCGCGTAGAACGGACCACGCGGAGCGCTTCCGGGATCGCGGACTTCGGCGTGTCCTTTCAGCAACCGCTGATCGACCTCACCGTTTTCCCGGCGTATCGCGCGGGGAAAATTTCGACCATCATCTCGCGGCTGCAGCATCAGTTTACCGTGCGCGGCACGCTCTTCGGGGTGGTTGATGCCTACTACGAAGTGTTCAAGCAACAGCGGTTGGTGGACGTGAACCGCGAAGGCCTGCGCCTCGCCGGGGAGCAGTTCGACTTCGCCACGGCGCGCGCCGATGTCGGCGAAGTGACGCGGGCCGACGTGCTCCGCGCGACGGTGGTCGTCGAGGACGCGCGCCGCACTTTGGTGGAGTCGGAAAACGTCCTGGAATTCACCAAAAACACGCTGCGCAACATCCTCAACCTCGCGCCGGACGCGCCGCTTGCACTGGTCGAGCCGCCGGATTATCCGAGCACGCTCCCGTCCTTCGAGTCGCTGCTCGCGCGGGCGTATGCGGAGCGGGAGGATTTGCGGGTGAAGGTGCTGACGATTGACCAGGATATCGCGCGCCGGAATGAAATCATTGGCGACTACGGGCCGCGCGTCGTGGCGCAGTTCGACACCGGGCGCAGCAACATCACCGGCACGTCCAGTTCGAACAACTACGACTGGCAGGCGGCGGTTTCGGTGCAATTACCGATCTTCACCGGCGGACAGCGCGAGATCGACCTGATGACCGCGAACCGCCAGATCGAACAGACGCGACTCGACCGCGAACGCACCGCCAAGGACGTCGAGTCCGAAGTGAAGCAGGCGTGGCTTACGGTGCGCACGCTCCAGCAGACGATCAAGGCGCTGAAGTCGCAGGTCGTGGCGGCGGAGCAGGGTTACCGCGACTTGGAAATCCAGTATCGTTCCGGGACGGCGACGAGCGTGGATGTGCTCACCGCGCTCAATGCGCTCAACACTTCGCGCAAAGACCTTGCGGTGCAGATGTACGATTATCAGGTCGCGCTGCGAAACCTCGAGCAGGCGTCGGGCGTATTTCAGCGCGCGCGCGTGCAGCGCAGCAAAATCCCATGAAGACGATTATCGCTTTGCTCATTCTGGCCGCAGCGGGCGGTGGCGGTTGGTGGCTGTGGGCGCGCAACGGCGAGAAGCCGCCGGAGTATCAGACCGTGGCGGTGAGCGAAGGGCCGATGATGCAGGTCGTGACCGCAACCGGGACGCTCAATCCCGTGGTCAATGTCACCGTCGGCAGCCAGATCTCCGGTTACATTCAGGAGCTGCACGCCGACTTCAATTCCTCGGTGAAAGCCGGCCAGGTCGTGGCCAAACTCGATCCCGCGACGTTCCTCGCCACGGTGCATCAAATGGAGGCCGACCTCGCGCAGGGCCAGGCGGCGTTGGAACTGGCGAGGCTCACAGCAAAACGCAAAAAGGAACTCGTCGCACAAAACGCCGCGCCGCAGGCCGACCTCGACAGCGCGCTCGCCGCTCTCAACCAGGCGGCGGCGACGGTGCAGATCAAGGAGGCGAATCTGGAGCGGGCGCGCGTGGATCTGGCGCGCTGCACGATCCGTTCGCCGATCGACGGGACGGTCATTTCCCGCAGCGTGGATGTCGGTCAGACGGTGGCCGCGAGCCTCAACGCGCCGGTGCTCTTCCTCATCGCCAACGACCTCACGAAGATGCAGATCGACTCGAATGTCGCCGAGGCGGACATCGGCACGGTGGAGGAAAAGCAGGATGTCGAATTCACCGTCGATGCCTTTCCGTATCAGACCTTTCGCGGCACGGTCGCGCAGGTCCGCAACGCCGCGACGACGGTGCAAAACGTCGTCACCTACAACGTCGTCGTCGCGGTCGATAACCCCGAACTCAAGCTCAAGCCAGGCATGACGGCGAACGTCTCGATCGTCGTCGCGCGCCGCGAGAATGCGGTCAAAATCCCGAACGCCGCGCTGCGGTTTCGCCCCCCGGAGGAAGCACCGGCCAGCGCCGCATCGCCCGCCAATGCTGCTGGCGGCAGTGCTTCGCGTCCGCCGGGTGATCGCGCGGACCGGGGTGCGGCGGGTGCGCGTCCGACCGGACCGCGCACTGAACGCCAGGTCTACGTGCTCGCGCCGGGAGCGACCAAACCGGAGCCCGTTTCCGTGAAGCTCGGGATCAGCGACGGGCTGGCCACCGAGGTGATCGAAGGCCTGAAGGCGGGCGACGCGGTCGCCACGGGCGTGAAAACGCTGACTGCCGCGCGGCCCGCTTCGTCCTCGAACCCGCTCGCCGGCGGCAGCATGCGTCGTTAGCAATGACGCCCGTCATTCATCTCGATGCGGTCTCGAAGACCTACCGCTCCGGCGACGTCGAAGTGCAGGCGGTGCGCGCCGTTTCGCTGGACATCCAGGCCGGCGAATTCGTCGCCATCATGGGTGCGAGCGGCTCGGGCAAATCCTCGATGATGAACATGCTCGGCTGCCTCGACCGCCCGACGAGCGGCCGTTACCTGCTCGATGGCATCGATGTTTCGCGGCTCGACCGCAACGAACTCGCGGACATTCGCAACCAGAAGATCGGCTTCGTTTTTCAGGGCTTCAATCTGCTCTCACGCACATCGGCGCTGGAGAACGTCGAGCTGCCGATGTTTTACGCGCGGCAGGAAATTTCGGCGAAAGAGCAGCGCGAGCGGGCGATGCGCGCGCTCGAATTGGTCGGGCTGGCGAAGCGTTTCGATCATCATCCGAACCAGCTCTCCGGCGGTCAGCAGCAGCGCGTGGCGATTGCCCGGGCGCTGGTCAATGACCCCGCGCTGCTCCTCGCCGACGAGCCCACGGGGAATCTCGACAGCCGGACGAGTGTCGAAATCATGGAGACCTTCCAGGCGCTGAATGAGCGCGGCATCACGATCGTGATGGTGACCCACGAACCGGACATCGCGGCTTACAACAAACGCAATCTCGTGATGCGGGACGGCGTGGTCGTGACGGACAAAGTCGTCGCGCAGCGCACTTCGGCGCAGGAGGAATTGCGCCGCCTCGATGACGAACACGCCGCCGTGCAACTGATCGCGTCATGAAAATCGGCCCCACTTTCCGGCTCGCCGGGCGCGCGCTGCGCCGCAACAAAATGCGCAGCCTGCTCACGATGCTCGGCATCATCATCGGCGTCGGTGCGGTCATTGCGATGGTCGGGATCGGCAATGGCGCGCGGGCGCAAGTGGAGGGACAGATCGCCAGCCTCGGGCAGAACATGATCACTGTTTTTCCCGGCAGCTTCAGTTCCGGCGGCGCGCGGGGTGGCTGGGGTTCGGCGAGCACGCTCACCGCCGAGGAAGCGCTGGCCATCGCGCGCGAAATCCCCGGCGTGGTCGCGGTGAGTCCCGAAGTGCGCGACCGCCAGCAGGTCATGGGCAACGGCTTGAACTGGAACACGCAGGTGCTCGGGGAATCACCCGATTACCTGAGCATCCGCGCGTGGGATCTCGAGGACGGTGCGATGTTCACCGAGACGGATGTCACCAGCGCGACCAAGGTGGCAATCATCGGCAAAACCATTGCCGATCAGCTTTACGCCGGCGCCGATCCGATCGGGCAGACGCTGCGCATTCGGAATCTGCCGTTCAAAATCATCGGCGTGCTGCGCCCCAAGGGCTTCAATTTTTTCGGCCAGGATCAGGACGACACGATTGTCCTGCCCTACACCAGCGCGATGCGCCGGGTGATGGGCCGGACTTACCTCAGCGCCATCCTCATTCAGGCGCAAAGTCCCGAGCAGATGCCTGCGATCCAGCAATCTGTCGGTGATTTACTGCAGCAGCGGCGCAAAACGCGCGAACCCGATTTCACGGTGCGCAACCAGCTCGAACTCGCCGAGGCGGCGACGGCGACTTCGCGGACCATGACCGCGCTGCTTGGCTCGATCGCCGGCGTTTCGCTGATCGTCGGTGGCATCGGGATCATGAACATCATGCTCGTCAGCGTGACCGAGCGCACCCGCGAGATCGGCATCCGCATGGCCGTCGGCGCGCATGGGCGCGACATCATGCTGCAATTTCTGATCGAAGCCGTGACGCTCAGTTCGTTGGGCGGAATCCTTGGAATCGCGATCGGCTTTGGCATCGCCGAGGCGGTTTCGCATTTCGCGGGCTGGCCAACGAGTGTTTCGGCCAGTGCCGTCTTCGCCTCGTTCTTTTTCAGCGCCGCCGTGGGCGTTTTCTTCGGCCTGTATCCCGCGAAGAAAGCGGCCGCGCTCGATCCGATCGACGCGCTACGTTACGAATAAAGCGCGGCGCTCAGGCGGGCTGCGGGACCGACAGGACACGCCCCAACGCCCCCTGCAACTGTCCGGCGGTGAAGGGTTTGGTCAGGCATTCGCGGGCGCCGCGCCGTCGCGCGATGGGGTCCATGTAGTCGCGTTCGAGGCTGGTCAGGACGACGACCGGCAGCCGCTCGCCGACCGCTTCGAGGAGGGCCGCGCCATGCATTCCGGGATCGAGATCGATGACGGCCAGCGCGACATCGTCGCAGCCCTCGAGTTCGCGAAAGGCCGCCGGGGTGGACTGCAGCACGCGCAACCCGTGTCGCGTCGCGGTGGCGGCTTGCTGAGCGAGCCGTCCGACATCGGGGTCGGTGCTGAGGAGGAGAATAACAGATGGTTTCATGGGGAGATTTCCTTTTGAAAAAGCATGCACCCGATCGACGGGCTGTGCATCTCTCCGGTTGTGAAATGTGGACCCTTCTGTGGCCCGCGAGACGGTCGGATTCCCGCCTTCCCGCGCATTCCACGTTCCAAAAAAAACCCCTTCACCACGCGGTGAAGGGGTTTTTCGAATCGATGATCGGCGCCGGGTTCCCTTCAGGGGCGCCTTACCCGTGGGCGAGGGACCATTCTTCCGCGCCGCCGAGGGCCATGATCGAAGCGCGCATCTTGCGCACGGCGAGCTCGAGGCGGGTCTTGATCGTGCCCAGCGGGATGCCTGTCTTAGCGGCGATTTCGCGCTGGCTCAGACCGCAGTAGAAGGCCAGGCGCAGGGCTTCACATTGTGCTTCCGGCAGCGTGGTCAGCAGGCGCTGGAAGATTTCTGCGCGGTCGGAAGCCTGCGCTTGGTCCTCCGTTTGGTGGCTGCGGGCGGGCAATGGCTCCTGCTCTTTTTCGAGGCGCAGACGCTCTTCGGCGCGGGCGTAGGCCTGACGGCGGCGCACTTTGTCGATCGCGCGGCGGCGAGCGAGGGTGACCATCCAGCCGAGGGCCTTGCCTTTGGCTTCGTCATAGGATCCGGCGCGGTTCCAGAGTTCGATGAAGATTTCCTGGAGAAGATCGTCGGCGTCGTGGTCGTTGTGCACCACCCGGCTGATGACCGTGCGGAGGAGGGGGGTGTGGCGTTTGTAAAGGGTCGCAAGGGCCGTTTCGTCCCTGCCCTGAATGGCGGCCATGAGTTGTTCATCGGTCGAGCCTTCTGGAGTCAGGGTGGCGATCTGCTGCTGGTCGAATTCGTAAAGCATGATTTGGGATGGTTGGCAGTTGATGGTTTCCGATACCTATTGCGTCCCCCGTGCCAGCCGGCCTTTCCTCTGTAAACGCCCCCCGAGTGTCCGGATTTTGTGTCGTGCAACCGGACATACCTGTCCTGTCCTCAACAAAAATTTGGGTTTTCCCGCGAATTGGGAAGGCCATCTGGCGAGTTGCGGCGATTCTAGTGCATGACCGAGCTATCTGCGTCCAAGATCCCGACCCGCGAACTGGTGGGTGAACTCCTCGATGTCTGCGGTTGGCTGTCCGACGGTCACTCCACGGCGGACGAATTCCGCCGCACGGTGGTCGCCTACGAAGCGCGCAAGCTGGCGCGGTTTGGCTACACGCTGCACAGCGCGCTGGCGCCCGATGAGGTGGTGCAATTCAGCCTGCGCATGACGGCTACGGGTGAACTCGCGGCGAGCTTGGAAGTAAATGCGCGGACCGGCGAAGTCGTCCTCCAGCAAGCTTGGGCGTAAGGTGCGCCGGGGCGGGAAGCAGCCTCCACACAGCTTCTTTTTGAGAATTGAGGGCGGCGGCGGCTAAGGATGCGAGGTCACGGGGGTTGAGTTTCGTGGCAGGTGTTCATTCGCCCCTTTATTTATGCTCTGGCCTATCCTTCTCAAAACCTACGCCGCCGCAGCGGTGCTTTATTTGGCCGTCACGGTGGCTTACGTCGGCTGGCGTTTGTGGCTCAGCAAGAAAGCGCCGCCTGCGTCGGTCGAAGAGCCCGGATTCTCCGCCCAACGCTGAGCGTCGAAGAGTGACGCTTCTGGCGCTGAAGCGCGGCTGGACACGCATCCGGCCCTCGCGGTAATTGCAGATGATGCAAATTCATGTGGCCCGCGACGGCAAGGAACTCGGGTCATTTCCCCTCGATGACGTGCGTACCGGGCTGGTCTCCGGAAAATTTCTCCCGACCGACTTTGGCTGGATGGACGGGCAACCGGACTGGGCGCGCCTGAGTGCGTTGCCGGGCCTGGAACCCGCCGCTCCAGCGCCCGCGCCGGAACCCCTCCTGCCGGAACCGATGGACCGCGAAGAATTGGCGGGTGCGGAGCTTTCGACCAGTCCGCGCGCCACCGGCAGCCACGTTCCTGTGGTCAGGCGGAACCCGGCGGGTCCCGCCTCGCGCCTCGCCGTCGCCAGCCTCGTTCTCGGGGTGATTTCGCTTTCGGTCATTCCGCTGCTGCCCGCCTTGCCGGCGATTGTCTGCGGCCACCTCGCGCGCCGGCGCATCCGCCGCTCCGAAGGGACTCTGGCGGGCGACGGTCTGGCGCTGGGCGGGCTGATTACCGGCTATCTCAGCCTTTTCCTCTTTGGCGTGATCGGTCCGGCGATCCTTCTCCTGGTGGCCTGATCAAGGGACGCGCGATGCTGCGCGCCGCCGGGCGATTTCATCCTCACCGAGCGGTGCTGGATTTTTCACCCGCAGACTTTCGATCCACTCGCGGGCGACGGGAAAGGACGCTTCGCCGCTGGCGCGCGTCGGCGTTCGCGCGTTAGATTCCGGGCATGAGCGTTTCCTTCCCTTCCCGGCTGCTGATCGGTGGCGAATGGTGCGGCGCGCCCGAGAGCACGCCGGTGGTGAATCCGTTCACGGGCGAGGAATTCGCGCGCGTGCCGCTCGGCGGTCCGGCGGCAATCGAACGCGGGCTCGCGGCGGCACACGCCGCTTTTCCGGCGGCGCGGAAGGTGGCGGCGCATCGGCGGGCGGCGCTGCTCCTCGCGGTGGCGGCTGGCATCGAGCGGCGGCAGGCGGACTTTGTGGAGGTCATCGTCAGCGAAGCGGGCAAGCCGGTGACGCTCGCCGAAGCCGAAGTGGCGCGTGCGCAGATGACTTTCACGGCCGCGGCGGAAGAGGCGCGCAAACAGCACGGCGAGCTGCTCGACGTGGACGCCTTTTCCAGTGGCGACGGGCATTTCGGGCTGGCGCGGCGATTTCCGCTCGGCGTCGTCACGGCGATCACGCCCTTCAATTTCCCGCTCAATCTCGTCGCCCACAAAGTCGCGCCGTGTCTCGCGACGGGCAACACCATGGTGGTGAAGCCGGCGACGAAAACGCCGCTGACTTCGCTGCTTCTCGCGGAGGTGCTCGTGGAAGCCGGCCTGCCCGCGGGGCAGGTCAACTTTGTCACTTGCTCGAATGACGATGCGGCTCGGCTGGTCACTGATGAGCGGGTCAAAAAGGTGACGTTTACCGGCAGTCCGGCGGTGGGCTGGAAGCTCAAGGCGCAATGCGGCAGGAAGCGCATCACGCTCGAACTTGGCGGCAATGCCGGCGTGATTCTGCACGCCGACGCGAACCTCGACGTGGCGATTCCGGCGGTGGCGATGGGCGGGTTCGCGTTCGCCGGGCAGTCCTGCATCAGCGTGCAGCGGGTGGTCGTGCACGAGTCGATCTACGACGCCGTGAAGGCGCGGCTCACGGCGCACGTCGCGGAGAAAATCAAGACGGGCGACCCGTGGGATCGCGCGACGGTGGTCGGGCCGATGATCACCGCGGAGGCGCTCGCGGGCATCCAGGAAAAACTTGCCGCCGCGCGGGCGGCGGGCGCCCAGTTCGCGTGCGGCGGCGGCGTGCAAGGGCGCTGCCTCGAGGCGACGGTCGTGGAGAATGTGGACGCGTCGCTCGATCTTTGCGCGCAGGAGGCGTTCGCGCCGATCGTTACGCTGCATCGGTATCGCGAGTTCGCGGAGGCGCTGGCCTTCGTCAATGCCTCGGATTTCGGCCTGCAGGCCGGCGTTTTCACGCGGGACATCGGACTCGCGCTGCAGGCTTTCGAGACGCTCGAAGTCGGCGGTGTGCTGATCAATCAAGTGCCGACGTTCCGGGTGGAAAACATGCCGTACGGCGGCATCAAGGACTCCGGATTCGGCCGCGAAGGCGTCCGCTTCGCGATGGAGGAGATGACGGAATTGAAATCGTTG
The DNA here is from genome assembly GCA_038325425.1 of Chthoniobacterales bacterium. Lineage (GTDB taxonomy): Bacteria > Verrucomicrobiota > Verrucomicrobiia > Chthoniobacterales > Chthoniobacteraceae > Chthoniobacter. Next base: position 27,461 of record JBBQIZ010000020.1, read on the forward strand.
ATTATCAAACTGGGCTGAGATGGTTTTTACGCTCCTCGCCGCTCTTGCACTCGCCGCGCCGGACGACGCCGGGCGTGTCGTCCCGATCAAACTGCCCTCGAAGGATGAATCGCCGATTTTCCGCGAGGGTCTGCCGCGTACGAGTGAAGGCGCGCCGGCGCCGGTGAAGCGGCGTTTTTTCGGGCTCGGGATTGGCTTTTCCAATCGCGGAAATGCCCGCGGCATCATGCTCGATCAAGTGGTCACGGCGTCTCCCGCGGAACGTGCGGGCCTCGGTGCCGGGACGGTCATCGCGGAAATCAACGGCGAGAGCACGCTCGGCCGGAGCGGCGAAGACTGCACCCGCCTGGTGCGCGAATCCGGGAACGCAGTGACGATCCGCTATTACGATCCGGCTACGCTGAAGCTGCGCACGCGGACGTTGGAGAAGGATTGGTTCGTTCTGCCGAACTGACGGCCGCGCGCGAACTTGGGCATTCGGCAAACTCGCTAAGATTCCCAAGGTTGAACGGTCTGGACAGGGAGCTTGTCCATCGGCATCCGTTGCACCCGCCCTTATGAAACCCTCCCGCTTTCTGCCCCTCGCCTGGTTCGCTTTCGCCGCTCCGCTCGGCGCGGCGGAACCGCTTTACAAGAATGACTTCGAGGCCGCAGAGGTGAACAAAGCCCCGGCCGATGTGATGATCATGGCCGGATCGTTTGCAGTGAAGCCGGACGGCGCGGGCAAGGTGCTCGAACTGCCCGGTGAACCGCTCGACACCTTCGGCATGCTTTTCGGCCCCAGCGCGAAAGAGGATATCAGCGCGAGCGGGCGGTTTCACGGCACGAAGCAGGGACGCAAGTTTCCGACCTTCGGGATCAGCCTGAATGGCGTCGGTGGCTATCGGCTGCAGGTCAGCCCGGCGAAACAACAGCTCGAGTTTGTGAAGGGCGACGAACCAAAACTCGGCGTGCCTTTTGTCTGGGCTTCGGACTCGTGGACGGCGCTCCGGATCACGGTGCGCAAGGACGGTGCGGGCTGGGTGATCGAAGGCCGCGCCTGGCCGGCGGGCTCGCCGGAACCAGCCGAGCCGACGATCAAACTCGAAGAAAAAGCAGAGCCGACCGCGGGTCGCGCGGGGATCTGGGGCAGCCCCTACGCGGGCACGGCGATCCGTTTCGATGACCTCCTGCTCGCGCCATTAAAATAGCGGCATCTTCCCACGCTTGATTTTTCCAACCGGAACTCACCACAACATCATCCCCATGCTCCATCGCACCATCGCCCCCGCCGTTCTCGCCCTTGCCGTGATCACCACCGCTTCCGCCAACTGGCCGCAATATCGCGGGCCGTTGGGCGACGGCAGTGCGTCGGAAAAGATCGGTGCCTGGCCCTCGTCCGGGCCGAAAGTGCTGTGGAAAGTCGCCTCGCCGAATGGCTTCAGTTCGTTCGCCGTGGGCGGCGGCAAAGCCTTCACCATCGAGGGCCGCGAGCCGGATGGCGTGAAGCAGGAAGTGCTCGTCGCGCGCGACGCGGCCACCGGCAAGGAGCTGTGGACGCAGGCGCTGGCGGTGGCGAATTACGGCCACGACGGCGGCAACGCCGGCACGAAGGAGAACAAAGGCGGCGACGGCCCGCGCAGCACGCCGACGATCGTCGGCAATTCCGTGGTCACGCTGAGCGCCGTGCTCGGCCTCCAGGCCTTCGATGTGGCCACCGGCAAGCCGCTCTGGACGCGCGATCTTTTGAAGGACAACGCCGGCCGCAACATCCAGTGGCAGAACGCCGCGTCGCCCCTCCTCGAAGACGGTCTGCTTTACGTGGCGGGCGGCGGTCCCGGCGAATCGCTGCTCGCGATCGACCCGGCGAACGGCAACGTCGTCGCGAAAGCCTTCGACGAAAAAATGACGCACTCGACGCCGACCGCCGCGACCATCCACGGCCAGCGCCAGATCATCTATTTCCTGCAGAGCGGCCTGCTCGCCGTCGAGCCGAAGACGCTCAAGGAACTGTGGCGCTACAATTTCCCGTACCGCGTCTCGACCGCGATCTCGCCGGTCGTGGCCGGGGACATCGTTTATTGCTCCGCGGGTTACGGCGTTGGCGCCGGTGCGGTGAAAGTGACGAAGAGCGGCACGAACTGGACGGCGCAGGAAATCTATCGGGTGACCGGCGACAAGGAACTGGCCAACCACTGGAGCACGCCGGTGGTCAAGGACGGCCACATGTATGGCATGTTCCAGTTCAAAGCCTACGGCGACGGCCCGGTGAAGTGCGTGGAAGTCGCGACGGGTAAAGTGAAGTGGGAAAAGCCCGGCTTCGGCCCCGGCAATGTCGTGCTCGTCGGCGACAAAGTGCTCGCCCTTTCCGATAGCGGCGACCTCGTCCTCTTCGCCGCCGACGCTGCTTCCTACAAGGAACTCGGCCGCGCGAAAATCCTCGACGGCAAATGCTGGACGACGCCGGTGATCAGCGGCGGCAAGGTTTTCGCGCGCAGCACGAAAGAGGCGGTCTGCCTCGACCTCGGCGGCAAGTAAGCGTAATTCCGAAACTCATTCCAAGCGGCTGTCCGGACACTCCGGGAGCCGCTTTTTTTGCGTAAAATAGGGAGTTACGGAGCGCCCGCAAAACCGTCACGCAAACGCCACAGGAATATCACAATCGGCATCTTGAGGCGGTTGTCTCCTCCGACGCAATCTCGCGGCTCCATGAAAAACATCTTCCTTCGCAAACTCGCCATCGGCCTTGCGGCCAGTGGCGCCATTCACACCGCTGACGCGGTGGAATTCAACCTGCTCAGCGCTTTTACCTCCGGTTCAGGAAACCGCGCCGGCAGCTCCGAAATCCTCTCCTACACCACCGACGACAATTTCACCATCCTGAGCACGGTCGGCGACAGCGCGGCTGGGAGCTTCGGCGTGCAGATTCTCTCCCTCAATGGCACGGGGGTGCTGGCCGAAAAAGGTTTTGCGGATTTCTCCAGCGTCTTTGGCGCCACAGCGAACTGGACGGGAGTCAGTTCCGTGGCGGCCGATCCGCTCGGTCGCGGCTTCGGAGCGGTGGCGCTGATTCCGGGGGCCAATACGACGACGCTCGGCAAGGTGGCGTTTTTCGATTACCGCGGCTCGACGGCGAACAACGCGCGCAGCCTCATCGTGCTCGACGTGGGCTTTCATCCAGACAGCGTGAAATTCTCCGCGGACGGCACGAAGCTCTTCGTCGCCAATGAAGGCGAGTGGAAGAATGAAGGCGTCTCGACGGTGAATGCGCCGGGTTCGCTCAGCGTGATCGATCTTTCGAGCGTCACGGGTCTGGGCAACGTGTCGGGCCTCTCCAACGGCAACGTGGCGGACTTCGACTTTCAAGCCGTCAATCTCGGCGCGGGCGTGAGCCTGGCGGGCATCCGCAATCACAGCGTGGCGGCGCTCGGCACGAGCGGCACCTTCAACAGCACGGTGCCAGATTTCAATGTCCTCGGCGGCACGGGACCGGGCTCCGATCCTAATTTTTACAAGGGCATCGAGCCGGAGTTCATCGCGCAGTCGGGCGGGAAGCTCTACGTCACCCTCCAGGAAAACAATGCCGTGGGGGTCTTCGACATCGCGACCAACAAGTGGGAGAAAATTCACAAGCTCGGGACCATCGAACAGCTCATCGATGCCTCTGACCAGGATGGCCCCGGCGGGATCCCCGAGGCGAAGATTGACGATGTGGTCAAAGGTCTGCCGATGCCCGATGCGATCGTCACCTACACGGTCGGCGGCACGACGTATTTCGTGACGGCGAACGAAGGGGATGCGCGCACCGATGATCGCGATTCGAGCCGCTTTGGCGATGTCGGCGGGAATGACAGCATGAACAACGTGCTCGACGCCAGCCTGCCGACCACCCAGACTGGAGACCGGGCGTCCGGAGCACTCGGCCGCCTGAATGTCTCCCGCATCGACGGGGACACCGACGGAGACGGTAAAATCGAGGAACCGGTGATGTTCGGCAGCCGCTCCTTTTCCATCTGGAATGCCGATACCGGCGCTCTGGTGTGGGACAGCGGCGACAGCCTGCTGACCAATTTCGAGACGATCCTCCTCGCCCTTGATCCGCTGATTTTCAACAGCGAGCAATTCAACACCGGTGAAATTGACAGGCGCTCGGACAACAAAGGACCGGAGCCGGAAGGTCTGGCCATCGGGGAAATTGACGGCCGGATTTACGCCTTCATCGGCATGGAGCGGCAGAACGGGCTGCTGGCCTTCGACATCACCGACCCGACCGCGCCGACCTTCGTCGATTACATCAACAACGGTGCCTCCGGGCTGGTTTCCCCGGAAAGCATGACCTTCGTCTCCGCTGCCGACAGCCCCACGGGGCAGGCTCTGCTCCTCACCGGTTATGAGCTGAACAATGGCGGCATCGGCGTTTACTCCGTGCCGGAGCCCGGCTCGGCAGCGTTGCTGCTGGGCGGGGTGGCGCTGCTCGGGCTGCGCCGTCGCCGCGCCTGAGCGGGTTTCAGTTTCCTTGGTGCAAGGGGCCGCTCACGTTGTGGGCGGCTCCTTCAATTTTTGTCGGCGCGCTTTCGGCGCGGATTTTTCGGCCGCGGCCGCGGCCGCGCAGGCCTGGCCGATCATTTCCAAGTCTTCGAGGAAACGCTCGCGGCGGTTGGTGGGCAGCGCTTGCAGCACCGTCTCCTGAAGTTGCAGGGCCGCATCGCGCGCCTGGTTGAAAGCCCGTCGCCCCGCAGTGGTCGGTTTCACACGATTCGCGCGGCGATCACGTTCGTGCGGGATCCGCGCCACCAGACCGGCTTTTTCCATGCGGGCGAGCGTCGAAGTGATGGTGTTCGGATCGCTGGCCATGAGATCGGTCAGGGTGCGCTGAGTCAGGCCCTGTGGGTCGCCTTCGCTCAGCCAGCGCAGGATGCTGAATTGATCGGGCGTGATCGCAAGGTGCGAGACGCGCTGACGAAAAGCCTGGTTCAGCCCGTACCACGCGCGGCGGAGTAGCACCGGGAGGCGTTTCGGTGCGGCGGGTGGTGCGGGGTTGGGCTGGTCGGACATGGGGTCGGGCGCTGCTAAAAATCAGCGGGGCGCGTTCAGTGCAAGCCGCGATTGGGGGCGGATGCGCATTGGGATCGCCGCTGCGGTAGGAACTTCTACTAAGAAAAAGGAGTCTGGAAAATAATACGTGTAAGTATTTTTTGACATCCGCCCAGACGCCGCTTAAAAACCCCACGCTTCACCCGCGTTCCCCTCCCTCGCACCGTTTCTATGAAGACCTCCGCCGCCACTCCGCTGCTCGTCGCCCTCGCTCTTTTCCAACTTCCGCTGCACGCGGCGGAGCAGGCGAAGCCCGCCAAACCATCCACGACAAATGCTGCGGCCGTCGCAGGCTGGCTCGATTGGCGCGGGCCGTATCAGACGGGCGTTTCGCTGGAGAAAGGCCTGCCGGCGAAGATCGATGCGAAGGACGCGCTGTGGACGGCCGATTTCCCGGGGCAGTCCTCGCCGGTCATCGCCAACGGCAAAATTTACGTGATGGGTTATCTCGGCGAAGGGCCGGATTTGCAGGAAGGTGTGGCGTGTTTTGACGCGGAGACGGGCAAAATGCTCTGGAAGCAGCTCTTCAACGATTTCCTGAGTGACGTTATCTACCTGCGCTACGCCAATTCCAGCCCGTCGATCGATCCCGAGACGGGCAACGTTTACATCCAGAACAGCTCGGGCCTGTTCATGGCTTTCACGGCCGATGGCAAGCTGCTGTGGAAGCACTCGATGATGGAGGAATACGGGCGGATGACTTTCCCAAACAACCGCACCGCCTCGCCGCTGATCGACAAGGATCTGGTCATCACGCGCGGCATCACGACGGCGTGGGGGGCCTACGGTCCTCCGGGCGATCGCTTCTACGCCTTCGATAAAAAGACGGGCGAACTGGTGTGGTCGAGCGCCCCCGGCGCGCTGCCGCAGGACAATACCTTCTCGCGGCCGTGGCTCGGCTTTCTCCGCGGCCAGCGCGTGCTGTATTCCGCGGGCGGAGACAGCAGCCTGCTCTGCCTGAATGTGCGCACGGGTGAACCGCTTTTTCGTCTGGCGGTGGCCAAGGCCGGCGCGAAGGGCGGCATTAATGCGGCGGTGGTCGAGCACAAGGGAAACATCATCGTGACCCACGAGAGCGAAAACATCGACACGAGCGAAGTCGGCCGCATGGCCGCGTTCAAGATTCCGGCGGAGATCAAACCGCCGTCTCCGCAGGCGCCGCAGGTCTTTGAAACCAAGGATCTGGAGGTGTGGCGCAATCCGATCGGCGCGCTGGCCAGTTCGCCGGTCCTGGTTGGCGACCGACTTTATCAGGTGGGCGGCTTTGGCGATCTCGCGGCGGTCGATCCGGCGAATGGCAAGGTGTTGTGGAAAAAGAAACTCGGCATCGAGCAGCGCCAGAGCAGCCCGTTTTACGCCGACGGAAAACTTTACATCGCCATGTATCTCGCGGCCGCCGAGGGCGGCGGCGAAGGCACGGATGGCGAACTTTTTGTGATCAAGCCGGGGGAAAAGGACGCGGAAATTTTGAGCCGCACGCACCTCATTGGCAAATGCTACGGCTCGCCGGTCGGTTACAACGGCAAGATTTACGTGCAGACGGAAAAGAAGCTCTATTGCTTCGGCAAGAAGGGAAACAACCCCGGCCTCGCGGCCGCTCCCGAGCCCGAGAAATGGCCGACGCCGGGCGCGAAGGCAAAGCTGCAGGTCGTGCCTTACGAGGTGCTGTTGCAACCCGGCGGGAAACACGCCTTCAAAGTCCGGGCGCTGGATGCCAATGGCTTCATCGTGGAGGACAACATCGATCCCAAGTCGCTGAAGTGGGAGCCGTTCATCCCGCCGACCGCGGTGGTGAAAGCGAAGCTCAATGCGAGTTTCAATGCCGCCGGTGAAATGGTTGCCGACGCGGAGAACACGCCGAGTGCGGGTCAGTTCGAGGCGTCGCTGGGCGATCTCAAAGGCTACTTCAAGGGCCGCATTCTGCCCGGCCTGCCGCTCAGCCAGGACTTCGAGAAATACGAACTCACCTTCGACACCGCCAACCCGCCGGCACCCGGCGTGCCGAATACGCTCGAGCCGCCGACGCCCTTCACCCATCCGCCGCTGCCGTGGAATGCCGCGCGCTTCCGCTTCGAGATTCGCGAGAAGGACGGCAACAAGGCGCTGGTCAAAACCATCGACAACAAACGCACCCAGCGCGGCACCGTTTTCATCAACCGTCCTGATTTGAAGAACTACACGGTGGAAGCCGACGTCATGAGCGAAGGCAACCGGCGCAAGATGTCGGAAGTCGGGCTCGTCAATCAACGTTATCTCATCGTGCTGAAGGGCAACGCGCAGGCGCTTGAAGTTTCCTCGAATCAGGAACTCTTCCTCAAAGCCGTGCCCTTCAAATGGAAGCCGAACGAGTGGATTCACCTCAAGACGCGGGTCGATGTGAAGCCCGACGGCAGCGGTGTGGTGCGCGCGAAAGCGTGGCCGAAAGGTGAGGCCGAACCCGAAGCGTGGACCATCGAAGTCCCGCATCAACATGCCCATCAGGAAGGCTCGCCCGGTCTCTTCGGCTTCACGCCGCAGGAACAGCGCGCCTGGATCGATAACATCACCGTCACGCCGAATAACTGATCGAGCATAGCGAGCTTCCTTCTCTTACTCCTACTCGTTCTCTTACGCTTACTCTCCCGATGCGGATCTACTTCGACCACGAAAAGCTGCATGTCTATCAGGCAGCGATCCGCTTCGTTGCGTGGGCTGAGGCGATCATCCAGAACCTCCCGCCAAAAGCCTCTGTCCGCGATCAACTCGATCGCGCG
>JBBQIZ010000021.1:0-33867 GCA_038325425.1 Chthoniobacterales bacterium
GAAGACACCGTGGAAAAATTTGCGGCGGTCTGCGGTGGCGGCGGATCGACCACGAGCGCGATGCGCCAACTCCGGGTTCATAACCGCTACGTCATGGTCGCGGGACACGGCGCGGGCTGGCAGTTCGAATTTTTGCTCGGATACTGGTTTCCCGATGAACAACCGATAGATGCGCCGGAAGTCGGCTTGCAAATTAATCTCAATCCGAAGGCATCGGAGCGGCGGGTCATCGCGGAGGCGATGCTGGAGTTTTCCAACACGAGCCAGCAAGGGGTGCGGCACTGGGATCATTGGAAACTGAGCAATGACCGTGAATGGGAAGGAATTGGCTGTTCGATCAACCTCGATGAGTTTTTCGCCAGCGAGGATCATGTTGAGGCGATCAAGAAATGGTTCAAGGAGTTGCTTGACGATGTTGCTGCATTCCGGGGACAAAACCCGCAGCTTCCCTGGAGCGCTCAAGCGACCGAAGGCGATGCCTAAGTTGCATATTGCTCCACCACCCACCTCCCCATCCTATGTCCAAAGTTCGTCTCGGCATCGTCGGTCTCGGTAACATCGGCAAGTTCCACACCGGCTACCTCCTCGAAGGCAAAATCTCGCGCTGCGAACTCGCGGCGGTGAGCGACGCGTTTGCGCCGAGTCTCGAGCCGTTCAAGGCCAAGGGCATCGCGACGTTCGACAAGTGCGAGGACATGATCCGCTCGGGGAAGATCGATGCGATCGTCGTCGCGACGCCGCATTTTCTCCACACCACGCTGGGCATCGATGCGCTGAAGAATGGCCTGCACACGATGATCGAGAAGCCGATCTCGGCGCACAAGGCGGACGCGGAGCGGCTGTTCGCGGTGGCCAAGGAACACCCGAAACAGGTCTTCGCGGGCATGTTTCAGATGCGCGTGGAGCCGCGGTATCTCAAGATCCGCCAGCTCATCGAGCAGGAACTCGGCAACCTGGTGCGGGTGAACTGGATCATCACCGATTGGTTCCGCACCGAGGCGTATTACGCGAGCGGCGGCTGGCGCGCGACGTGGAAGGGCGAGGGCGGCGGCGTGCTGCTCAATCAATGCCTGCATCAGCTCGACATGCTCCAGTGGCTCTGCGGCATGCCGTCGAAGGTGCGCGGCTTTTGCCAGATCGGGCAGTTCCACGACATTGAGGTGGAGGACGCGGTGAACTGCTATCTCGAGTGGCCGAATGGCGCGACGGGCAGCTTCATCTCCTCGACCGGCGAGGCGCCGGGGACGAACCGCTTCGAGCTCGTGGGCACGCGCGGCAAGGTGGTGCTGGAAAACAACAAGCTCACTTTCACCCGCAACGACGCGGACATGATCGAGTTCAGCAAGACGGTGAAAAGCGGGTTTGCGAAGCCCGAGGTCTGGAATATTGACATCCCGTTCGAGAGCGTGCCAAACGCCCACGCCGTGCTGCTGCAGAACTTCGTGGATGCGATCCTCGACGGGACGCCGCTCATCGCGCCCGGTTACGAAGGCATGGGCTCGGTCGAGCTGGCGAACGTGCTGCTCTACTCCTCGCTCATCGAAAAGAGCGTGGAGCTGCCGATGGACAGTGCAGCGTGGGAAGCAAAGCTCAACGAGCTGATCGCTAACTCGAAGCACGAGAAGAAGGTTGTCCAGACGCAGGCGGAGGATTTCACGAAGTCCTTTCGCAAGTAGGCGCAGAGATTTTTCGCGCCAAGGACGCCAAGCTCGCCAAGGGTTCAAATCGGGACATTCCTTCGCGAGCTTTGCGTCCTTGGCGCGAGCCCGCTAGAACAGTCGCATGCTGCTCTGGCGCGAAAAACTTCCTGACACCTGGCTTCCAAAAATCCGCCGCAATCTCGCCGCGGTGCTCGTCGATCATGCGCATCTCGAACGCAAGGCGGCGACCTCGGCGCTCAATCTCGAAAAGTACAACGAGTTGCACGATCGGGTCAGCGAGCTGAATGCGATCGCGATCGAGGAACTGCAGCACTTCGATCTCGTGCTCGGCCTGCTCCGCGAGCGTGGCATCGCTTTCACCAATCCGCAGCGTAGCCCGTGGATCAGCGGGATGATGAACGCGGTGCGCAAAGGCCGGCGCGAGCAGGTCATCGATCATCTTGTCGTGCTGGCGCTGATCGAGGGGCGGAGTTGCGAGAAGTTCCAGATTCTCGCCGCCGGCGTCCGCGATCTCGATGCGCCGCTCGCCGATTTCTACGGCAGCCTCGTCGAGAGCGAGGGCAATCATTACGCGAGCTATCTGATCATGGCGCGGCACATTGACCTCGCGGAGACGGAGCGCCGACTGAGCGACTTCCTCGACCTCGACGCGCAGCTCATCCGCCAGCCGAATCCGCGCCCGGCGCTGCACTGATCGGCACGGAGGGACGCGCTCCGGCGCGTCCTGTGAAAATGGGGAGCGCGTCCCTCCGGTTAGACGGCGAGCCCGGATTGAATGAGCGCGGCGGCGCGCGGCGCGCGGATTTCGCCCGCCACCCAACGGCGATCGGCGGCGGTCAGATCCACAACTTCGTGCCAGCGATTCGTGACGTGCAGACCGATGCGCGCCTGATGGCGCATGAGCGGGCTGGGCGCCGGGGTCTCGGAAAGGCGCAGCCACGCGCCGTCACCGGCGAGCAGGAGGTCGCATTGATCGATCGCGAAAAGTTTCAATAACCCGACGGCGAGCGGCGCGGAATCGAGTTCGGCGGGGAGTCCGTGCTGTTGCAGCAACTCCACCGCGCGCGTGACGGCTTGGGAAAAAGCGACGCGGTGCGGGTAGGCTTCGCAGAGCGCGGCGAAGAAGGCTTTCTGCGCGGGCTTCTCGATCGAGAGCACGAAATTGTGGCGACCGAGCAAGCGCAGCGGGACGCCTTCCGCGAGATCGATCCGGCCTTCGACCGCGCGCAGATGAAAGCCGACCGCGCAATCGGAGATCACGGCCGGATCGGGTTCGCGCGGTGCGGGCGCGGCGGCGTGCGTGAGCAGGCTCGCACGGAGGACGCGGTTACCGAACAAATCGAGCAATTGCTGGCCGCGCAGAAAATCGACCTCGAGTTCCGCCAGCGCCGCGCGCGCCTCGGCGGGCAGATGATCGAGCGGCAGTGCGGCGAAATCCGCTTCGCCCAAATACTGCAGGCCGTGGGCCGCGGCATGGGCGGTGAATTCGAGGAACGTCACGGGGTCATTCACGACTTCGAGTTCATCGTGAAAAAGCAGCGCCTCGGGTTTGGCCAGCATGTCGGAGAGCGCCTCCTCCATGAGCTGCGCGTAAGGCGTGGACTGCGCGGCAAAGGCGCGCTGCAGCGCGGGCAGCAGGCGGCGCAGATGGGCCCGCGGATCGGGGACGCGCGCGAGTTCGCCACGGATGATCGCGCGCAGACTGCCGAGCACGCCCCAGCCGGGATGCACATTGTAGCTCACGTAAGCGATCCCGCGCGGCGCCAGCGCCCGCTGGCAGAGCGCGAGGAGGCGCGTTTTCACCGGGTCGGAAACCCAGGAATAAACCCCGTGCGCGATGACGTAATCAAACGCCCCTGCTTCCGGCTCGAACGTCCGCAGATCCGCGCACTCGAAACGCGCATTGCCGATCCCCGCGGCGGTGCGGGCTTCCTCGCCGACGCGGATTTGCTCCGGGGAAAAATCCACGCCGACGAATTGCGAACGCGGAAAGCGTTCCGCGAGCGGCAGCAAATTCAGACCTTCGCCGCAGCCGAGTTCGAGCACCCGACAGCGATCCGGCGGCGCAGCGTTCTGCCCGAGCAGCCGCGCAATCGCCCCCATCCGCGCGGGATGCGTGACAGGCACCGCGCCATGACGATAGGGCAGTTCATCGAACGAGGAGGAATGGACTTCGGACATCGGGCAAGCTGACCAAACGCGCGGCGCGCCGTCACACTTCTTCGTGCGCGCGGTTGGCGACGCCTCGCGTCGTGAATCGAAGTCCGACGATCACTTTCCCTGCGTCCGCGCGATGACGTCCGTCTCCTCGACGAAGAGCCACGCGCCGCCGCCTTTGTATTCCACGCCGATCTTGCCGCCGCTGATCGTGACGATATCGACCTCCGTACCCGCCGGCGCTTTCAGCGAGCCGATCACTTTGCCGTCCACCACGGCGGGGAAATCTTTTTCAATCGTCAGCGCGACCTTCTTCGGCCAGGCCGCGCGATTGACGGCAAGCTTTTTCAGGTCGAAAGGCTCGGCCGGTGCGGGAATCGCGGCGGGCCCCGGAATCACCGGCGGAGGCGGGACCGCGACGATTTCTTCCGGCGGAGCATCTCGCGGCTCGGGAGGCGGGGTTTCGGCGGACTCCCGGATGAAGGGCGCGAGAATGGGCCGGACCCACCCGGCGTGCGCGTCCACGGTGGTGCGCATCCCGGGCCGGGTGACATAATACGCCGCGGCGAGGAGGATCAACGAACAGACAAAAGCGAAGAGCCAGAAGGCACCTTTCATAAGGGCATGCTGAATCGGTTAGAATTGGCTTCTGTCAAATTTCGCGTGGCCGCTATTTCTTCCCGGCAGCCATCGCCTGCTCGATGAGCAACGTCGCAAGACGCTGCGTCGCTTCATCGAGCGCGGCGTTGGCGCGCTGGAGGCGATGCGGTTCGCCAGCGGCGACGGCGGCTTCGACTTCGGTCACGGCGGCGGTGATCTGCGTTTGTTCTTCGTCCGTCAATTGCGCGCCGACTTTTGCGAGCGCGGTGCGGACCGCCGGCAGGAGTTCGTCGGACTTGAGTTTAGCTTCGGTGAAGACGCGGTCGCTCATGTCTTCGAACGCGTGCTCCAGCGATTCCTCGAGCATTTTCTCGACGGCTTCGTCGGAGACATCGATCGCGCTGCTCACCTGCACCACTTTCTCCGCGCCGGTTTTCGTGTCGCGGGCGAGGACATGGAGGATGCCGTTGGCGTCGATCTCGAATTGCACGCCGACCCGCGCCTGGCCTTTCGGCGCGCGCTCGAATTCGAGGGTGAAATCGCCGAGCGGCCAGTTGTCCTTCGCGAGTTCGCGTTCGCCTTGCAGCACTTTGATGAGCATCGCCTGCTGGCCGGAGACGGCGTTGGTGAACATCTCGCCGGCCTTCGTCGGGATCGTCGAGTTGCGCGGGATGATGACGTTCATCAGGCCGCCGAACGTCTCGATGCCGAGCGAGAGTGGGGTGATGTCGAGCAGCACGACATTCTGCACCGCGCCGCTGAGGATGCCGGCCTGGATGGTCGCGCCGAGGGCGACGGCTTCGTCGGGATTTTGCGTGGTGTTCGGTTCGCGGCCGAAGATTTCCGCAACCAACCGGCGGACCAGCGGCATGCGGGTCTGGCCGCCGACGAGGATGACTTCGTCGAGATCGGCGGGTTCGAGTTTCGCGTCGGCCAGCGCGCGGCGGCAATGCCAGCGGGTCTTTTCGACGATCGGCGTGGCGAGCGATTCGAGTTCGGCGCGGGTCAGCGGGAGCGAAAGGCTGTGCGCGCCGTCGATGAACGGGAGGTCGATGGTCACCGTCTCTTCGGTTGAGAGGCGGTGTTTGGCGGTGATGGCGGCTTCGCGCAGGCGGGCGTCCAAGCCCGGAGGGACGCGCTCCCGCACGTTCCCGTCCGCGCCGCGAGAATCGGGCACGCGCGGGAGCGCGTCCGCCCGGAGATGTTCGACGAGCGCGGCGTCGATATCGTCACCGCCGAGGCGGGTGTTGCCGTTCGTGGCGAGGACTTGGAAGACGCCCTCGTTGAGTTCGAGGATCGAGATGTCGAAGGTGCCGCCGCCGAGATCGAAGACGGCGATTTTCGAGCGATCGCGCAGTTTATCCAGGCCGTAGGCGAGCGCGGCGGCGGTCGGTTCGTTGACGATTCGCTCGACGGACAGGCCCGCGAGTTCGCCCGCGGCTTTCGTGGCGTTGCGCTGGGCGTCGTTGAAATAGGCGGGCACGGTGATGACCGCGCGCGTGACCGGTTGCTCCAGCGCGCGCTCGGCGTCGGCCTTGAGCTTTTGGAGGATGAGCGCGGAGATTTCCTCCGGCGAAAACTCCCGCTCGCGCACGCGCACTTTCACCGGCGCGCCCTGTGCCCCGGCGAGCGCGTAGCCCACATTCTCGGCCTCCTCGCCGACGCGCCGGCCCATGAAACGTTTCACCGAATAAATCGCCGCGGCGGGCTCCAGCACCCGCATGCGGGCGGCTGGGCGGCCGACGAGCGGCGCCCCCGTTTCCGGGAAATGCACGACGGACGGCGTGAGGCGTTCGCCATCGGCATCCGCGAGGAGCACGGGAAAACCGGCGTCCATCGCGCCGATGAGGGAATTGGTGGTGCCGAGGTCGATGCCGACGATGAGAGACATGATGCGTGAAGATCAGTTGGAAAGCTGGAAGAGGGATTCGCCAAGTTGGACCCGCCATTTGGAAAGATACGCGAACCGCTGGTGCAAGGCAGCCAGCCGCTCGGCGGCGTCGGCGGCGCGCGGCTCCCAATCCTCATCGAGCGCTTGCAGGAGCGCCAGCGCCGCGTCCTGGGCGGCGTCGAGTTCGGCGTTCAGGGCGGTCACGCGCTGCCAGAGCGTCTGCCGGTCGCCGGCCAGCAGGGCGCGGGCGAGTCCGCTGGTGGCGGCGCTGTCCTTTTTCTGAAAAGCGCTGAGCGCCTGCCGGAACTCGGCCACGCGCATGAAAAGGTCCGCCAACTCCGGCGGGATGGTCTGGGCGCGCGCGAGTTGTTCGGGCGCTTCGAGTTCCAGCAAATGCCGGAGCCGCCAGACCGGATCGCGCAAGGCGCTATAGGCCGCATTGGCCTCGGCGAAGCGTGCCGCGTCGCCGCTCCCGGCCACATCGGGATGCCACGTCGCCGAGGCGCGATGAAAGGCGTCTTTCAAGGCGTCTTCCCCCAGCCACGGGCGGCGGGGTTGGGCGAGGGCGGCGAAGTGATCGGGCATGCGGCGGGGACTCGCGCAGCAATTCGCCGCGCGGGCAAGAAATTTTCCCACGCATCCGCCATCATCCGCGCGCGAAAGATCCGCCTTGTCACCCGCCACCGCTGGCTTATGCACGCGCTCCACCGCGTCGCCATGAAACTCCGCCTCTTCCCTGCCCTGCTCGGCCTGTGCGCCGCGACGGCCTGCTCCCCGATCCCCAAGGCGGAGGAAGCCGCGGTCTTCGGCGCGCTCGCCGCGAATCTGCAGGCCATGCAAAAGGAAGACCTCCCCGCCGTCTTGGCCACGATCCATCCGGAGAGCGGAAATTTCGCCGCCACCCGGACGGTTATCGAGGAGATCTTCGCGAAGTACGACTTCCGTTACACCTTGAGCGATCTGAAAGTGGTGGGCGTGAAGGACGGCGTGGTGCGCGTGAGTTTCATCCAGCGCACGGAGCGGACCGGCGGGGCGGAAGATCGGCCCGATAACCTCGTGGAAGGCGTCCACCTGTTGAAAAAAGACGGCGCGCAGTGGAAGCTGCTCGGCACCGCGGCCACCCGCGTCGAACCGCTCCCGCCGGAGTAAGCGCCCCCTTTCCGCCACCGCCGCGCCGCGAAATGCCCGTTGCCGCGGCATGGAGTTTGCATTACACGAAAGCCAATTACCGCCATGGCACTCATCCGTACTCTTTTCTGGACCGCTATTTTCCTCGGCGCGACGTTCTTTTTCACCGTGATCTTCGAACACGGCCCGACCAACCTCGCGGAGAACGCCAAAAAGGAAGCTGACGCCCTGCGGGCCATGGTCGGCCAGAAAGTGGAGAAGAAGAAGGACAACAGCGACGGGCTCCTGCCCCCGCTGCACTGAGCCGGACGCGCGGTTTCCGAGGGGCGTCGCGGGCGCCGTTATTTCCCGCACGGCGGCATTGTCAAATTTCCCGGCCCGATGCTAGGTTCGGCGACCCCGATTATGCCCATCCAGACCGAGAAGGAACTATCCGACAACGCGCGCGCTCTTTGGCTCAAATCCCTCCACGCAGTCGAACTGCGGAACTACGGATACGCCATCTCCCTGATCCAGGCGATCCTGAAGGAATTCCCCGGATTTCTGGAAGGCCGCAAGCGCCTTCGCAAAGTCGAAATCGTCTCGACCAAAGGCAAAAAGCCATTCCTCTCCGGGCTCTCGACCGCGTCGATGAAAGGCGCCGGCATGGTCAAAAAAGATCCGCTCGCCGCGATGGAGCTCGCCGAGAAGAACCTCGAGACCGATCCGAACAACGCCCAGATCAATCATCTCCTGAAAGAAGCCGCCAAAGCGGCCGGGTATCCCGAAATCGCCGCCTTCGCCCTCGAGACCATCGTCGAAGCCACCCCGACCGACACCAAGGTCATGCACGAGCTTGGCGAGCATTACCTCACGATGGGCGACGCCGACCGGGCGGTCACCGTTTACTCCAAGATCGCGGAGATCAATCCCGCCGATCTCACCGCGGTCAAGCGCAGCAAGGACGCGGCCGCCACGGCCTCGATGAAGAGCGGCGGCTGGAATGAAGCGAAGAGCTACCGCGACCTGATGAAGGACAAGGACGAAGCCGTCTCGCTCGAGCAAAAGAGCCGCGTGGTGAAGAGCTCCGAGATGATCGACCAGCAACTCGCCGAGCTCACCCCGCAGTGGGAGGCGGACCAGCGGAACGTCGATCTCACGCGGCGCATCGCGAAGCTCTGGGAGGACCGCTTTGAACAGACGCCGAACGAGGAAAACCTCGACGGCGCCTACTACTACTACCATCACGGCAACGGCCTTCTCGGCGGCGCCGACCCCGCCGTCGTCCGCAAACTTTCCGATCTCCAGCTCCGCAAGATCGACCTCCAGTCGAAAGCGATCGAAGACTGGCTGGCCGGCGGCGGCGATCAGCACGAAGAAGCCGAGGCCTACCGCGAACAGCTCGGCAACCTGAAGCAGCAGAAAGCCGAAGTCCTCATCGCCGACGCCCGCAAGCGTGTGGAACGCAACCCCACCGACCTCCAGCTCGCCTACGAACTCGGCGAACAACTCGTCAACGCGAAGATGTACACCGAGGCGATCAAGGAACTGCAGCGCGCCCGCCAAAACCCCAACGCCCGGCTGCGCGCGATGAACCTGCTCGGGCAGTGCTACACCGAGAAGGGCATGCTCGACCTCGCGGTCAAACAATTCCAGGACGCCGCCAGCGAGATCCTCGCGATGGACGTCACGAAAAAGGAAATCCTCTACAAACTCGGCCTCGTCTTCGAGCGCATGGCCGCGACCTCCGCCGCCGCCGGTCAGGAAGAAAAATCCCGCGACCTCATCGCCAAGGGCCTGGAGTGCTTCAAGCAGATCTACGAAGTGGATTACGGCTATCTCGATGTCGCCCAGCGCGTCGAGAAATCCTACGGCGGGTAAGCCGTCCGCGCCGCGGGAGGCGGCGCATTTCTGCCTGAAAGCGTAAACCGCCGACCTCGGCAGCCTTGCGCACTCTGGGCGTAGCCTTGCACATCTCGGAGACGGTCTCGCACGCTCCGGGAAATGCGCGCCGCACGGTGCGTCGAACTTCCTCGGACGAGAGGGTCGCGGAAGACGGGGGCGGAGCTTGCATTGCGCGGGGGGCACGGCCACCGTAGCGCCCAATTTTCCCCGCCCGCATGTCCTGGTTTTCATTCGACGTTAACGATTTCGCCTTTTCCTTCCTCAGCGTCCTCTTCGAGGGGGTGCCGTTCCTTTTGCTCGGGTCGATCATCTCCGGGCTGGTGGATGTGTTTGTCTCCTCGGAGCGGATTCAGCGGATGATGCCGAAGAACAGCGCTGCCGCGATCGGGATCAGCGGCCTGCTCGGGCTGATCTTCCCGATGTGCGAGTGCGGGAGCGTGATCGTGATCCGGCGCTTCATCAAAAAAGGGCTGCCGCTGTCGTCGGCGGTGACCTACATGCTGGCGGCGCCGATCGTCAGCCCGCTGGTCGCGTTGAGCACCTTTGCCGCGTTCAAGGGGCAGAACCCGTGGGTCATGACTTCGCTGCGGCTGGGCATCGGCTTTCTCCTTGCGGTGACGGTGGGCTTCATCGTGCATCGGATGCGCGCGGCCACGCTGCTCCAGCCTTCCGCGCTGGCGCCGGTCCCGGCCGCGCGCCGGGCGGGCCTGAGCGTTTCGGCGACGCCCGATGGGCCGCAGCAGGATTTTTCCTCGCTCGTGGCTACGGCGAGCATGCCGAAGAAGCTGCTCCTCGCGGTGCAAAGTGCGACGGCCGATTTCCTCGACGTGGCGTTTTACCTGATCATCGGCGTGGCCATCGCCAGCGTCTTCAATACCGCGGTCAAGCAGGAGGTCATCCTGCCCCTGGCGACCAATCCGCCGCTGGCGATCGTGAGCCTGATGGGGCTGGCCGCGCTGCTCGCCCTGTGCAGCACGACGGATGCGTTCATCGCGGCGACGTTCACGACGTTCCCGTTCGCGGCCAAGCTGGGCTTCCTGCTCTTCGGGCCGATGTTCGATCTGAAGCTGTTCTGGCTCTACGGGATGGTCTTCAAGCGGCGCTGGGTGGCGCTCCTCGGGCTGTTCCTGTTCATCGTCATCGCGCTGATCTGCTGGCGGATCGCGGGACTGGAGTTGTGATCGGATTTTCTCCGCGTATCCTTTGCCCGTCATGAACACGCTCTTCTCCCGCTGGCTGCCCTGCGCGACGCTCGCCGCCTGGAGCGGTATCCTGCTCTATTTTTTCTTCAGCGGGCGCCTCGCCGCTTTTCTGCATCCGATGTTCCGGCCCTACGTGCTCATCGCCGGGATCGTGCTGGCGCTGATGGCGTTGATTTTTATCCTGTTCCCGGCGGACGCCAACTGCTGCTCGTCCGCGGAATGCGGCCACGGGCTCTCCCGGCTGGCTTCGGGTAAGATCCTGACCTTCCTCATCCTCCTCGTGCCGGTGACGGCCGCGGCGATGTTTTCGGCGGACGGATTCGGGAAAAACGCGATCATGAACCGGGGGATCATCACGGACATCACCCAACTGCGGCCGTCAACCGCGCAGCCCAACCAGCCGATCACCGTGCCGGATCTCCCGTTGCCGACGAACGAACCAGCCGGCAATATGCCCCCGGCGCCGACGCCCGCGGCGGCCAGTACGCCCGCTCCGGCGGTGCAGGATTATCTCCAGCGGACGCCCGATGGGCGGATCATCGCCGAGGTGCTCGATCTACTTTACGCGGCGCAGGACAACGCGTTGCGCGGAGATTTCGAGAACAAGCCGGTGGAACTGATCGGCCAGCTGATGCCCGATGTGTCGAACAACGCGACGGGCAAACGCTTCAAGGCGGTGCGGATGTTCATGACGTGCTGCGCGGCGGATGCGCGGCCGGTGGCGACGCTGTTTGAGATCGAGCAGAAGCCGGAGATTCCCGAGATGACGTGGATCAAGGTGACGGGGACGGCGACGTTCCCGATCGAGAACGGGAAGCGGATCGCGGTGCTGAAGGCGGACAAGGTCGAGAAGACCGAGCCGCCGGAAGAGTCGATGCTCTATTGATGGTGCGCGACGATTGACGCCTTCGCGTCTTATCCCGCATGATTCGGCCAATGCTCCCGGAAATCGAAAAGCTCCTCGTCCTCCAAGATCGCGACCGCAAAATCCGCACGCTGAAGCAGGAATTGAAGATGGCTCCGCTGGAGAGCAAGGAACTCGATCAGAAGCTGGCCGCGGCGCTGAAGCATTTCGAGGCGGTGAAGCTGAAGGCGAAGGAAATCGAGGTCGAGCGGAAGAAGCTGGAGATCGAGGCGCAGACCAAGCGGGACACGATCAACAAATACCAGACGCAGAAATTTCAGACGCGGAAGAATGAGGAATTTCAAGCGCTGAACAACGAGATCACCCGCTACGAGGGGGACATCCGCGGGATCGAAGATCGCGAGCTCGATTTGATGGAGAGCTACGAAGCCGCGAAGACGGCGATCGCCACGATGGACAAGGAGACGCAGGCCATCAAGGCGCAGGTCGAGCGGCAACTCGCCGACATCGCCGCCAAGACGGGCGCGCTGGCCAGCCAGCTCCAGGTATTGGAAGCCGAGCGCGCCAAGCTCGCGGAAGGCGTGGATGAGGACCTGCTGGATACTTTCAACCGCCTCTTCGTCAACAAATCGGAAGCCGTGGTCGCGCTCGATCACGATGTCTGCACCGGTTGCCACATGAAGATCACCACGCAGACGTCGGTGCGCGTGCGCGGCGCGCGGGAGATCGTGCATTGCGAGCAGTGCGGGCGAATTCTTTACGCCGCGGAGTGAAAGTGAGGGTGGAAAGCGGCGCGTCTTCAGCGACACTCTGCGCGGCTATTTCCACTCCCTACCTTTCATG
The DNA here is from genome assembly GCA_038325425.1 of Chthoniobacterales bacterium. GTDB lineage: Bacteria > Verrucomicrobiota > Verrucomicrobiia > Chthoniobacterales > Chthoniobacteraceae > Chthoniobacter. Next base: position 12,232 of record JBBQIZ010000021.1, read on the forward strand.
AATCGCGTCGTCGGCATCGAAACCGAATACGGCTGTCTCGTCACGGGCGATCCCCTGCATGGGCCGGATGCCTGGCCGGCTCGGGTGAAGAACTATCTCTTCAAGAAAGCGAAGGCCGGCGTGATCGATCTGCACTATCGCGACTACGAAGAACCGCCGGGCAACGGCGGTTTTTTGCTGAACGGCGGCCGGCTCTACATCGACATGGGGCATCTGGAGTATGCGTCGCCGGAGTGCCGCACCGTCGAGGATTCCGTGGCCTACGATCTCGCCGGGGATCAGTTGCTGCAGACCGGACTCGAGGCGCTCGGGGTGAGCGAGGAGGTCGCATTCATCAAGAACAACGTCGATCATCACACCGGCGCGACGTTCGGTTGCCACGAAAATTATCTGATGAAGCGCGAGCTGCAATTCAGCCCGCGGCTGCTCGGCACGCTGCTCTCCTTTCTGGCCACGCGCCAGCTCTTCACCGGCGCGGGCCGCGTCGGGCAGGCGAGCCCGCTGGCCTTTGATTTCGAGCCGGCACCGAACATCGGTGCGGTGCCGTTCCAGCTCAGCCAGCGGGCGGATCACATCGTCAACGACATCTACCAGTGGGTGCAATTCAACCGCGCGATCATCAACGCGCGCGACGAACCGCTCGCGGACTATCGCAAATACCGGCGGCTCCATCTCCTCATCGGCGACTCGAACATGTCGCCTTTTGCCACCGCGCTGAAAGTCGGCACGACCGCGCTCGTTCTCACGCTGCTCGAGGAAGGCAATCTGCCCGATGACGTGATCCTGCTCGATGCGGTGCTGGCCACGCGGCAGATCTCGCACGAAGGCAGCGGGCGCGCCGTGGTGCAACTCGACGACGGGCGCACCCGTTCCGCGCTCGATATCCAGCGAGAGTTTCTTCAACACGGGCAGCAATCGCTGGGTGGACGCGATGCGGAGACCGATTGGATTTTGGAAATGTGGGCCTACACGCTCGACGCGCTGTGCACCAAGCCGGAGTTGCTCCTCGGCGGCGTCGATTGGATTTCGAAAAAGTGGCTGCTCGAAACATTCCGCGAAAGCGAAGGGCTGACCTGGCAGGACCCGTGGTTGCAAAGCCTCGATCTCGAATACCACAACATCAACCCGGCGAAGGGTCTGTTTTTCGCGCTGACACCGGCCAAAGGGATCGGCGAATTCAACCAGCGGGTGCGCCGCGCGGCGGCCATGTCCCAACCGCCAGCGGATACGCGCGCCCACGGTCGCGGCCTCGCGGTGTCGCTTTTTCAGGATCGCAAAGCGTCCTACGTCATCAACTGGGACACGATCTCGATCGACCCCGCGCCCAGCCTCCCGATGCCGGACCCTTTCGACACCTACGAAACGCAGGTCCGCACGCTGTTTGCGTGAGCGACGTCCGCTTTACAGCGAAGCCGCCCGCGTGATCTCGGAAAGTTTCGCCTCGAGCCGCTCGACGAGGTGTTCCGCCTGCTCCCGCGACCGGCGCTCTTCCATCAGCGCCTCTTCGAGTTCGCGGATCTTTTTCTGGAGATTGGTCCGAACGGTCGTCCGCACGGGCTGCAGCGCTTCGTCTTCGTCCGGCCGCGGCTGCAATTCAGGAATGTCGTTGACCAGCCGCACCGAGCCGTCCCGGCAATTGGTCACCGGCGTCTCGGCCCCGATTTCGCCCGCCTTCAGAAATTCGCGCACTGCGCCCAAAGTCGTCGGGCCGTAAAACTGATCCGGGCTCACCTCGATGAGAAAATCCATTTCCAACTCCGGCACCATCGGCGCCTTCACCCAGTTTTTTTCATCATTGGAAACCTTGTCCAACGGGGAGATCTGCGCATCCAGGGACCATTGCTGCAAAAGCTCGAAACTGATCGGCCCGAAAATCGTGCCATCGTCGTTCTTCATCAGGTACCAAGTCTGGGCGAGTTCCATAATCAGGGGTTTTCTTTCTTTTCGGCTGTCTCAGGGGGTTTGGTCGCCGGCACGGTCAATATTTGCCCGATCTGGAGCTTGCGCTCGTCTTCGATCTTGTTGGCGTTTTTGAGGTCAGCGATGGGAATGTTGTATTGCTTGGAGATGGAGGTCAATGTTTCGCCCTTGGAAACCACGTGCTTCGGCCCGCCGGGAGCCGGCTCGGCTTTTGGAACGGCCTCGGCTTTGGGCGCTTGCAGCGCGGCTTCCTCGGCCGCCTGAATCTCAGCGCGGGTCGCAAACTCGGGTACGCGGACACTTTTCTGCCCCTCGATCGCACGTGTCAATCGCCCGACCTGCTCGGTCAGCACTTCGATCTGCTTGGCTTGCTGTTGGATCGCCTGACGCAACTCCCGGATTTCCAGGGCGGCCGGCGCCTCCTCCGCCTGGAGCGGAAGAATGACGAGGAAGGCGCTCATCATTGAGAACCACGAGGAGATGCGTCGCATGGAAAACTGTCTCGCATTTTCACCCGCAACTAGCAAGCCCGCCGCCACACATTGCGCGCGCCCACGGCGCTCGCTCGACCTTGCCTTTTGCCGAGCCCTTCGTAGTGTGCGTCCATGCCTGACAGGACGCAACGACCCGTCGGCCCCGCTCCGTGGGGTCCGCAGCAAGGTGACGGCGGAGGGCCCAAAACGCCCGACGTCTCAAAGCCCGACACAAAGGATTTGCTCCAGCGCATGCGCCGGGTCGATCCCAACCAATCGAAGCGCTACCGCCAGCGCACCGGGCAATAATGGAACTCCGCGCCGCGCGCGAAGCGGCTTCGCCAGACGCGGGAGACTTCGCTGCGCTGCTCCGTCAGCGCGGTCTCTGCCCACCGGTGCCGACGCTTTCCGCGACCGCGGGCGGCTCGCCGCCGCTGACCCAGACCCAAGCGACGACGATTCTTGCTTTCAAGTTTGCCGGAGGAGTGCTCGTCGCCGGTGATCGCCGCGCGACCGCGGGAAATCTCGTCGTTTATGATCGTGCAGACAAAGTGCTGGAGATCGACACGCATTCGCTCATGGCCATTGCCGGCGTCCCGGCGACCGCCTGGGAAATGGCGCGCGTTCTGGAGCATTCGTTCCAATTTTACCGGCGCAGCCAGCTTCAAGAGATGAGCCACGAAGGGAAGGTCCGCGCCCTTTCCAAACTCCTCCGCGACAACCTCGGATTCGTCCTGCAAGGCGTCGGCGTCGTCGTCCCACTCTTCGCCGCCTACGACATCGTGTCTGCCGCCGCGCGGCTTTATTTCTACGACGCGATGGGCGCGCAATTCGAAGCCGCCGATTACGCCGCGACCGGTTCGGGTTCGCCCGCCGTGCGCAGTGTGCTGCATTACGAAAATACCTGGGGCAGCAAACCGCTGGTCAAACGCCGCGAGTCCGACGCGATCGTCCTCGCCCTACGCGCGCTCGACACTGCCGCCGAAACCGACACCGCGACCGGCGGCGTGGACCGCCGCGGGCTGGTCTACCCGATCATCAAGATCATCGCCAAAACCGGCATCCGCACGCTCGCGGACAAGGAACTGGCGCGGGTTTTCAAATCCACCGTCGCATGATTGAAGAACCCTACCGCTGGGTCGAAGCCATCGCCAATCGGCGCGAATACATCGAGCACCAGCTCGCCAGCGGCAGCCCCATCGCCGCGCTCAGTTATCGCGGCGGCATCCTGTTATTCACCCTCGGGCGCGAGCGGCAGAAGCTCTTCGAAATCTACGACCGCATCGGCATGGGCGGCATCGGCCATCCGGGCGACATCGAACGCCTGCGGATGGCGGCGATCGAGCTGACGAGCACCGAAGGCTTCGCCCGATCGGCGCACGACGTCTCGCTCCGCCGGTTGGCCAATTATTCCCTCAGTCCCGTGCTCAAAGCCGCCTTCGAGCAGGTCTATGGCCCGCCCTATCTCGCCCGCATGCTCTTCGCGGAACTCGGCCGCGGCGACGCGCCAAACAGCTTCCTCCGCCTCGACTACGACGGCTCCATCCACACCAATGGCGGCGCCTTTGGCCGGGCTCATGAAGAGTTCGGCGTGATCTCCGGCACCCCCGCCTCGACCGCGAAGATGGAACAATTCCTTCGCCAGCAGAACCTCCCGGCGGTCAGCCTTGATCGCGCTCTCTCGCTCGCCCTCGACGCCTGGAGCATCGGTCATCTCAGCCTCGCGGCCGACCCGAAGGACGACCTTCCTTCCCCGGACGCCCTCGCCGGACATCGCACCGCGCAACTGGCCGAAGCTTCCATCGAAGCCGCCGTCCTCGAACACGCCAGCCCGCTGCCCATCACCTGGCGAACCCTGCGCGACGCAGAAATCCGCCCGGGCTTCGACAAACGATAAATAAGCGTGAAACAAACCCGTCGAAAAAGGACCGTTGGCTTGCGAGCCCGCATATGGCAGGCTTTACGCATGAAGAACGCCATGCCCTGCGTGGGACTCGTGGTTCTTGCCGGTTGCCTCACGTTCATCGTCGCGCCGGATGAAGGTCCGACGTTCGAGAGCCAGTTGGAGGCCGTCCTCAATCCCTTCCCCACGGTCGTGCTCGATCCGGGCCACGGTGGCAAAGACGACGGGGCCAAGGCCCACGGATTGGTGGAAAAGAATCTCAGCCTCGATGTCGCCTTGCGGATCGAAAAAATCCTCAAGCCGTTCAATTTTCCGGTCGTCGTCACCCGCCGTGACGACACCTTTATCTCCCTCGAAGAGCGGGCGGCGATCGCCAACCGCCTCGAAAACGCCATTTTCGTCAGCATCCATTTCAACCACGCGCCCGATCGCTCCTCGACCGGCGTCGAAACCTTCTACGCCTCGCGCAAAGTCCCGCCGGAATCCGAGTGGACGTGGGTCGGTTTCTTCAACAAGCCGGAACCGGTGGAGTCCGACAACGGCGAAACGCTCGCCGGGTTCATCCAGACCGCACTCGTCATGCGCACCGACGCCGTCAACCGCGGCATCAAGGGCCGCGAACTCTACGTCGTCCGGCACACCCGCTGCCCCGCCGTGCTCGTCGAAGGCGGCTTCCTCAACAATCCCCTCGAGGCGCAGCTCATCTCCAACGTCGAATATCGCGAGCGCCTGGCCCGAGCTGTCGCCGAGGGAATCATGAGTTACCAGAAAACGCGCCCTCATCCGCCCAGCCCGCCGGCCAAACTCGCCCAGGCCACGCGGTGAATGCGCGGACGCGCGCTGCGTCCAAGCATCATCCTGTGATGAAAACAATCGCCCTCCTCCCGCTCGCGCTGCTCCTCCTCGGCAGCACCGTCTTCGCCGACGACCGACTCCGCAGCGTGCAGACCGAGCTGAAGAGCCTCGGCTTTTATTACGGCGACGTGACCGGTCAGACGAATGCCGAAACCACTGCCGCCATCCGCCGCTATCAAATCCGGAATGGCCTCGAAGTGACCGGTTCGCTGAATGACGAAACGCTCGCCGCGATCGGCATCGGGTCCAAAAAGAGCGTGGCTCCGGAAGCCCCAGTCGCCAAAGCTCCGCCCACCGCGCCCGCGCCAGTCGAAAAGACCGCGCCTCCTGTGGACCTTCGCCGCGCTCCAGCCGCCGCGGAAAGCGACCGGGATTTCCTGCGCCGCGAGGAAGGCGCAGTGGCGGCCCCCAATGCGGGCGCGCCTTTCGGCCCGGGTCAACGCGATCCGTCGGTCCTCGAACCGCCCGAACCTCTGGCCGCACCGAGTCCGGATTTCCCGGTCCTCTTCGCCGGCACCCCTTACGCCGAGGCGCCGCTCCGCGTGCAGCAGCAGACGTTGCGCAAAGCGCAGGCCGTCCTCGCCAGCCGCGGCTTTTATCGCGACGTCGTCGATGGCCTGCCCGGCCCGGCCACCGAAGAAGCGCTGCTTTCCTACCAGCGTCATCAGCGCCTCACGCTCACCGGTCGTCTGGATTTGGAAACGCTCAGCCAACTGCGCCTTCTGCCCGGCCCCGGGACCTACTCGGACGCCCACGACCGCGAACCGAAGCGCGTCTATCGCGGCATTTGGATCAACAAGGGCGGCCTACGATTTGGGATCGAATTCGACTGACTGCAATTCCGCCCAAACACTGCCCACGAAGACCTCCGCTTCAATCTTGAGCAGCAGGCGGTCGGTGTCATCGGACAACCAGGCAAACGCGCGGCGGAATTTCTTGTGCGGCGTCAGCTCGAACTTTTTGCTCACTCGCTGCAGCCACACCTGGCACTTGATCGCGTCGAAGATTCCTCCGGCCACCTTGAGTTTTTCGCGCCCTAACACCGCGATCTCCGTGTGGTAAGGCGCCGTGGATGGATACACGACCAGCCGATAACGTTCCCCGGTTTCCAAGCGTTGGCTGCGGACGAAAAGGAGCGCGCTCTGGAGATCGAAGACGTTCGGGAATTTGAAGCGCCTCTCCTTCTCCGGCGGGCCTTGGAGCGGCGTCACTCGCGTCCGGCGCACCACGGCAGCCGCCGAGAAGTCCGCTTCTGTGACCTCCGTCTCGTCTTTGTAAATCTCGGTCTGCTTCAGCCGCATCGGGCGCAGCGTTGCGGCATCGCACCAGGCCGTGAGTTCCGTATCCAATCGCCAAAGCGTGCGCGCCAACCCGATCGTCTTCGTGTTCGTGAACAAACGGAACTGGCCTTTCGGCCCTTTCCGAAGATCGAGATTCGCCTGCGCCGCCGTCACCCCACTCCACCCGAAGCGATACACCGCCTGAACCGGACGCGGCGGCGGAAACTTGCCCGGCAGCGGCGACGAAAGCGTCTCGCGCCAGTCGCCAGCCCACGCAGGAGCCGCGAGCAGGCCCACGGCCAGAAGCAGCCAGCGGTTCACGAACGTTCCGGCGTCACGCGTTCCAGCGAACCTTCCGGCAGCCAACCCCGCCCCGCGCCAGGCAATTCGCAATAAATCCAAGCCCCGCGTTCGCTCAGCACGCGCACCCGACTGCCCGCCGGCAACGCTTCGGCAACGCCCGCACTTTGCGCAGGCGCGAGTCGGGCCTCGGTCCGTTGGGCGGTGACAATGCCCAGCGCGGTCTCTTTCAGCCCCAGCCAGACGCCGGTTCCCGCAAACGCCAGCCCGACAAGCCCGGCGATCGTCACCACCCACACTCCGCCCTTCTCCACGCGTGCACTGGTCGCCAGCCCGGCGATGCCGAAGATGGAAACCCACGCCGCGACGGACGCCGCCACCGTCCAGATCGTCAGAGGCTGGCTGGCAAAAATCTTCCCGCTCCACGACTGAACCGGCAGCTTTGCACCCGCGCGCTCGCGGAGCAGGTCCAGATTCTTCCGCGCCTCCGGGTGGCGCGGATCGAGCGCGAGCGCCCGCTCATAATTCAGCATCGCCCGGCCCGCCGAACCCAACCGGTAGTCCGCGTTGCCGAGATTGTGGAAAACGTTCGCGCTGCCCGCGCCCTCCTCGATCAGCTTTTCGTAACCCGCTTTTGCCTCGGCAAATTTGCCCGCATCGAAGAGTTCATTCGCCGTCTCGAAATCCCCCGCCCGCGCCCCGACCAGCAGCAGGAAAAACAGCACCAAAAAAGCGAGCCTGCTAGCGATGTCCATAATTTTTTCCCACCTCCTGCAATGCGCTCAGAACGCGCTCCCGCTCCTCGCTCGAGACGGATCCTGCTTCGGCCCCGCCTCCCGCATAGAGCAGTTTCGCGCGCGTCGCAAAAATATCATCGATCACCGCCGCTGCCGCCTCACTCAGCTTCGCCGAAGCATGCACGACGTCCGCATCGATGCTCGCCGCCGATCGTTCAGTCGCCAGCGCCGTCTCGATCTGCGCCACGCGGGCCGCGGTTTCGAGAAAATCGATCCGCCCTAAATCCGCGTTGCGCAGACGTGCCAGCGCCGCCGCTTTCTCACGCCGCAGTTCCGCGGCGACTCGCTCGGCCGCGTCAGGCATCCGGCGGAGTTTCAAGCCGAGGAAAACCAACAATCCCAGCCCGGCCGCGCCCTGCGCATACCAAAACTCCCGCCGCAAATGGAGCGGCTCGAATCCTCGCACCGGATCGCGATCGTAACGCAGCCCGATGATGTCATTCAGCGGTGCGGCTTCCGGAGCGGGCGTCGCCGCTGGATCCGCGGCAATGGCCGTCGGCGGTTTCGCCGGAGGCGTCCCACGCTCGACGACCAGCGGCGCCGGCGGCGAATTCAACGTCACATATTTCTCCGCGAGCGGATCGAAATACGAAAACTGGAAGACCGGCGTCTCCGTCTTCTGCACCTCGGGCACCACCGCCATCTCGAAAGACTTCGTGCCGTTGTATCCAATTTCGTCATCCGCTTGGAATGCGTTGGTCGGCGGGTAAGTCCGCCAGCCCGCCGGATCTTTCAGCACCGGCGCACTCATCCGATCGAAATTGCCGCGCCCGCTGACCCGCAAAGTCATCGTCACCGGATCGCCAACCTTCACCTGCTTGGGACGGCCTTCCACCGCGAGTTCGAAGTGGCCCACCGCACCCGAAAACTCACTCGGTTTGCCCACTGCCGGCAGCGGTTTCACCGTGATCTCGAGCAGCGCCGCCTTGGCCTTCATCTGCTGCGTGCTGGAAAAAAACGGGTCACCAAAAACGTCGTCGTCGAACATGTCGAACAGTGATCGCGGGCCACCGCGGCGCGCTCGCGGCACGCGCGCATTGTAGGGAATCTCGCTCGGCCCGATCGTGATTTTGCCCGCCCGGCTCGGCGTGATCGCCGTCTTGAAAATCAGCACGTCATATTCGCGCCCGTCCTTCACCTCCTGCTCCCGCGTCGGCTCCGGCAGTTTCTGTTTCGTAAATCCCTCGCCTTCGATCTCCGGCATCGCCACCGGCTGCCAACGGACCCGCGCATCCACATAGAGCCGCAGTTCCACCGGGATCGTCTCTCCGATGTAGGCGGTCTTTTTCGGCACCACAAACTCCGCGAATCCCAGCGTCTGCGGATCATTCGTTGCGTCGACCGTCGTGCTCGGCTGCACCTTAAGCCCGACCGCTTCGGTGCGAAACCTCTGTCCATCCGCCCCGACGAACGCCGACGGAATCGTGAACGCGCCATCCCTCTCCGGCACCACTTGATAGATGAGTGTGGTCGTCCGCTCCGCGGAAAAACTGCCGTTGCGGAAGCGCATGACCGAAGTCTGTGAGGGACCGGCGTAACGAATCGCCAGGCCGTCCACGTTAATCTGCGGCGGCTCCTCTACGTTCCGCGCCCCGGTGATCCTGATCTGATACTGCACCGGATCGCCGATCGTCGAAGTCCCGCGGCTTAAACTCGCGCGCACCGAAATTTCCGCAGCCTGCGCCGTCATCAGCAGTACGGCCATCGCGCCCAGCAGCACACTCCAGATGCGACGGAAAGTAGAAGCCGTGAAAGTCGTCATGCGTATTACCAATCGCGGAAGGCGCGTCCCGGACGGCGTTCACCCGGCTTGAGCAATTGCACGCGGTCATCCTCGCCCTTCAAGGATTCGAGCAGCGACTTCGCCTGCGCCTCGGTCATTTTGCCTTCCTGCGCTGCCTGCGCCTCGGCCTCCGCCTCCTGCTCCGGATTGTTGGCGGGAGGCTGTTCGCCCTTGGTCTGAATTTCACCTTCGCGCGCCTTCTCCCCCTGATCGGGAGAAGGCGCCGGCTTCTCCTGCTTTTGGCCATCCTTCTGCGGAGGCGCATCCTGGCCCTGGCCTTCCTGCTGGTCCTTGGCGTCCTTCTTTTCATCGCCCCTCTCGGGTTTCGGTTGCTCGGATGGATCGCCCTTGCCGTCCTTTTTTTCCTCCTTTTTCGCCTGCTGCTCCTTCTCCTCCTGCGAACCGTCCTTCGGCTGATTCTCCGGCTTTTCGCCCTGAGAATCCTTTGATTCCTGCTCCTTTTGCTGCTGGTCTTTCTGCTGCTGATCCTTGTTCTGTTGATCCTGCTTCGACTCCTGCTGGTCCTGCTTCTCTTTCTTCTCCTCGTCCTTGTTTTGATCCTGCTTTTTCTGCTCCTCAGGCGGCGGTTGCTGCTGATCGAGTTCCTCGAGCAGCTTGCGCACGACATCGCGATTGTGCTCCGCGTTCTTGTTCTGCGGCTCAACCTGCAGCGCCTGCTCGTAATGCTGCAACGCATCGTTCCATTCACGCTTTTTCTTGTCCGGTTCCTGGGCCGCCGCGCCCCGCTGGAAAAGCGTGTTGCCGAGATTGTATTCCGCCGCCGCGCGGAGTTGCGGATCGGCCGAAGTCACCGCCTTGGCAAACGCCTCCAGCGCCTTGCCGAAATCGCCCGCCTTGTATGCCGCCGCGCCCAGATTGAAGTGCAACGCCTCCGACTCCTGCATCCGCTTGAGCTGGCGGCCAAACTCGTCCATCGCCCCCTTGTAATCCTCGCGCTCGTACGCCTCGACCCCACTGTTCTTCGCCACCGCCGCGGTCGGCATCAGCCCGAGCAACGCACACCCCGCCAGCACTGCCGCGCCCGCCTTTCGCCGCGCCGGGCGTTTGCGCTCGCTGATCAACGCCGAGCCGACGAGCAGCACGAGGCCCGCGGCGAGCGGCCATTGATAGCGCTCGATCGGGCGACGCGACATCCGAACATCGATTTCTTGTTCTTTCATTTGGCCGAGGCCGTCGCGGACGATTTGTTGCATCTCCGCAGGGCCGTTCAGGAGGTGAACGTAGAAGCCTCCGGTCACTTCCGCAATTTTCCTTAACCGATCTTCATCCAGTTTCGATTTCACGATCTGCCCGCTGTCGTCCTTCACGAAACCCGCGCCGCCATCCTCCACGGGCAGCGGGATGAGCGAGCCGTCGGTCGAGCCCAGGCCGACGGTGAAAATCTTGATCCGATCCTTCTGCGCTTCCGCCGCCGCCAGCCCGTCGGCATCGAGTTCCTCCCCGTCGGTGAAGATGATCAGGCATCGATGATCGCTCTCGCCTTTGCCGAAAGCGGCATCGGCCTCGGTGATCGCCGCGGCGAGATTCGTCCCGCCGCGCGGAATGATCGTCGTGTCGAGTTCGGTCATCGAGTTGAGCACCGCGCCGTAGTCGATGGTCAGCGGCGCCTGCAGGAACGCGCTGCCGGCAAAGGCGATCAGCCCGACGCGATCGCCCTGAAGCTGGCCGATGAAATCCTGCGCCGCGAGTTTTGCCCGGCCCAGTCGGTTCGGCGCGAGGTCCGTGGCGAGCATGCTGCGCGAGCAATCGATGGCGATGATCACGTCGCGGCCTTTGCGTTTACTCTGCTCCCAGGTGTAGCCGAGCTGCGGCTGCGCAAGGCTCGCCACCACGCACGCCAGCCCGAGGAGCAGCAGCGCAAAGCGAAAGCGCCGACGACCGACGCTGACCGTGCCGGCCAGCCGATCCTGCAGCCGCGCCGCCACGAGCAGGCGCAGCAGCTTTTCCCGCCGCCATTCGTTGCGCAGAAAAAGCGCGAGAAACACCGGGAACAACGCGAACGCCCAAAACCAAAGCGGTTGCCCAAAGGTCATGGCAGCTTCCTCCCCACCGTTTGCGCGAGGCCGATCTGGAGCGCCAATACCGCAAACCCGGCCCCGAGGAACCACGGAAACAGTTCGCGATACTGGGTGTATTGATTCAGCTCGACCGTCGATTTCTCCAGCTTGTCGATCTGGTCGAAAATCTGGTTCAGCGTCTTCGTATCGGTCGCGCGGTAAAACCGCGCGCCGGTCATATCGGCGATTTTCTTCAGCGAATCCTCGTCCATATCGACCTTCACGTTGCGGTACACCTTCCGCCCCAGCATGTCCTGCACGGGCATCGGCGCGTAGCCCCGTGTGCCGGCACCGATGGTGTAAACCTTGATTCCCAGGGCCTTCGCGGCTTCCGCGGCGGTGAGCGGCGGCACCTTGCCCGAGTTGTTATCGCCGTCCGTGAGCAGAACCACGATGCGGCTTTTCGATTCCTTATCCTTCAGCCGGTTCGACGCCGAAGCGATGGCCGAACCGATCGCCGTGCCATCCTCGACGAGGCCGATGCGGACGCGCTCCAGATTTTGCAACAGCCAGCCGTGATCGAGTGTGAGCGGGCTGACCAGATACGGGCGCCCGGCAAAACACACGATGCCGATGCGATCATTTGGTCGGCCTTCGATGAACTTCTGCGTGACCTGCTTCACCACTTCGAGTCGGTTCGCCCGCTCGCCGCCGATCGTAAAATCTTCGGCCAGCATCGAACCCGAGACGTCGAGCGCGAGCATGATGTCGATGCCGCTCGCCTGCACTTGGCTGATCGTCTTGCCCTGCCGCGGCCGGGCCAACGCGACGATGAGCAGCGCCAGCGCCAGCAACAGCAGGCTCGTCAGCCAACCGCCAAGCCGGGAGCGCCGCGCTTTGCCCAGCGCGAGCAGCGGACGCAGCGAAGAAAACACCACTGCCGGCGCCGCGCCTTTGCCGCCCTCCAGCAGCGCGACCAGCGGGATGAGCAGCAGCAGGAGCAATAGCCACGGATGCGTAAACGTCACCGCCCCTTCATCGAAAAACTTCATGCCTGCCCTCCTCGCACAAAGGCCAGTGCACTTTCCACGAGTTCCGCATTGTCCGCGTTCGTCGCCTGCACGCGGGCGAATTTGATCATGTCGCACTTCTCCAGAAAGCGGGCGAGGAGCGCGCGGTCGTTCTGACTGAAGAGCGGTGACCTGGAAATCGCGGCGAGAAATTCCGGCGAAGTCTGGTGCGTCGCCGGCAGGTGAAACTTCGCATTGCTCACGAACCGGCGGAGCACGTCGGACACCTCAATACTGAAAGCGTAAGGCTCGGTGTCGTTTACCCGCGCTCGCAGTTTTGCCAACTCGCTGAGCGCAATCGCGTGCGCGCTGGGCGGCGGCGGACCGGGGCGCTGGCGCATCCAGCGAACCAGCAACCAAATCAGCAACCCGAGCACCGCAGCGGCCGCGAGCGCCACGGTCGCGATCATCCACGGCGGATAAGGAAACACGTCCACCGGGGGCGCGATGTCGCGGATTTCGATCGCCCCGGGAGTCCCCGCAGGCGCGGGTGTCGCGAGCGCCGGAAGTCCGAACGGAGCGAACAGGAAGGTCATCATCGGATCTGCAACCGCCGCTCGCGGTTCTTGAAAAAGGCGCGCAGGGCCGGCACGTAATCCTCGTTGGTCGTCAGCGAAATCGCGTCGATCCGCTTCTGCCGAAAGTCGCGCAGGCGATCGGTGGTGCGCTGATCGACCGCCTTGAGGAAGGCCAGTCGCGTCGCCCGGTCCGAGGTGTTGACTTCGATCTGCTCGCCGGTCTCCGCGTCCTCCAGCGTAAGCAGGCCGACATCCGGCAGATCCTCCTCGCGCGGGTCGATGATCGGGATCGCGATCAAGTCGTGGCGGCGACTCGTCACCGCCAGCGCCTTGGAAAAATCCGGCGCTTGAAAATCGGAGATGAGGAAAACAACCGAGCGGCGATGTACGACCTGATTTAAGTAATTCAGTGCTTCCGCGGGTTGTGTGCCTTTGCCCTTCGGCTCGAAGAACAGAATCTCGCGCATCATCCGCAGCGTGTGCAGCCGGCCTTTTTTCGGCGGGATGAAAAGTTCGACGTGATCCGAAAACAGGATCAGCCCGACCTTGTCGTTGTTCCGGATCGCGCTGAACGCGAACAGGCAGGCCACTTCCGCAGCCAGTTCGCGTTTACTGAGATGCACGCTGCCGAAGTCGCCCGATGCGCTGACATCGACGATGAGCATCACCGTCAATTCGCGCTCCTCGGTGAATTTCTTCACGTAGGCATCCCCATGCACTTCGCCGAATTTCGCGGTCACGTTCCAGTCGATCGACCGGACCTCGTCGCCGGGCGCATACTGCCGCACCTCCTCGAAGTTCATCCCGCGGCCCTTGAAAACGCTGCGGTATTGGCCGGAGAAAGTCGCCGCGACGAGACCGCGCGTCTTCAGTTCGAGACGGCGGATTTTCTTCAGGATGTCGCGGGCGGATTCCATGGCGGACGGCGGTCGGGCGCAAGGGGCGCGACCAAAGCGCGGCTACGGCACAGCGAGTCCGGCGAAGATTTTCTCGATGATTTGTTCGCTCGTCATTTCCTCTGCCTCGGCTTCGTAGCTGACGATAATGCGATGCCGCAACACGTCGAGGCCGACACTCTTCACATCCTGCGGCGTGACGTATCCGCGCCCGGCCATAAAGGCCCGCGCGCGAGCGGCCAGCGTGAGCGCGATGGTCGCGCGCGGCGAGGCGCCGTAGCGGATCATGCCGTCGAGCTTCAGCTTATAAGCGGCCGGTTCGCGCGTCGCGAAGACGACATCGACGATGTAATCCTTCACCCGGTCATCGACGTAGATGCCATTCACGATCTCGCGGGAGCGGAGAATATCCGCGGGTTCCGTGACCGTGAGCACTTTCAAGTTCGGCGTGCTCGTCGCCATCAGGTCGAGAATCATCCGCTCCTCCGCCCTGCTCGGATAACCCACGCGGAGCTTGAGCATGAAGCGGTCGAGTTGCGCTTCGGGAAGCTGGTAGGTGCCCTCCTGTTCGAGCGGGTTCTGCGTGGCCAGGACGAGGAACGGATCGGCCAGCGGATAGGTCGTGTCGCCAATCGTGACCTGCCGCTCCTGCATCGCTTCGAGCAGCGCGCTTTGCACCTTCGCGGGGGCGCGGTTGATTTCGTCGGCGAGAATCAGATTTGAAAAAAGCGGACCGTGTTTGGTCGTGAATTCGCCGCTGCGCGGATTGTAGATCAGCGTGCCGATGAGATCGGCGGGCAGCAGATCGGGCGTGAACTGGATGCGCTGGAAACCCGTGTGAATGCAGCTCGCGAGCGTCTTCACGGTCAGCGTCTTGGCCAGGCCGGGCACACCTTCGAGCAGAATGTGGCCATTGGTCAGCAATCCGACGAGCAGGCCATCGACGAGATATTTCTGACCAACGACGACGCGCGCGATTTCGTCCTGCAGCGGTTTGATCCACTGGCTGGCTTCTTTGACTTGCTCGGTGATTTCCTGGGTGGTGCTCATGTGCGGGTGCGGGGCTGCGTGTGACAGGGGGGAGGAGATTTACGTTCGATCTCGCAGGGCTGCGAGGACGGTGGCGACGACGGCGGGCACTTCAATGGCTTGCATGCAGCGGAAGTCGAGCGGGCATTCGCGGAGAAAGCACGGGCTGCAATCGACGTGACGCCGGAGGACGCGATGGCTGGGACCGAGCGGACCGGTGAGACGCGGCTCGGTGGAGCCGAAGATGGAGACGGTCGGCACGCCGAGAAACGCGGCGAGGTGCATCGTGCCGGTGTCGTTGGTCAAGAGGAGATCGCAGCTGCGCAGTTCGTCGATGAGTTGCGCGAGGGTGGTCCGTCCGACGAGATCGGTGCAGGGCACGCCGGCCGCCGCGATGATCGCATCCGCGATCGGCCGATCCTTGGCCACACCGACGATCTTCCATTCGCACCCGCTGGCTTCGTGGATCAGGCGGACGGTCTCGGCGAAGCGCTCCGGCAGCCAGCGTTTCGCGCCGCCGTATTCGGCACCGGGACAAAGGGCGATCACCGGTTTCCCGTCGGTTCCGGCGCTTGGTTGTCTTGGCGGCGGGAAGACCGCAGCCCCGGCGATATCGGCACCCACAAACTCCGCAAGCGCCAAATAGTGATGCACCTGATGCCGCGGCGGCTCCGGCTCCGGCTTTTTTTTCTTCTTCGGCGCGAGCACGGAATTGAGCAGCGCGCGGCGGTGATGCCCCGGAAATCCGACACGTCGCGGAATGCCCGCCAGCCACGCTTCCAACGCCACGCGCAGGGAGTTTGGGAAGAGAATCGCCACGTCAAAGTTCCGCCGGATTTTGCGCGCGACGGCGAAGACGTTTTCGCCCGGTTCGATGGCGATGACTTCATCGACCTCGGCCACGCATTTCCAGATGTCCGCGAGCTTCGCGGGCGTGAGGATCGTGACGTGCGCGTCGGGCCGGCCGCGTTTGATCGCGCGCACCGCAGGTACGCTCATGATCGCGTCGCCGAGCCAGTTACTGCCGCGGATGAGGATGCGAAAGGGCTGGAGATCGCGCGCCGGATCGGAGTCGGCCGGGAGAGTGACGCCGCGCTTGTAGGTCGCGAGGAGAAATTTCGGGCGCGGGGTTTTCCAGCGGTTGTGCACCCAGAACCAGTCCGCGGGCGCGGCGCGGATCAAGGCTTCGAGCGCCTGATTAATCCGCACGGTGATCTGCTCGGCGGTTTCACCCTGCGTTTCGATGCGTGGCGGAAAGACGGTGCGCCAGCGGGCAACGCCGATGGTTTGGACAGCCGCAGGCACCAGCCACGCGCCCGTGCGCAAGGCGAGCGTGGCCGGTAGCGTACTGGTCGAGGCAAGTCGCCCGAAAAACGGCGACCACTGACCGATGTCGCCGGCATGCTGATCCGCGAGGATGCCGACGGCTCCGCCCGCCCGCATGAACCGGCAGGCTTCGATGAAACCTTCCTTTTTCTCGAAGAGCGCGAGGCCAAGGCGGGCGCGGTCGCGGCGCACCTCGGCATCGATGTAACGATTGCTGAGCGCTTGGAAAATGGTGCCGCTCGGGCACGGAAAAACGATCGGCGAAAGCTGGGCAAACAATTCCCAATTGCCGAGATGGCCAACGATGTTCGCGACCCCACAGCCCGCCGCATTGGCCTGCGTAAAGACTTCCACGCCTTCGATCTCGACGACGGCAAGAATTTCCTCGCGCGACATCCGCGGCAGTTTAAGGCTGGAAAAGAGGTTCGCGCCGAGTGTGGCGAAGTGCCGCCGGGCCAGCGTGCGCAATTCGTCCGGTGATTTTTCTTTGCCGAAGGCGATCCGCAAATTGTGCAGGACGAGCCGGCGATACGGCCCCGCGACGAAATACGCGACCGTGCCCAGTGCCCAGCCGAGACGGAAGACGCCGGTGATTGGAAGCAGGCAAATCGCGCCGGAAAGCACGCGATAGATCGCGAAAACCACGCGATCCATCAGCGCTTCTTCCAATACATCGCCTTGATCGGGTGCTCGTCGAGCAGGTTGGCCTCAATGCCGCCGAGCCGCTCTGGATCGTAGAACTGGATGCCGACGTAGTAATAAAGCGGGAGGATCGGCGCCTCGTCGGTGACGAGAATTTTTTCCGCCTCGCGGAACATGGCGAAGCGCTTGTCCCGATCGTTCTCGCGACCGGCGCTGGCGATCAGTTCATCGTAGCGCGGGTTGCTCCAGCCGGTGTTGTTGTTGCCGCCGCCGGTGACGAACATGTCGAGGAAGGTGTTCGGGTCGTTGTAATCGCCCACCCACGAGGAACGGCTCATATCGTAGTCGAGCGTCTGCTGCGAATTGAGATAAACCGTCCACTCCTGGCGCGCGAGTTGGATGGTCACGCCGAGGTCGCGGCGAAACATATTCTGCATCTCGACGGCAAGATCCTGATCGAGATCGGAATCCGCACGGTAGAGATAATAGACGACCGGAAAACCGCGACCCTCGGGGAATCCTGCTTCCGCCAGGAGCCGGCGCGCCTCTTCGACATCGCGCGTGTAACTCGGCGGCGGTTCATATCCCGCACCCGCGCCCGGCGGAACGAAGCTGGTCGCCGGTCGTTCACCCGCGCGGGTGATCCGCTCGGTGAGATATTCCTTGTCCACGGTGAGCGCGAAGGCGCGGCGCACGCGAGGATCGTTGAACGGTTTCCGCTTGGTGTTGAACCGGACAAAGTAATTCCCGAGGAACGGCGCGGCGTGAAAATCGGGCCGCTTTTTGAGTTCGCCGAGGAGCGCCGTCGGCGCGAGGCCCTTGTCCATCATCAGGTCGGCGAGGCCGGTCGCGTAAAAGTTGAACGCGGTATTCGGGCGGGACGCCGGCAGGACATCCACGCTGTTCATGCCGACGTTGGCGGCGTTCCAATAGCGCGGATTTTTGATCAGGCGCACGCGGTCGAAAGGCCGCCATTCGTGCAAGGTGAAGGCTCCATTGCCCGTGAAGTGCGCCGGTTTGCTCGCCCAGTCGGAATACCGCTCGACGGTCGCGCGGTGGACCGGCAGCAGCGTGGCAAAGGCGCAGAGGTCGATGAAAAAGGGCGTCGGATTCTCCAGCGTGACCTCGAAGGTCCATGGATCGACGACGCGCAATCCGACCGTGCTGAAGTCCTGGGTTTTGCCTTCGTTGAAGGCTTTGGCGCCGCGGATGTAGTGAAGCTGATAGGCGTATTCCGCGGCGGTTTCCGGCTGCAACACGCGCTTCCATGAATAGAAAAAATCCTCAGCCGTGACGGGGTCGCCGTTGCTCCAGAGGGAATTTTTCCGCAGGTAAAAAGTGTAGCGCAGTCCATCGGGCGAGATGTCCCACCGCTCGGCCACGCCGGGCTGGGGAGCGCCTTTGGAATCGTTCGCGGCCAATCCCTCGAAAAGCGCGTAGCTGATGCGGCTGGTGGCCTGTGCGGTGGCGAGTGCCGGGTCGAGCAGTTCAGGCTCCGCGCCATTGATGAAGACCAGATCGGCCCGATCGGGCAGACGCCCGCAACCGCCGAGCGTGAGAACGGCGAGGGAAAGCAGGAGGCGGCAGAGTGCAGAACGGATCACGGCGAGCGGGGAGAGTGGCACGAAAGACGCGCCGTTTCCAAGTGGTTCTCCTCGCGCCAAGAAGATCGCCCGTTGGCGGGTTCACTGCCGCAAAAATTAGCGGCGGCGGAATCAGTTCGCCGCGGGCGCGGGCGCAGGCGCAGCGGGCTGCTCTGCGGGTGCCGGGACCGGCGCTGAAGTCGCGGGAACGGGCGTCGCTGCCGCCGGGGCGGGAGTGGCGGGCACGGGCGCGGGAGTTGCCGCCGCAGGCGCGGGTGTCGCGGGCGCTGGCATCGGCACGGCATCTTTGACGGGTTCTGGTGCTGGAGTCGCCGGCGCCGGAGTGGTGACCGGCATGGGCGACTGGGCCGCAGGAGCAGGGGTGGCGGTCGGCGCCGGAGTGGCGCCGGGCGCGGTTGCAGCGGGCGCGTCTGGGGCGATCGGGGCGTCTGGCAGCTTGTCGTCCGGTGCGGGCGTCGCCGGCGCGGCGGGAATGACCGTCGGTGCCAGCAAACGCTGCTGCACGCTGCTGCGCTGGGTGGTCTGCTTCACGTAGAGCCACGAAAGCAGGAGCGTGAGGACGAAGAAAAGGACGCCGAGATAACGGGTGATCGTCTGCAGGACGTTCGTGGTCTGCGCGCCGAAAAGGTTCTCCGTCATGCCGCCACCGAACGCCGCACCAAGACCTTCGTTCTTCGGACGTTGCATCAAGACCAGCAGGATAATCAGCAACGAAATGAGAATGTGGATCACCAGAATGACGTTGATCGCGATGTGAAGCATAAGAAAGGGGCGCGGAATATGGAGGAAAGGGGCCGGAGTGTAAAATGGAAGTTTCCGAGGTGCTAGGCGTGCGCTTCGGGCTCGGTCCGCGGGGTCTCGACCCAGCGGGCCCAAAGCCAGCAAAGATCGGAGAGGCGGTTGAGGTAACGGACGATTTCGGGGTTCACCTCGGTGCCGGTTTCGGCAAGGGCGACGACGTGCCGTTCGGCCCGACGACAAACAGTGCGTGCGAGATCGAGCGCGGCGGAACTGAGCGTCGCACCGGGCGTCGCCCAGCCGTCGTAGGAAATGCGATGGTTCTTTTCGAGGTCGTCGATGATCGCAGTCAGGCCATCGACCATCGGCGCTGCGACGAAGCGGTAGTTCCCCTTCGCGTAACGCTCGCGGTCTTCCGGCGCGACGGCGAGTTCGCCCATCAGGATGACCAGTTCCTTTTGAATCGCGAGCACGGCATCGGTAACGAACGCATCAGCGACGGTGGCGCGGACGAAACCAAGCGCGGCGTTGAGTTCATCGACCGTGCCGTAAGCAGCGACGCGCACGTCGGTCTTCGAGACGCGCCGCCCATACATCAAGGCGGTGGTCCCGTCGTCGCCGGTCTTGGTTGCGATGCTCATTGTCAGCTTGGTGGAATCAACGAAAAGGGGCGGCTGCTGCCGCCCCTTTCGTGAATGGATTTTCGGTCGCGCTTTAGCCGAGCGCCGGTTCGAGTTCCGTTCCGGGTTCGAGGTCGCCGAGATGATCGCCCAAGTTGACGATCTTGATGTCGCGGTGCGCCGGGAAGCCAGTGCCCGCTGGGATCAGGTGGCCCATGATGACGTTTTCCTTGAACCCGCGCAGGTGATCGATGCGGCCCAGCGTCGCGGCTTCGGTAAGAACACGTGTGGTGTCCTGGAACGAGGCGGCGGAGATGAACGAATCGGTTTCGAGCGAGGCCTTGGTGATGCCGAGGAGCACGGGAACGGCTTCGGCCGGCTTGCCGCCCTTTTCTTCGACGCGCGTGTTTTCCTGCTCGAAAGCGAGGCGGTCCACCTGATCGCCCCAGAGGAGCGAGGTGTCGCCGGGCTCGGTGATCTTCACCTTGCGCAGCATCTGGCGGACGATGATCTCGATGTGCTTGTCGGAAATTTCCACGCCCTGGAGGCGGTAAACTTCCTGCACTTCATTGACCATGTGCTCCTGGAGCTGCTGCGGTCCGCAGATGTCGAGGATGTCGTGCGGCGGCACGGAGCCGTCGGTGAGTTGCTGGCCCTTCTTCACGAAGTCGCCGGCGGCAATGATGACATGCTTGCTCATCGGCACGAGATGCTCTTCCTCGGCGCCGGTCTCGGCGTCGGTGACGATGATCTTGCGCTTGCCGCGAACGGTTCCGCCGACGGAAACAACACCGTCGATCTTGGCGATCTCGGCCGCGTCTTTCGGACGGCGCGCCTCGAAGAGTTCAGCCACCCGCGGCAGACCGCCGGTGATGTCCTTGGTCTTCGCGACTTTCCGTGGCGTCTTGGCGAGGAGCTGACCGGCCTGGACTTTCTTGCCTTCCTGGACGGCGACGTGAGCGCCGGCGGGAATCGAGTAGTTGGCGATGATCTCCTTGGTCTTGTCGTCCACGATGACGATCTGCGGATGCAAATCCTCCTTGTGCTCGATCACGACCGTGCCGAGCACGCCCGTGGCTTCATCGACCTCTTTCTTGACGGTCACGCCCGAGATCATGTCGCGGAATTCCACTTTACCCGCCTTTTCGGTGAGAATCGGGACGTTGTGCGGATCCCACTGGACGAACGCTTCGCCTTTCTTCACATGCCCACCTTCGCCGATGGAGATGGTCGAACCGATGACGATGGTAAAGCGCTCGAGTTCGCGGCCATCCTTGGCGTTGATCGTAACGCTGCCGTTTTTGTTCAACGCGACCCACTGGCCTTCGGTGTTCTGCACGGCCTTGAGGCCGTCCGCGAAGTGAATCTCGCCGTCGTTCTTGGCCTTGATGATCGGCTGCTTGAACGTGCCGGACGCGACGCCACCGATGTGGAAGGTACGCATCGTGAGCTGGGTGCCGGGTTCGCCGATGGATTGCGCAGCGATGATGCCGACGGCTTCGCCGAGCTTGACCATCTGGCCAGTGGCCAGGTTGCGGCCGTAGCACTTCGCGCAGCAGCCGCGCTTGCTTTCGCAAGTCAGCACCGAACGAATCTTGAGCTGCTCGACGCCGATTTTCTCGACGGCCTGGGCGACGGTTTCCTCAATGAGCTGATCCTTTTTGAGGATTGCCTTGCCGGTGACCGGATCCTTGATCGTTTCGCAACTCACGCGACCGTTGATGCGGGTCATGAGATCGACGACTTCTTCGTCCCCTTCGTAGATCGGCTTGACGACGATGCCGTTGACCGTGCCGCAGTCGGGTTCGTTGATGATGACGTCCTGCGACGCATCGACGAGCTTGCGGGTGAGGTAACCGGAGTC
>JBBQIZ010000022.1:0-33718 GCA_038325425.1 Chthoniobacterales bacterium
GGCGCGGAATTCGATGTGCAGGGTGGCGGTGTCGGCGAAGGATTGAATCCTCATAGCGTGATGTGCTCCCCGCGCGGGATCGCCCGCCTACCCGCCCACTTCCGCCTTCGCTTCGGCGGCGAGGGCGGTGGAGAGGTAACGCTCGCCCGTCGAGCAGGCGATGGTGACGATCGTCTTGCCTTTGTTCTCCGGACGCTTCGCGACCTGGCAGGCGGCCCAGACATTGGCGCCGCTGCTGATGCCGCCGAGGATGCCTTCTTCCTTGGCCAGTCGGCGCGCGATGGCGAAGGCGTCGTCGTTGGTCACTTTCACGCACTCGACGATCTGCGCGTTACCGGCGCTGTCCTTGAGGTGGAGGTTGTTCGGCACGAAGCCGGCGCCGGTGCCCTGGATCTTGTGCGGGCCGGGTTTGACGGGCTGGCCGGCGAGGGTCTGCGAGATGACCGGGGAATCGGTGGGTTCGACGGCGATGGCGGTGAAGCTGGGTTTGCGCGGCTTGAGGGTTTCGGTGACGCCGGTGATGGTGCCGCCGGTGCCGACCGCGGAGACGAAGATATCGATCGCGCCGTCGGTGTCGTCCCACAGTTCCTCGGCGGTCGTCTTCGCGTGGATCGCGGGGTTGGCCGGGTTGTTGAACTGCTGCGGCATCCAAGCGCCGGGGGTGTTCTTCACGAGGTCTTCAGCGCGGGCGATGGCGCCTTTCATGCCTTCGGCGCCGGGGGTGAGGACGAGCTTGGCCCCGAGCATGGCGAGGAGGGTGCGGCGCTCGACGGACATGGTCTCGGGCATGGTGAGGATGAGTTTGTAGCCCTTGGCTGCGGCGACGAAGGCGAGCGCGATGCCGGTATTACCGCTGGTCGGCTCGATGATCACGGTGTCGGCCGTGAGGAGGCCGCGCGCTTCGGCGTCCTCGATCATGGCCATGCCGATGCGGTCCTTGACGCTGCCGAGGGGATTGAAGAATTCGAGCTTGAGGGCGACGGTGGTGCTCGGGTCCACGCCGAGGCTGGCGGGGATTTTGTTCAGCTTGACGAGCGGAGTGCGGCCGACGGTTTCGACGATGTTGTTGTAGAGCTTGCCCATGGTGAGAGAGGAGTTGGTTTTGTTGCGAGGAAAGGGTGGCCTTTCTACACATCGGCGGTAAAGACGGGCAAGGCGGATGTTCCCCCGCGCACTTTCGGTTTGAAATGCGAAAGACGGATGTTACCTCTGCCAAACCACAAACCTACCCTATCTATGGCCGACCTACTCGACGCGCAGGAAATCAAAGCCTGGCTGAAAAAACTCCCTCAGTGGGAACACGAAAAAAAGCACATCGAACGCCTGTTCGAGTTCGATGATTTCAACGATGCGATCGAGTTCGTGAACGGCGTCGCGGAGATTTCCGAGGAAGACGATCACCACCCCGACATCGACATCCGCTACGGCAAGGTGACGCTCCGCCTGTCCACGCACAGCGAGGGCGGCCTGACCGATCTGGATTTCGAAGTGGCGGAGAAGATCGACACGCTGGTCGATGAATAAGGCGCGCGCGTGAGCGCCACGCCCACGCCCGCGCGGATGATCGCCGGAGCGCTTGCGACTTTGGCTTTCGCAGTCGCGGTCTGGGCGCTCGTAGAGCGGCGCAGCGCCCCGCCGCCACCACCGCAAGTCACGCTGCCGGGCGCCCCGCCGCGCTGAATTTTTATGTCTGCCCATTCGATCGTCATCGCTCCTTCCGTGCTCGCCTGCGATTTCGGCTGCCTGCACGACGAGATCCGTCGCGCGGAAGCGGCGGGTGCGGACTGGCATCACCTCGACGTGATGGATGGGCATCTGGTGGACAATATTTCCTTCGGTCCGACGTTTTGTGCGGCGGCGGCGAAGGCGGCGACAAAGCCGGTGGACGTGCATCTGATGATCGATCGCCCGGATCATTACTTCCCGCGGTTCGCGAAGTTCTCCGCGAACCTCACGATCCACGTCGAATCGCGGTGTGATGTCGCCGGCACGCTGGCGGCGATCCGCGCGGCGGGTTGCACCTGCGGGATCACGCTCAAGCCGGGGACGCCGTTCGCGAGCATCGAGCCGCATCTCGGCGAGGTCGATCTGGTGCTGATCATGACGGTGGAGCCGGGTTTCGGCGGGCAGTCCTTCATGCCGGAGATGATGGCGAAGGTCCGCGCTGCGGCGGGGAAGCGCGCGCAACTCGGGCTGAATTACCGCATTCAGGTGGACGGGGGGATCAACCCGGAGACGGCGATCCTTTCGCGCGAAGCGGGAGCGGACACGCTCGTGGCCGGCAACAGCGCGTATGGCGCGGCGGACATGGCGGCGGCGATCCGTGCAATGCGCGGCGCCTGATGCGGAGCGACGCGTTCCCTTAATTTTGCGGACGCGCGGGAGCGCGTCCCTCCGATGGTTTCGCGGACGCGCGGGTCCCTCCGGTGGTTATTGCGCGCTGGGCGTCGGCGGCGGCTGCGCCTCGAAATGCGCGATCGCTGCGCCGACGAGGAACAGCGAGCCGGTGATCAGCGTGCGCCGCTCCATCGACTGAGCGATGCGGATGGCGGCCGGCAGATCCCGCACCGCGATGCATTCCTGCCGCGGCGCGACCTGACCGATCGCGCGGCAAATTTCCTGCGGCGTCGAGGTGCGCGGATTCGGCACCGGCACGGCGAGGATGCGTCCCGCGATGGGCAGCAGTTGCTCGCAAATGCCGCGCACATCCTTGTCGCGCAGAATGCCGAGGATGAGCGTGGCGCGTTTCTCGCCGTGCACCTCGCGCCACGTCTCCGCGAGCCGCTGGGCCGCCGCGGGATTGTGCGCACCGTCGAGGATGAAGCGCGGATGAATCTGCTGAAAGCGTCCCGGCCAGACGACTTCGCGCAGCCCGCGCGCGATGGCTTCGTCCGGCAAATTTAACCCCGCCAACGTCAGGGCCTGCACCGCGAGCGCGGCATTCCAAGGCTGATGCGAACCCGCGAGGCCGATCTCGTGAGCGGTGAGCGGTGCTTCGATGTAGGTGAGCGGCGCGCCGCGTTCGGCGGCGATGCGCTCGAAGATGTCCCGCACTTCCTCCGCCTGGGGCACGGAGATCGCGGGCACGCCGGGTTTGAAAATGCCGGCTTTTTCGGCGGCGATGGCGGCGAGCGAATCGCCGAGCCATTGCTGGTGATCGAGATCGATCGGCGTCAGGACACAAACCGCGGGCTGCACCACGTTCGTCGCATCGAGGCGTCCGCCGAGGCCGGTTTCGAGAGAGACGACTTCCGCCTTCTGGCGGTGAAACCACTCCAGCGCGAGCGCGGTGGTGATTTCAAAAAAGGTCGCCGCATGATCCCAGCCCACCGTCAGATCGCGGATTTTCGTCAGGCCCGTGGCGACATCCGCTTCGCTGATCATCTCGCCATTCACGCGGATGCGTTCGCGGAAGGTGACGAGATGCGGCGAAGTGAAAAGGCCGCTGCGCAGGCCGCCCGCGCGGCAGCAGGCATCGAGCAGCGCGCACACCGAGCCTTTGCCGTTGGTCCCGGCGACGTGGAGAAACTTCGGCGCTTCCGCTCCGCCGATTGGCACGCCGAGCGCGGCGACGAGGCGCTGGATATTTTCCAATCCCAGTTTGATGCCGTGCATCTGGCTGGCGTAAAGCCAGCTCACCGCCTCGTCGTATGTCACTTCGTGGAGGTGAGGTAGCCGAGCAGGTTGGTCAACGTGTCGCGGAGTTTTTTGCGGTGGACGATCATGTCGATCAGGCCGTGCTCTTCGAGGAACTCGGCGGTTTGGAAATTCGGCGGCAAATCCTGATGGGTGGTCTCGCGAATGACGCGCGGCCCGGCAAAGCCGATCATCGCTTTCGGCTCGGCGATATTGATGTCGCCAATCGTCGCGAAGCTGGCGCTGACACCGCCGGTGGTCGGATGGGTGAGCACGGAGATGTACGGCAGGCGCGCCTGGGCGTGGAGAGCGAGGGCGCCGCAGGTCTTGGCCATTTGCAGGAGGCTGAGCACGCCTTCATACATCCGCGCGCCGCCGGAGGCGGACACGATGATCGCCGGGATGCGTTCCCTGGTCGCGCGCTCCACACCACGCGTGAGTTTTTCCCCGACGACCGAACCCATCGTCGCGGCGATGAAATTGAAATCCATGACGGCGATCGACACGCGCTGATCCTCGATCTTTCCCAAGCCGCTGATCACCGCGTCCTTCAGTCCGGTCTTTTTTTGGTAACTCTTCAGCCGGTCGGTGTAGCTGGCCATGCCAGTAAATTTCAGCGTATCGACCGAAGTCATGTTGGCGTCGAATTCCTCGAACGACTCGGGATCGAGGAGCATGTCGAGCCGCTCGCGCGCGCTCTGCGTCAGGTGATGATCGCACTTCGGGCAGACGCGGAAGTTCTGCACGAGTTCGAGATTGTGGATCATCTCCGAGCACTCGGGGCATTTCTGCCAGAGGCCTTCGGGGAATTCGCGCTTCTTGTCGGAATTGAATGAGGGTTTGGAGAATATGCCCATGGTTCGGGAAGGTTGAGAGAATCAGCCGCGGGCCACGGTGACGACGCGCACGGACGCGGCGCCGGCCCGGCGCAGGACGCGGGCGCATTCCTCCACGGTCGAGCCCGTGGTGAAAACGTCGTCCACAAGAATGAGATGGCGGCTTTGCACGGCGGCAGCATGCGGCACGCGAAAGGCGTTGCGCAAGTTTTCCATCCGCTGCTCGCGGTCGAGTCGGGTCTGCGTGGTCGTGTAGCGGATGCGCTTGAGCGCATGGAGGACGGGCTGCCCGGTGCGTCGGGCGAGCAGCTCAGCGAGGACTTCGGCCTGGTTAAAATCGCGTTCACGAAAGCGCGCCGCGTGGAGCGGCACGGGAACGATCGCATCGAAAGGCAGGGCGCGGATCCGCTCGTCGTCGAGCGTCTCGGCCATCCACTCGGCGAGCGGATGGCGGAGGTAAAAGTGCCCTTCGTATTTGAAGCGATGGATGAATTCGCGCACGACGCCCCGGCTGAGATAGCGCGTGACCGCGCACTCGAAATGGAAGGTGTGGTCGGCGCAGTTCGCGCAGGTGAATTCGCCGTCGATCGCGCCCTCGAAGGGCTGGGAACATTGCCGGCAAAAAGGCGGCGCGATCTTCCGGGCCTGCCCGGCGCAGGCCGCGCAGACATGCACCCCGGAAAGCGTGTCCACGCCGCACTTCGCGCAGTGCGGCGGGTAAAGCAGCGAAATCAGCCCGTCACCGATCAGTCGCAGGACGGGCGCGATTTTCATATTTCAGCCAGAGCACCACGGCGAGCCAGGCGAGCAGGAGCACGGCGACGGGCACGAGACCCGCCTCAAAGCGGTCGGTCACCCACGGCAGCAGGTCGTCCCGCTGACTCTTCTTCACGCCGAACTTCGCCATCACGGAAAAGCTCATCTTCACAAAGACGATGCCGGCGTGCAGGCCGATGCTGAGCCAGAGGGCGCGCGTGCGCAGGGTGGCGTCGCCGCACAGCCAGCCGAGCGCGAAGAGCGTGGTGAAACCGGCGAGCAGAGTCATCGGCTCGGCGAACTGATGGAAGGTGTGCGGGATGAGCGCGAAGCCGGAGAGCCAGCCGATTTCGGCGAGTTCGACGGAATCATCGGGTTTGAGAAAATGGACGATCGCGAAAAGCACCGTCACCCAAAACAGCGCTGCGTAGGGCCGGAGCGAACGCCGCATCAGCCCGAAAATCGCCCCGCGAAAAAGCGCTTCCTCGAGAAACGCGACCGTGACCGCCGAAAGCGCCACGACCGGCACCTTGTGCCACGCGACGACGCTGCGCATCCGATAAATGCCGAGCTGAACATAGATGAAAGCCATCACCGCAACCGCGATCCCGGCGATCAGAAAACCGGCGAGCAGATGCTGCCGCCAGCGTGGATCGGGCTCGATGCCCAACTCGCGCCAGCCGCCGACTTTCAGCCAGCGAATCGTCGGCCAAAGGAGGACGAGGGCGGCGATCAGTGCCGCGCGGTTGAAATATTTCTGAAACTTGAACTCCGTCAGGACGGGAAAAATCCCCTGCCCGGCGAGCCAATGCGCGCCCCAATAGAGCGGGGGAGCGAGCAGGGCGCCGAGGAGGATGACGGCGGCGAGGTATGCGAATATTTTGGCGAGGTCTTTCAAGGGCGGCGTATTCTTGCGAAAAGCCTATTTCGCTCCACATAAATTCCCTATGCGCAATCTCCACGTTTGGAAAACCACCACCGAAGACGGTCAGAAGCGGGAGGTGCGCGCGGAGAAATTTGGCAAACGCTGGCGCCTGCAGGCGAAAGTGAAGGGCGAGGAAAACTGGACGTATTACGAGGATCCGCTGGTCCCTGACCTCATCGAATTGCGCGATGTGCTCTTTCGCAAATATCAGCGCAAACATCTTTCGTATGACGACCTCGCGGCGGTGGAAAAAATGATTACCGATCGCGGCGGGACGTGGGAGGAAACGGCATGATCGAGCCGGGCGGAACGGTCGCGCTCGACAAGGCGCACGTCTGGCACCCCTTCACCCAGCACCTCACTTGGAACGCGCCGGAGCACCAGCCGCTGGTGCTCGTCGAGGGCGAAGGCGCGCTGCTCCGCGACAGCGTGGGGCGCGAATACCTCGACGGCAATTCCTCGATCTGGACCAACCTGCACGGTCATCGGCATCCGAAGATCGACGCCGCGATTCGGGCGCAGCTCGACCGCGTCGCGCACACGTCGTTCCTCGGCTTCACGCATCCGCTGGCCGCGCAACTCGCGCGGGAACTCGTGGCGCTATGGCCCACCGACACGCTGACGCGCGTTTTCTTTTCCGACAATGGTTCCACCGCCATCGAGGTCGCGCTGAAAATGGCGGCGCAATTCTGGCAGCAAAGCGGGCAATTGCAGCGGACGCGGTTTGTGGCGTTCACGGGCGCGTATCATGGCGACACGATGGGCGCGTCGAGCCTCGGCGGGATCGCGGCCTTTCATGGCAAATTCTCGGCGTGGCAATTTCCGGCGGAGCACGTCGCGACAATGGAGGATTTGGAAAAGCTGGATACGGCGACGATCGCGGCGGTGGTGATCGAGCCGCTGATTCAAGGTGCGGCCGGCATGCGGCTCTGGCCGCACGGGATGCTCGCGGAACTGCGCCGCTGGTGCGACGCGCATGGCGTGCTGCTCATTCTTGACGAAGTGATGACCGGCTTCGGGCGCACCGGGACGATGTTTGCCTGCGCGCAGGAAGCGGTCGTGCCGGATTTCATCGCGCTGGCCAAGGGGTTGACCGGCGGCTACCTGCCGCTCGCGGCGACGCTGACCACGGAACGCGTTTTTGCGGCGTTTCTCGGCGGTCCGGAGCGGACGCTTTACTACGGCCACAGCTACACCGCGAACCCGCTGGGCTGTGCTGCCGCGCTCGCGAGTCTCGCGATTTTCCGCGAGGAGCGAGTGCTGGAAACGCTCGCCGGCAAGATTGCGCATTTTACGGAATTGCTCGATCGCGTGCGGGCGTGGCCGAATGTCGGTGAAGTGCGACTATGCGGTTTTATCGCCGGCCTCGAGCTGCGCCGCGCCAACGGCGAACCGTTCCCGCCGGAACAACTCACCGGCGCCCAAGTGTGTCTCGCCGCGCGAAAGCACGGCCTGCTGACCCGGCCGATTCGCGACACCGTCGTCCTCATGCCGCCCTACTGCATCACCGCCGCCCAACTCGAACGTGCCGTGGACGCTTTATTTGCCGCCCTTGAGGAAGTGTGCGGCATCCGTTGACCGGGTCATTTACGAAACGCGGGAACACCTTTAGCATTCCATCCATGAAGACCAAAGTTCTCCTCCCTGCGGTCGTTTTTTCCTTTGTCGTCGGCTCGCTGGCTTCCGCCGCGATCAAGACGGAAGTCGTCGAATATCGGGACGGCGAAACGGTGCTCGAAGGCTTCGTGGTTTATGACGATGCCCAGACCGGACCGCGTCCCGGCGTGCTCGTGATCCATGATTGGACCGGCTTGCAGGACTATTCCAAACGTCGGGCGACGATGCTCGCCGAGTTGGGGTACGTCGCTTTTGCCGCGGATATTTATGGCAAGGGTGTGCGTCCGACCGATCCGGCGGAATGCGCGAAGGAAGCGGGCAAATACAAGGGCGACCTGCCGCTGCTGCGCAAGCGGGTGACGCTCGGTTACGATCAATTGCTCAAGCGCAAGGAAGTGGATGCGCAGAAGACGGCGGCGATCGGATATTGCTTTGGCGGGACGACGGTCATGGAGCTGGCCCGCAGCGGCTCACCGGTCACCGGAGTGGTCAGTTTTCACGGCAATCTTGGGACGTCGATGCCCGCGGCGGAGGGTGCGGTGAAAGCGAAGGTGCTCGTGTGCCACGGGGACGCCGATCCGTATGTGAAGCCGGCGGAGCAGGCGGCGTTCAAGGAGGAGATGGCCAAGGCCAAGGTGAACTACGACTTCATTTCGTATCCCGGCGCGGTCCACAGCTTCACCAAGAAGGAAGCGGGTGACGACAAATCGAAGGGCAACGCCTACGACGAAGCGGCGGACAAAAAGTCCTGGGACGACATGAAGGCGTTCTTCAAAAAGATCTTCGGCTGAGCTACTCGCGGGTGAACTTCGCCGCAAAGGCGCCGTCCACGTGGTCGACGAAGGGCAGAGTCCGACGGGATTCGAGGAAACGCAGGCCGGGA
Source organism: Chthoniobacterales bacterium (assembly GCA_038325425.1). Lineage (GTDB taxonomy): Bacteria > Verrucomicrobiota > Verrucomicrobiia > Chthoniobacterales > Chthoniobacteraceae > Chthoniobacter. The sequence continues at coordinate 8,654 of JBBQIZ010000022.1, forward strand.
ATGGCCGCCATAGCCTGCTCGACGACCTGTTCGTTTTCCTCCGGCTCGAGGCTGCACGTCGAATAGACGAGTATGCCGCCGGGTTTGAGCAGGGTCGCGGTGCGTTTGACCAGGGCGAGCTGTTGCGCGGGCATGCGGAGAAAATCCTCCTCGGTCAGCCGCCAACGGACATCGACGCGCCGCCGCAGCACGCCGGTGTTGCTGCACGGCGCATCGACGAGGATGCGGTCGAAGCTCGCGGGTGCGAGGGGCGGGCCGGCTTGCATGCAATCGTGCTGGATGGCTTGGGCGATGGTCACGCCGAGCCGGGTGATGTTTTCGCGCAGGCGCGCGACGCGCGAGGCGTAGAGATCGCAGGCGACGAGGCGGCCTTCGTTGCGCATCAATTGCGCGAGATAGGTCGTCTTGCCGCCGGGTGCGGCGCAGGCGTCGAGGACGGTTTCGCCGGGCTGCGGTGCGAGAAGATCGCAGGCCATGAGCGTGCTCGGATCCTGCACGTAGCAAAGTCCGCCGGCGATCCAGTCGGGCGGCAGGTGCTGCACTTTGATGGCCAACGGATGGGCAGGCGAAGGTTCGGCTTCCGGCGCACTCCGCAGAAGGTCGGCGAAGCTGATCTTCAGTGCGTTGGCGCGGACGTGGACTTCCGCGGGATCGTTGTTCCAGGCGCAGAGCTGGCGCGTCGCTTCCGCGCCGAAGGTGGATTCCCAGCGGGCGAGGAGAAACTCGGGATGCGACATCGCGATGGCGGGGGCGACATTTTCCAGCGCGGCTCCGAGCGCGTCCTTTTCGCGCAGGGCGCGGCGAAGGATGGCGTTGACCAGTCCGCGGGCGCGTCCGGCCAGTTCGACGCTTTCATTCACCGCGGCATGCGCGGCGGTGCGCATGTGGAAGATCTGGTAGAGTCCGAGGCGGAGGACGGCGCGGGTTTCCGGATCGATCTTGCCGTCCCGGAGCTGGGCGATGAGAAAATCGAGCCGGCTGAGATTCCGCAGCACGCCGAAAAAGGTCTCCATGAAGAAGGAGCGGTCGAGCGGCGAAAGCGGTTCCTTTTCCAGCGAAGTGTGGAGAATTTCGTCGGAAAAGTATTTACCCTTCTCCCATTCGAGGAGCGCGCGGAGGCAGGATTGGCGCGGGTTGGCGGGCATGGGCTGGAGGGTAGGGGCGGACCGCAAAAGGGAAAGCGCTCGGCAAAAGAAAAACGCCCTCCGGAGCGGAGGGCGTCTTCGCAAAACGATTTCCTGGGCGATTACTTGCCGTTCGGCCGGCCGACGGCGTGGTAGGTGAAACCGAAGCTGCGCATCGTCTCGGGATCGAACAGGTTGCGGCCGTCGAAGATGAGCGGGGTGTGCATGCGCTTCTTCACTTCGTCGAAATCCTGATTGGCGAATTCCGTCCATTCGGTGGCGAGGATCAGCGCTTCCACGCCCTCCACAGCCTCCAGCGCGGTGGGCACCAGCTTCACTTTTTCCGGATCGACGAGTTTCCACTCGACGGCTTTCTCCGCGCCTTTCGGATCGTAGGCCGTGACGTGGGCGCCTTCGGCAACGAGGCGATTGACCAGCTCGATGGCGACGGAATTTCGGACGTCGTCAGTGTCCGGCTTGAAGGTCAGACCCCAGACCGCGAGTTTCTTGTCCTTCAGCACCCAGAGGGCGTCGCGCAGTTTGCCGATGAAGCGATCGAGCATGTTCGAATTGATGCGTTCTACTTCCTCCAAAAGCTTGAAGGGCGTCCCGAGTTGTTTGCTGATCGCGATGAACGCCTTCACGTCTTTCGGGAAGCACGAACCGCCGTAACCGAGGCCGGCGTTGAGGAAGTTGCGGCCGATGCGTTTATCCATGCCGATGCCGTCGGCGACCATCTCGACGTCCGCACCGCTGGCTTCGCAGATCGCGGCGACGGCGTTGATGTAGCTGATCTTCAGCGAGAGAAAGGAGTTCGCGGCGTGTTTGATCAGCTCGGCGCTGTTCACGTCGGTGACGAGGATCGGCGCGCGGAAGGGCTCATAGACTTGTTTCATCAAGTCCGTGGCCTTCTGGCTGGCGCTGCCGATGACGACCCGATCCGGGTTCATGAGATCGGGCACGGCGCAGCCTTCGCGGAGGAATTCCGGGTTCGAGACGACGTCGAATTCGCAGCTCTTGTTGTAGCGTTTGATGGTGTCGGCAACCTTCTCGCCCGTCTTCACCGGGACGGTCGATTTATCGACGATGACCCGGTATTGGTCGGGCTTGAGCACGCCGGCGATTTCGCGAGCGACCCGCTCGATGTAGGTGAGATCGACGCTGCCATCGACCTGCGGTGGCGTGGGCACCGCGATGAAAACGACCTGCGAATGATCGACGCCGTCCTCGATGGAATTCGTGAACCTCAGGCGTTTTGCGGCGACGTTGCGGTGGACGAGGTCTTCGAGGCCGGGTTCGTAAATCGGGATTTTGCCGGCCTGAAGGGCATCGACTTTGCGCTGGTCGTTATCGACGCAAACGACGTGATGACCGACTTCCGCGAAGCATGCTCCGGAGACGAGACCGACATAACCCGAACCGATGATACAGAGATCCATTATTTCTAACTTATTGATGGTGAAAGATACGATGCCGCTCCGGCGGTAATACAATCCAGCCGATGGGGATTGGCGGAGGATTTAGCTAGGCGAGTGCCAGAAGCGCAAGAAAAAGGGTGGGGCGCAAGATCAGCGATTCTTCCCGCCGGAACCGGCCAGGCTGTCCGCATCAAGCGAGAGCGGGATGCGGACGTTCGGAAGATCTTTGAGCGTGAAAGTGAGGAGCACGCCAAACTCGTCTTCGCCGCCGTTGTCCCGGACGTTCACGCCCAGGGATGCGACCCAACTGGAGAGATCGCGGTGAATCTGGTAGGTCTGCCCTTCGAGGGTGCTGGTCTCAAATTCATACCGCTCGGCGAAGCTGAAGCCCCAGTGGTCGTTGATCCGGAAATAGCCGCCAAGGGTCGCGAGGTTACTGTCCTCGAACAGCGGATTGCCGTTCAGATAACGCTGCCCGACGCTGAGTTGAACGTTGCGGGTGACCATGAAGCCGAGGCTGGAATTGACTTCGGTGAAACCGCTATCCAGCAGCGGCAATTGGGCGTTGAGATTGAAGCCGACCCACGGCAGCGGCTGCCAGCGCAGGCGGTTATACACGTTGGAAAAGGTGCCGTCGTCGGCGAGCGCGCTGGCATTGCCGAAGCCCGGACGGTCGATGTTCACGTCGAAGAAGGTATCGAGTTCGAACCAGTTCAGTGTGTAGTTGTCGCGACGTGTTTGCAGGCGGTTGCGCACGCCGAGCCGGATGATGGACCAGTTGTCGAGGGCGTCGATCGCGTTGAACTGCGGGAAGTCGATCGATGGCGCCTGCGTCGAGCGATTGTAGCGATCGAACTGGAGGATTTGGTCCGGATTTTCGTTGGTATAGACGAACGACGCGTTGGCGTAGGGCTGGACGATGTGGCGGAGACCGTCGAGGCCCCAGGTGCGCGATTGCACGCCCTCGAAGGCTTTCGAGAATTTGAAGGACATCTCCAAACCGGCGGTGACGGCCGCGCGGAAGAGCGAACCGTTCTCCACCAACTCCTCATTGATTTCCTGCCGGGTCTTGCTGGTGACGACCGGCAACCCATCGGGACCGATCTTGGTCTCGGTAACGACCTGATCGGTGATGGTTTCATCGATGTAGCCGCTCTCGCTGTAATAGGTGGCGCGCACGCCGACGCGAGGGATCACCGAGAGCCAGCCGAAGTAGGTGCCGGGGCGGCTGAACTGATGGTAGGTATCACCCCGGATGGATTCGTAATCGGGGAAGAGCGAGTCCTGGGCGAAGTTGCGCTTGTAGTTTCCGACGCTCGTCTCGCCGTCGTAGAAGAGGGCGCTCGAAAAGAGCGGCTGGCGTTTGATGTCGAGAGCCAATTCCGGAAGTTTTTCCGTCCCGTCGAAGTCGTCGTTGATCTGCTTCCTCGCCATCACGATGGCCGTGTAATTTTCATCCCACTTGGTGAGCGCGATCAGGTTGTCCGGGTTCGGGTTCTGGCGAAACTCCGTCTCCTCGAAGTCCTGGAGGAAAAATTTGTCGCTCAGCTTGTTGATATTGATCGTCGAGTAGATGTCCTCGGTGAAGTAAGTGCGGTCCTGCAGGGAGATGCGGTAGCGTTCCGAGTCGAGCGGTTCCCGGCGGAGGCTGGTCTTGTTTATGCCGGGATTCGAGTCGTCGATGTAGTAGCTGATGAAGCGGCCCCAGTTTTCGCCGGTCTTCACTTCCCGCGCTTTTAAGTCGGATCGCGTTTCGGTGGCTTTGGCGAACGGGGAAGCGGAGCGTTTTTCCGCGCCCCAGCGCGCTTCAAAACCTGCGCCGACGCCACGATCGGCATAAAGATCGAGCCGCACCGTGCCGGCGATGCTCTCTCCGATGGGGAAGGTCGTCCGGGTGAGCAAATAAGCGCCCCACACGTTGGTGTAGCCCGGCGTGAAGGTGAAGCTCTGGTCGGCGTTGAGCGACTGGTAGAGGTACGGATACCAAAAGACCGGCGTGCGTCCCACGAAGAGAGTGACGTTGCTGAAAACCACCCGGTCGTTAGTGTAAATCCGCACCGTGCGGGCCCGGAGGAAGTAGTCGGGTTTCGAGGAATCGCTGGTCGTGAAGATGCCTTCTTTCACGAGGTAGGCGTTGTTGCCCACGGTGGAGAGCGAATCGCCCGCGAAGCGAAAGGGATGCACTTCGCCACGGAAGTCGGCGGTGTCGAGAACCTTGGTCTCGAGATTGTAGAGCGCGCGTTCGGCGGTGAAGAGTCGGCCGTCGCGGTAGATGCGCACGTTGCCCGTCAGGAGCACGTCGCGGGTGTCCGGATTGTATTGCGCGTAGTCGCAATAGATGGCCGTTTCACCGTAACGAATGATGACGTTTTGCTCGGCGATGGCGAGGCCACTCTCCATGCGGGTGGACTCGGAGGTGATCTCGATCGGCACGTCGCTAAAGCTGCCAAATTGCGCCCGCGCACCGGAACTGACCAAAAGAGAGAGCGCGAGCAGGAGAAGCAGTCGTTTCATGCGAAGCGGCGAAGCTATCGGACCGCTCGGAAACTTGCCAAGTGAAAAGGCGGTCACACCTCCGTAGCCGCGCTGCTCAATCTCCGTAGCCCTGCGGATTCCGCAGATGCCAGGCCCAGGCGCTCTCGATGATCGTCTCGATGGCCTGATATTTCGGTTTCCAACCGAGTTCGCGCTGGATCTTTTCGCTCGCCGCGATGAGGCGTGCCGGGTCGCCGGCGCGGCGCGGTTTTTCGATCACGGCGATCTTCTGGCCCGTCACCTTTTCGCAGGTGGCGATGACTTCCCGGACGCTGGTGCCGCCGCCGGTGCCGAGGTTGTAAAACGCACTCTTCTCCGCGCCGAGGGCGAGCATGTGGGCCTGGGCGAGGTCGACGATGTGGATGTAGTCGCGGATGCAGGTGCCGTCGGGGGTTTCGTAATCGGTGCCGAAAATCTGGACGTTCTCCTTCTGGCCGAGGGCGACTTTGAGGACATTCGGGATGAGGTGGGTCTCGATGCGGTGATCTTCGCCGAAGCGTTCGGTCGCGCCCGCCGCGTTGAAGTAACGCAGCGCCACGAACTTCAGCCCGTGGATCGCGTCATACCAGCGGAGGATCTGCTCGAAGATGAGCTTCGATTCGCCGTAGGGATTGATCGGGTGCTGGGGGAGGGTTTCGTCGATCGGCACGCGCTCCGGCGGGCCGAAGGTGGCGCAGGTCGAACTGAAAACGAAGCGCTGCACGCCGGTGGCGACCATCGCGTCGAGGAGGTGGATGCCGCCGGAGACGTTGTTGCGGAAGTATTTCGACGGGTTTTCCATCGACTCGCCGACGAGCGCGTTGGCCGCGAAATGCATGACTGCCTCGGGTCGCACGTGTTCCAGGGCATCCCTGATGTCGCCGTCCTTTTGCAGGTCGCCGACGATCAGTTCCGCGCGCGGATCGATCGCCAGGCGGTGGCCTTCGGTGAGATTGTCGAAAACAGTGACGGTGTGGCCGGCGTTGAGGAGTTGCTCGACGCAAATGCTGCCGATGTAGCCGGCGCCGCCGGTGACGAGGATTTTCATGCGCGGGAGGGTTTACCCGGACCGCCGCCGCCGTGCAACTCGCGAATGCGACCTACGAAGCGGGCACGACGCCCTGCTGGCGGAGCGACGCAACCATCGTGGCCACGTGCCGATTGCGGCTGCGCGGCGCGAGCAGTTTCAGACTCATCGCCTCGGAACCCCAGGCGAGGATTTCGATCTCCTCGTTGCGCACGCCCCAGCCGCGCACATTCTTCATTTTCGGGAAATAGAGATCGATCGTCTTCCGCCCGACCAGCGCCGAACCGTAATCTTCGATGACGTATTCCTTGCCGGTGCTGAGCAGCTTAAAGCGCGTGCCCAGCGGCATCCACGACCAATCCGATGCCGCGCTCTGCTGTTCGCCGCCGAAACGCAACCGGCCGCCGATCGCATTCTTGATCCCGCCGGCCTCGGTGTGGGTGTAAGCGGTGGTCCGCACCGTCATCCGCTGGCCCGAGGTATTGGCCGCCTGCCGGGTCTTGGAAGTGGCGCAACCGGTGAAGGCAAGGGCGAGAAGAAGGGGCAGGAAATAACGCATGGAAGGCAGAATTAGGGGGGCGTGATCCCCGGCAGGTCGGGCTCTTATAGGAGCTGGCTCGGGCGGCGGCAACTCGTTATTCGGCTCTCAGAGAGCCACTTCTCCCGAGGCGTCGCCGTCGCGCAACCCCAGAAATGCGCACAGTCCCCGCTTTTTCGCCGCTGCGACAAACTCGAAAAACTCCCGCGCTTCCGCCGTCAAATGCAGCTCCTGGACCGCGGCCAGCGCCTGGGTGGTATTCAACCCCCGGCGATAAAGCAGGGCGAAGGCTTCCTTCACCGCGGCGCGTTGCGGCGCGGAAAATCCGGCCCGACGCAACCCGACGACGTTCAACCCGGCGACGGTGTTCCGTTCCGCCGCGGTGGTGAAAGGCGGGACGTCTTTGCTGAACGCGCTGAGCCCCTGACAGATCGCCAGCCGCCCGACGCGGACGAATTGGTGAAAGACACAGCCGCCACCGATGAAGACGCGATCCGCGACTTGCACATGCCCGCCGAGCAGGACGTGGTTCGCGAGGATCACGTGATGGCCGAGGGCGACGTTGTGCGCGAGATGCGCTCCGGCCATCAGGAAGCAGGAGTCGCCGACCACGGTCGCGCTGCCTTCGCTTGTGCCGCGGTGGATGGTGCAGTATTCGCGGATCCGGTTTCCGTTCCCGATCCGCACCTTGCTGCCAGTTTCCGGCCGAAAGGCGAAGTCCTGCGGATCGCCGCCGATGATCGCCCCGTAACCGATCAGATTGTCGCTCCCCATCTCGACCTGCGCCCCGATCACCGCGTGCGCCTGAATTTCGCACCGATCGCCGATCCGCGCCGCGCCTTCGATCACCACAAATGGCCCGACGCTGACATCAGCACCGAGTTGGGCATCGGGGTGGATGACGGCGGTCGGGTGGAGCATGGCGGAAGGATGAAGGCGGAGGGCGGAGGGATGAAAGGCGAAAGCACGGGCGCCCTTCTTCCGCCTTCAGCGCTTCAAATCACGCCCGCTTCCCGAAAGCTGAAATACGGCCGCCGACCGTTGTCGCTCGAGCCGATGATCACGTGGTCGAGGAAGCGGATTTGCAGGAGTTCGGCGGCTTCGTTGAGCCGGCGCGTGAGGCGCAGATCGGCGTCGCTCGGCGCGGGGTCCCCGGACGGGTGATTGTGGACGAGAATGAGCGCGTAGGCGGCGTAGGTGATCGCGGGGCGGAAAATTTCGCGCGGGTGGGCGACACTTTCGTTCAGGCTGCCGTGGGAGATTTCCTCGATCCGGAGCAGCAGGAACTTCGTGTCGAGCAGGATGACGCGCAGCGACTCGCGATTGAGGGCGCGCATTTCCGCGCCGAGCAGATCGTAAATGAGTTCCGGCGTGTCGAGCCGCTGGCGGGTGAGAGTCTCGCGGGCCAGTCGCGAGGCCAGTCCGAAAGCCGCCGCGAGTTGGACCGCTTTGGCCGGGCCGACGCCTTTGATCTTGGCGAGTTCCGCCACGGTGCAGCGGGCCAGTCCGCTCAGCGATTGGTATTGGGCGAGAAGCTGGCGGGCGACATCCACGGCATTCGCCCCCGGCAGGCCCGTGCGCAAAAGGATCGCGATCAGTTCACTATCACTCAGCGCCCCAGCCCCGAGGGCCGCCAGTTTTTCCCGGGGTCGCTCCTGCTCGGGCAGTTCGTGAATCCGCAACGTCGCCATGGCCGCAGATTACCCGGCCGGGCCGACTGCGGAAGCCCAAACTTACGGGTTAAACTGGCCGATCATCCCATCGAGCGTCGTGACCAGCGATCCCAGCGCGTCGCGATATTTGTTCTCCGGCACGATCTGCAGTTGCGCCTCGGCCTCGCGCAACAGCTTGCGCCCGGTGGCGATGGCGCTTTTCACCGCGCCTTTGGCGATCGCCTTTTCCGCGAGCAGGAGGATATCGCTCTCCTCGCCATTGAGAATGATGTCGCTCAGCCGATGCCGCTCGGCGGCGTCGGAGTTTTGCAGCAGGTGCAGGATCGGCAGCGTCAGCTTGCCCTTGCGCAGATCGCTCCCGAGCGTTTTCCCCGCCTTGGTTTCGTCGCCGGCCAGATCGAGCACGTCGTCGTAAATCTGATACGCCGTGCCGAGGCGCAGGCCGTAAATCCGCAGCGCGTCGATCACCTCCGGCGACGCCTCATTGAGCAGCGCGCCCAGCTCGCACGCCGCCGCGAAGAGCGCCGCCGTCTTCATCTCGATGATTTTGTAATAATCCGGCACGCTCAACTTGAGATCGAATCGCCGCTGCGTCTGGATGATTTCGCCCGAACACACGTCGCTGGCCGCGTGCGCCACCCGGCGGCTGATCTCGCCATTCTGAAAATTCGTCGAGAGCTTCAGCGCGTGGGCGAACAGGCAATCGCCGAGCAGCACCGAGATCGCGTTGCCCCACTTCGCATTGGCCGTCGGCTGGCCGCGGCGTTTGTCCGCGCCGTCGAGGATATCGTCGTGCACGAGCGTCGCCGCGTGGATCAACTCGAGGACCACCGCGAGGTCGAAATGGCTCGGGCAGATGTTCCCCGTCGCGCCGCCCGCGAGGAGCGCCAGCGCCGGGCGCAACCGCTTCCCGTGACTCTCGACGGCGTAGGCCACGTAGCCTTCCACCGCCGGGTCGAAAGCCCGCGCCTGCTGGCGGATGCGCTCCTCCACCGAATAGAGCTGGGAGTTGATGAGTTCGAAGGTCCCCTTGAGCGCCTGGGTCTTGTCCGTGGTGGTTTCGAGCTTTGTGAAATTTTTCACTAGGGGCAGCGTAGAAGGGTGACCATTTGAAGTCAATTACGGGCAAGAGGCACCCGTGGATGGAATCATTCGCGCGCCGCAAAAATATTCTCATCCTCCCATTTGCACCTTGGAAAAGCGGGCGTAGTTTCTTCTCAGGTGTTTGTGTTGTTGGGTTGGAACCGCGCGGCTTTGGGTGGCCGCGCGGTTCACTTTTGTACTGCCTTCTTGCCCCTGAAAAACGCTCTTGGACGCCGTTCGCGCCTGCCCTACGGTCCCGACCCTCGCATGAAAATCCAACGCGCACTGATTTCCGTTTCCGACAAAACCGGCCTCGCCGAATTCGCCCGGGAACTGGCCGCCCTCGGCATCGAAATCATCTCCACCGGCGGCACCGCCAAGCTCCTTCAGAGCGAAGGCATTGCGACCACCGAAATTTCCGCCTACACCGGCTTTCCCGAGATGATGGACGGCCGGGTCAAGACGCTGCACCCGAAAGTCCACGGCGGCCTGCTCCACCTGCGCGACAATCCCGAGCACGTCGCTCAGGCCAGGGCGCACGGCATCGAAGCGATCGACCTCGTGGTCGTGAACCTTTACCCGTTTGAAAAGACCGTCGCCAAGGCGGGCGTCACCCTCGACGAAGCCATCGAACAGATCGACATCGGCGGCCCCTCCATGCTCCGCAGTGCGGCGAAAAACTACCGCTCGGTCACCGTCGTCACCGATCCCGGCGATTACGCCGACGTCATCACCGCCCTCCAGGCCAACGACGGCGAAACCACCCTTCAGCTCCGCGAACGCCTCGCCATCAAGGTCTTCGTCACCACTTCCAAATACGACGGCGCCATCGCCGATTTCCTCAACGAGGAAAAGGAATGCCCGAGCAGCTTCAGTCTCAGCCTGCCGCTCGTTGCCCAGCTCCGTTACGGCGAGAATCCGCACCAGACCGCCGCCCTTTACGGCAGCTTTGACGAGCACTTTGAAAAGCTTCACGGCAAGGAACTCTCCTACAACAACATCCTCGACATCACCGCTGCGTCCGAGCTGATCGAGGAGTTTTCCGAACCGACCGTCGCCATTCTCAAGCACACCAACCCGTGCGGCGTCGGCAGCGACCCCGACCTCCGCGCCGCGTGGGACAAAGCCTTCGCCACCGACAAACAGGCTCCGTTCGGCGGCATCATCATCTGCAACCGCCCGCTCACCGAAGCGCTCGCCCGCGCGATCAGCGAGATCTTCAGCGAAGTGATCATCGCTCCCGAGTTCGAGCCCGACGCCCGCGCCCTCCTGCAGAAGAAGAAAAACCTTCGACTCATGCGCATACTGGCGCGCCCGCTCCCGCAGTCCGAGGACGAAGACCAGCTCATCCGCACCGTCACCGGCGGCGTCCTCGTCCAGAGCCGCGACCTCGAGCCCGCGATCGCCTTCGAGGACAAAGTCGTCACTGCCCGCCCGCCGACCAAAGACGAACTCGCCGCCATGCTCTTCGCCTGGCGCGTCGTCAAACACGTCAAATCCAACGCCATCGTTTACGCCGCCAAAGACCGCACCCTCGGCATCGGCGCCGGGCAAATGTCGCGCATCGACGCCAGCCGCATCGCCATATGGAAAGCCGGGGACGCCGGCCTCTCGCTCAAAGGCAGCGCCGTCGGCAGCGACGCCTTCTTCCCGTTCCCCGACGGCCTCATCGCCGCCGCCGAAGCCGGCGCGACCAGCGCCATCCAGCCCGGCGGCTCGATCAAAGACCCCGACGTCATCGCCGCCGCCAACGAACGCGGCCTCGCCATGATCTGCACCGGCGTTCGGCACTTTAAGCATTAGCGCCAGTTGAGAGTTGAAGGTGGAGAGACGCCCAACGACTGACCCGCGCTTTCCCTTTTTGTCTCGCTGGACTTTCTTTTGAAACCGCGGGGCGCTTCCCCAACGGCGCGCCTCTCAACCCTCAACTAAAGACTCTCAACTTTCTTCCATGAAACTCGGCGTTAACATCGACCACGTCGCCACCCTCCGGCAGGCGCGCTACGCTTTCTCCCTCGAATCCCCCAGCGCCGAGCCCGACATCGTCGCCGCCGCTTCCGCCTGCGAACGCGCCGGCTGCCACGGCATTACCATCCACCTCCGGGCCGACCGCCGACACATCCAGGACCGCGACGTCACCCGCCTCCGCGCGAGCATCAATACCAAGCTCAACCTCGAGATGGGCAACACCCCCGAGATCCTCGACATCGCCCTGCGCGTCCTCCCCGAGGAAGTCTGCCTCGTTCCCGAGAACCGCGCCGAAATCACCACCGAAGGCGGGCTCGACGCCGCCGGCCAGATCAAGCCCCTCACCCCCACCGTCGAGCGCCTGCAAATGGCCGGCATCCGCGTCAGCCTCTTCATCGAGCCCGAAGCCGACCAGATCGAAGCCGCCCGCCAGCTCGGCGCCGAGATGATCGAACTTCACACCGGCGCCTTCGCCAACGCCACCGGCCAAGCCCGCGACCGCGAAGTCCAGCGCCTCCGCACCGCCGCCGAGCACGCCCACCGCTGCGGCCTCCAGGTCAATGCCGGGCACGGCATCAACTACATCAATATCCGCGAGATCCTCACCATCCCGCACCTCGCCGAGCTCAATATCGGCCACTCCATCATCTCCCGCGCCATCTTCACCGGCCTCGAGCGTGCCACCGCCGACATGCTCGCCGCCATGGGCGCCGACTGATCGCCGATGAACGTCCTCGGCACCGGCGTCGATATCGTCGAAACCGCCCGCATCGCCAGCAGCCTCGCGCGGCACGGCGAACGTTTCCTCGCCCGCGTCTTCCTCGAAGGCGAACGCGCTTATTGCGGCAAAATGGCCACCCCTGAGCGCTGCTACGCCGCCCGATTCGCCGCCAAGGAAGCCGTCTCCAAAGCCTTCGGCACCGGCATCGGCGCTTCGCTCGGCTGGCTCGACATCGAAGTCCGGCGCAAAGCCAGCGGCGAACCCTTCGTCGTCCTCCACGGCGAAGGCGCGAAAACCGCCACCCGCCTCGGCATCACCGAACTGCGCCTCAGCCTCAGCCATAGCGACCACTACGCCGTCGCCCACGCCCTCGCCCTCGGCGCCTAACTTTCCCGGAGGGCCGCGCTCCCGCGCTCCCCTGATCACTTTCCCGGAGGGACGCGCTCCCGCGCGTCCTTGATCACGGAACACACCTTAGCGTGTCCCTCCGCGGGGGCCGTCAATTTCCGCTGGCATCGTCGCCGCGGATGATTATTCTGCCGCTCCGTTTTTGGAAAACGCGCGATTAGCTCAGTGGTAGAGCGCTTGCTTCACACGCAAGAAGTCGCAGGTTCGAACCCTGCATCGCGCACCATCCTTCTCCAGATCAGCGTTGCAGGGTCATTCACGGCTTCGGGGGTGTGGGCAGTTTCCGTCGGAGCTAGCCGAAATGTCGGCGAGCCATTTCTCTCCACCGAAAATCGCGGGAACCCGAACCTTGCAGTGGATAACAGCATTTGATTAGAAAGCCGTCTTATGCCCCAGAAAACCTCTCCCCATTTCGCGTCCTTTTCCCTCGCCGCCATCATCGCGTGCGGCCTGTCGCTACCTGCGTTCGGTGAAACAAAAACTCCGGAAAACGCCCAGGCGCTCCTTCTGGAAGTGAAAAAGCGCGACTTGCAACGGGAAATCGCGGCCAAGCAAATCGAATTCAACCGCTTGACCGAAGACCTCGCGAAAGCGCGGGCCGAAGCCGACGATCTCAAGAGCAGTATCGCCGGCATCGACACGGCCGCCCATGAAGCGTCCACCAATCTCGAACGACTCTCCGCGGAACGGGCGCGTCTTTCCCAGGCGTTGGAAGTCGCCACCCTCCGCGTCGAGGCCGAGAAGCTGAAGGTCACCGGTCTGAAGATGCTGAGCGAAGGGCAGGCCAAAGTGCTCGGCTACGCGACCGGGCGCAGCGAAGCCACCGAACGCAAGGCGGAGATCGCCGCGGCCGAACTGAAGCTCATCAACTTCCAGAATCTGCCGGCCACCGAGCCGGAACCCATCCTCGACGACTCCCGCCCGACCGCGGACCCCAGCGGTGCGGATACCACCGCGAAGCTGAAGGCCCAGATCGCCGAGTTGAAGAAGAAGGGCCTCAAGAGCCAGCAGACCCTCCTCGACGCGAGCACCGCGGCGACGGCCGCGATCAGCGCCGCGTCGGCCAAACTCGCCCAGGCCGATGCCGCGGCGACCAAAGCCAGCCAGCGCGCCGAAGAACTGGATCTTACTTCCGGTCTCGCTCCCGTGGCCGCCGGGCCGGACGAGCAACCCGCGATCACCGCGCCGAAAGCCACGGCCATTCGCCAACCGGCCGCGCCCGCTCGCCAACCCGCAGCGACCAGCCAACCCGCGGCGGCCAGCAAGCCCGCCGCCCCCCGGCAGCCTGCGACGGGCCGCTAGCCTCGCGGGACGCCCCGGCTGCTTCCGGCGCAGCCTTGCGGGAAAGGGAAACTCCGAGAAGCCTCCACCTGGTCGGGGTGAGCCGCGGCGCGCGGAAGCGCGAAAAGGCTGGCGGGGCGCGTCAAGTCCGCAGGGGGGCGGGGCCGAAACGGCGGCGCCGCACCGGGTGCGCGCCGGCGATTTTCCTCTGCGTCCTACACACAAAACGGACTCTTGGATAACGACGAACACCGGGATTGGGTAGAAACTGCGGCACTGAATACAGCTTTCATAAGCTACGCAGCCTCCCGTTTCCTCTACCTCATGAAGCTCCTGAACCTCTCCACCGCCCTGCTGGCGCCGCTCGCCGCCGTGCTGCTGGCGCACCCCGCGGCTGCGGCGAATTCGCGGGCTTTCGGCCTCTCGCACCTTGGCCACGCGCCGTTTGGCGATGGGGGCCGGCCGGGCCACGGTGCCGGTGCGGATCGCGAAGATCGCGCGGATCGCGAGCCCTTTGCGGTGCGCTTTTCCGGATTCCTCCCGGTGGATAACCTGCAATGGGCACCGAAGCAGGAGGGCGAACCGGAGATCCGCCTCGCTCGCTGCCTCCCGACCAGCGCGCTGAGTGACGAGGCGCCCTTGACCGCCAAAGGCGTCTCGGAATGGAACCGCCCCTCCCGCGACCTCGCGCAGAACGGTCAAGGCCCGGCGAATGACTCATCCCGGAGTGCCCACGCGCACGGCGGCAACGCGAAGGCGGGGCAGGCCCAAAGGAAGCTTCACGACAACGGTCGGCGCGGACAGCGCGGCCATGACAAAACCGAGGGAGCGAAGCATGAGAAGAACGAGCCCGAGGGCCAAGGCCAGGCCAGCGGCGACCTCCCAACCGCCCCACCCGCCGCCGCCTATGTCGCGGCGACCCCCATTCCCGAGCCGACCACCGCCCTCTTCGGCGCCGCCGTGCTTGGCGTCTGCGGTCTCACCCGCCGTCGCACCCGTCAGGCGCCGCCCGCTTCATAAACGCCCACCACTTTCTCCCCCACGACACAACGCCCGTCCCGGCTCCCAGCCCGGACGGGTGTTGACGTTTAGGGAGGAAGGCTGATTGCCGTGGGGTTTATCCCTCCCCGGGAATCCACTCGGCAAGGCGCGCGCGTCCGGGAAAGTCCGCCGCTCTCTAAGTTCGGGCTAACGACGGATGGCATCCGGTGGCCGGAGGGCTGGGCGCCTGATACGCCCTTAATCGTCGTCCTCGTCGCCGTCCCCGCGAGTGATGACGGTGGTGGTCACCTTGACGGTCCGGCCTCCGTCCTTGGGGAATTGATAGTGCTTGAGGACGACGCGGCCCGGGCTTTCGGTCCGGACGGTATAATCGCGGACGACCGGAATGGCCCGGCGGACGGTGGGCTCTTTCTTCGGGGGCGATTTACGGACGGTGGCCTTGCGCAGGGAGGTGGTGGGTTTGCTAGCTTGTGGCTGGCTGATGGGTTCGGCGCGTTGGAAGGCGATGGGTGCGGGGCCCGCGGCGATCGCTTTCGGTGGGGCGACGATGGTGGGAGGGGTGACGGCGAAGGCGGGTGCGGGTGCCGCGGCCGGTGGAGGCAGGAGCTGGGTGCTGGCGGGTGGTTCGAGCGTGGCGAGAAATTCGCGATCGGCGGCTTCGACCCGCGCCAGCGGATTGCTGGGGCTGCTTTCACTGTCGGCCGCGGGTTGGGCCCAGACGGCGAGGGCCAGGGCGCCGAGTGGGAAGAGGACGAGAGCAAGTAGTTTGGTCATGGCATGGAATGGCTTGAGGTCCGAGTCGGAGCGCCGGTGAGCGCTTGCTCAGGCGGAATCGCATGTCGCCGGGCGGCCGGCCCCCTGGCGAAAGATCGCAACGAATCCTTCCGGTGGTGGCGAAGAGGTGGCCACCGGCGTTTGCCCCTCCGCGTCCCAGCGGCAAAGGTGCGGTGAAGAGAGGGGGGAGCCTACTCGGCGGGCATCTTCTCCACGACTTTGATCGCGGCAGTGATGTAGTCGAGCATGCGGGCCTGCTGTTCCGCATTCACCCCGGCGCGGCGGGCCATGCTGGCGATGGTCCGCTGCCAACTGCTCACGGTGCGCGAATCGACCAGCTCGAGGTCGTGGCATTCAGTGCAGCGGTTGGTGTAAAGCGCGTGGCCTTGGGCGAGCATTGCGGCGTCGCCTCCGCCTGCGGCGGTGAGGAAGGCGGGCGTGACGGGCGGCGAGGTGCGCTCCTCAAAGGCGCTGGCCAGTTCCTTTTTCAAGGCGATGAGCTTGGGATGATCGACGCTGATCTTCAGGCCCATATCGAGCGCGGTGAGGGCGTGCGGGGTGCCGCGCGTGAGGCGGCTCATGCGCTGGGCGTCGGCGGCTTTGCGGGTGGCTTCTTCGAGATCCTTTTGGACTTTGGGCTCAAAGGCTTTCAGCTCCGGACGCGCGGGTTCGGCGGCGAGACCGGCGCGGATTTCTTCGTCGGCATTGGTCAGGCAGCGCAGGGCGATGGCCTGCCGGGTGCGGGCGACGGCGCGGGTGCTGGTGGCGACGCGCTTTTTCAAGTCGTCGCGATCGACCTTGGAAGGCGGTGCGGTCGGGCCGCCGAGGCGGTCGGCGCCTTCATCGACGGCCAACGCGAGGCTCTGGTGGCCGAGCTTTTCGAGTTGCACGGCAGTTTCGCGCAGGTTCTGCAGGGCGACGGTGCTGCGGGTGGTGGTGGCGGCGAGCAGACGCGGCGCGAGCGCGGTGGCCAGCGCCTTCCATTTTTCGTCCTGCGCGGCGCGGGCGATGAGCTGGCGCGCGGCATCGGCGCGTCCGTCGCGGAAGGCTTCGCAGCCGGCGAGCAGATCGCGCCAGCCGTCGGGCGGGAGCGCTTCAACGGCGTCGGGCGGAAGGGTGACGGCGAAGATCGCGCCGTCGGGTTTCACGAACGGGACGAAGACCAGACCGCGCGCGGCATCGTGTTGAAGGACGGGAAATTCCTGGCCCTTGGCCGAGCCGACGAAATCCTTGCCTTGGAATTGCAGCATCTCGCCGCGAGTGACTCGCACGAGATCGCCGGGGACAAAGGCGGCGGCGGACGCCGCGAGGGCGAGGAGCAGGGCGGAAGCGGGGAGGAGGCACATCGGGAAACGCGGAAGGCTTAAGACTGAACGTGTCGCGGCGCAAGCCCGCTGCTACCGCCGGGTGAGCAGAAAGATCGCCGAGAGCAGCAGAAGCGAACCGGCCAACCGCCGGAGCATGACGCTGCGCCCGCGGGTGCTTTCCGTATTTCCAAACCAATGCCCGATCGTCCAGACGAGGACGACGCTCCAGACGCCGCGGGAGTTGTAGAGCACGTTTGTGGCTGTCGCGCCCATGGTGACGATGCCCCAGGCGACGGCGCAGGCCTGCACGCCGAGGAGGGCGGCGCCCGCGCCCAGCCATTTCCAATTCGTCGCAGAGACGGTGTGTCCGTCCCGGCGAAAGAGCGGCACCAGTCCGCACGAGAGGACAGCCATGGTGCAGAACATCGTGGTCATGTACGGCGCCAGTCCCCACGCACCGAGCCACCAGCGTTGCGTGATGTCATTCAGCGCAAAGACGGCCGCCGCACTAAATCCGTAGAGCAGGCTGCGAAAGATGGCCTCCCGTTGCGCGCCGGAACCGCCGCTGCCGAGCAAGGCCGTCGCGAGTCCGGTCAGGAGCACCGCCAGCCACGTCATGCTGTTGAGCGTTTCCGTCCCGAACAGCCAGGCGAGGAGCGCGACAAAGACAATCTTCGAGCCGAGGACCGGAGTCGCGACGGACACATCGCCCCGGCTGAGCGCGAGGAAGGTGAAAATCTGGCCGACGAAAAAGAGCGCGCCGGAGATGACGGCGTGCGTGACGTGGCCCAGCGTCGCCGGATTCTTGGCGGGGAAAAACCAGGAGAATGAAAAGAGCGCCGCGATCACCCAATTGACGACGAAGGTCACCCGCCACGCGCCCGCACCTTCGCCGCCGCGTTTGAGCATCAGCGCTGCCACGGCATAACCCAGCCCGGCACCGAGCGGGACAAGCATGGGCAGAGCGGGAGACATGGGGCGCCGACGCTCGCGAGGAAGCCGCGGAGCGGCAAGGGGAAAGCCTGTCTTAACGGCGCGCCCGGTCTAGCGCGGGACGATACCGAGGTAATTGCGCACGCCCTTCCACTCGCGCAGGTAAAAGGGCGGCGTGCCGCGCACCCACAGAGCCGTGCTGCTGCCGCCGTCGAGATTCAGCGCGCGGGTGATTTTTCCTTCGGGGAAAATCGCCGGCGTGGCGAGAATCGCGGCCATCTCAGCGAGCGTCACGCTTTTGCAGATGAGCAATCCGGCGCGTCCTTTGGCGTCCTGAAAAACGACGGTGCGCGCCGCGCCTCGGGTGTCGTTCAAGCCGCCGATCGGCTGGCCCGCTTCCACCAGAAACGGCCCGGCCTGCAGCGCCTCGCCGACCGCGGGCGTGAGCTTGAACGCGCTCGCCCGCTGGATCGCCACGCCGCGCGGGGTGCTGCTGATCACACCGCTGAGCAGCTTCGCGCGCTCCTGCGGATGAATCTGCTCGCCCTTCCGCACGACGAGCCCGAGCGGCCTTTTGTCGGGATGAAAGTAGCCGCCATTCACCGCCGCGAGCACCCCGCGCTTTTCCGAGGCGCTGCCGAGATCGAAGGCGCCCTGCGGATTGTCCATCACCGCGAAGGTGTGCGTCTTCGGCTGAAAAGTGACGCTCCAGATCGTCGCGCGCTGCCCGCCGTTCGCGACGTCGCGCTGCGTGAATTGGACCCCAGCCGGCGCGGACTTTTCCGTCGTGCCGACCAGCGTCCACGCCGCCCGCAGCGACAGCGGAGCACAGGCCAACAGCAACAACAGGACGGCGCGCAATGTCATGCGCCATCCATCCGCGACCCGCACCGGCGCGGCAAGCAAATCGCACCAGCGGCGGTTACTGCAACGCGCAGCCCGGCGTCGAGCGTCTGGTCGAGGGGCGGGAGTTCTGGCATCTAAAGAGGAATTCACGTCGCGCCGTAGAATCTCACCCGAAAATTTTCGGAAAGTTTTTCGTGTGATTTGGCCGCCGCGCCGGAAGTAAGATTCAAACATGCGCCCCCCTCGTTCCCCCTCCGCCTTGGCCCGCTCGCTGGGCGCACTGCTCGCCGCGGCTCTCGGACTCGCGTCATCGCAGGCCGCGTCGCTGCCCGATAAGGTGCGCTTCAACGAGCACGTCCGGCCGATTCTCTCGAACTGCTTTTACTGCCACGGCCCGGACGAAAAACATCGCGATGCCGGCCTGCGGCTCGACGTGCGTGAAAGCGCGATCGCCGATCGCGACGGCATTCGCGCGATCGTTCCGGGCAAGCCGGATGCGAGCGACCTGCTCATCCGCGTGATGTCCGACGACAAGGACGAGGTGATGCCGCCGCCGAAGGCGAAGAAGCCGCGGCTCACGAAAGACGAGGTGGCGGTGCTGCGGCGCTGGATCGAGCAGGGCGCGGAGTACGAAGGCCATTGGGCATTTCAGCCCCTGCGCGACGAAGCGCCGCCCGCGGTGCAAAACACGGCGTGGCCGAAAAACGCGATCGACCATTTCATCCTCGCGCCGCTGGAACGCGCAGGCCTCGCGCCTTCGCCGGAAGCGGATCGCGCCACGCTCCTGCGCCGCGTGGCGCTCGATCTCACCGGCCTGCCGCCGTCGCCGGAGGAAGTCGATGCCTTCCTCGCCGATCGTGCGCCCGACGCTTATGAAAAGGTCGTCGAGCGGTTGCTTGCGTCGCCGCATTACGGTGAACGCTGGGGCCGGCATTGGCTCGACCAGGCGCGTTACGCGGACTCGAACGGCTACACCATCGATAGCGCGCGCGTGATGTGGCCCTACCGCGATTGGGTCATCGCCGCGCTCAATGCCGATCAGCCTTTCGACCGTTTCACCATCGAACAACTCGCCGGCGATTTACTGCCCGGCGCGACCAAGGCGCAGCGCGTCGCATCCGGTTTTCATCGCAACACGCTGATCAACGAAGAGGGCGGGGTGGACAAGGAGCAGATGCGCATCGAGGCGGCGATGGATCGCACGGCCACCACCGGCACCGTCTGGCTCGGGCTCACCGTGTCCTGCGCGCAGTGCCACACCCACAAGTTCGATCCGATCAGCCATCGCGAATACTTCCAGCTCTACGCGTTCTTCAATTCGGGCAGCGACGTGAACAACAAAGGCGCGACCGTTTCCGTGGCGCGCGGCGAGATGTTTGGCCACAAGCCCGCGGCAGAACTCGCCGCCGCCGACCTTGAGCGCGCGTCGCGTCAGGCCGCGTGGGAAAAGGCGGAACTTGCGCGGTTGGCCCGCACGAGCACGACCGCGAGCGCTGGGTCGGTGAAATGGATGACGGCGGAATATCTGGAATACGGCACGACGAGCAACGCGGGCTTCCGATTGCTGGAGGACAACTCGCTGCTGAGCGACGGACGCGGCGCGTTCAACGATACCTACCGCGTCGTCGCGAAATCCCCGCTGAAGCGGATCGCCGCGGTGCGCCTGCGCGTGCTGACCCACGAGTCGCTGCCCCAGCAGGGTCCCGGCATGGCGGGCAACGGCAACTTTGTGCTCACCGACTTCGAGGTCAGCGCGGGCGGCGCAGACCAGCCGATCGCCAAGGTGTTTGCCGATCACGAGCAGCCGAAATTTCCGGCGGCGGCGGCGATCGACAACGATCCGAAGAGCGGCTGGGCGATCAATGTGGCCAAAGGTGCGGCGGCGAAGATGAACGCCGATCACGAAGCGATCTTCGTCTTCGCGAAGCCGGTGGAAGCCGGCGAGCTGGAGATCCGCCTGCGCCACGATCTAAACGAGAACTATCTCGTGGGCCGCTTCGCGCTCGATTTTGCGGAGACCACCCCGGGCGATCCGCGTGACCAATCGGGCGAACTGCTCGCCGCCCTGCGCGTGCCCGCGGATCGCCGCAGCGCGGCGCCGCGCAAACTCGTCGAAACTGCGTTCGCACAAACGGAACCGAAGGCGGCGGTGGTCGAGCAGATGGTGATGGAAGACCTGCCGACGCCGCGCGAAACCTTCCTGCTCCAGCGCGGCGATTTTCTGCGTCCGGACAGACAGCTTGGCCCGCTCCAGCCGGGCGTGATCGCCGCGGTGAGTGCGGTCTTCAAAAACCCGCCGGCGGCGTTCCGCAATCGCGCGGACCTTGCGCGCTGGCTCGTCTCGCCAGAAAATCCGCTGACGCCGCGCGTGACCATGAACCGCGTGTGGATGCGCTATTTTGGGCGCGGCATTGTCGAGACGGAGGAAGACTTCGGCTCGCAGAGTTCGCGACCGACGCACCCCGAACTGCTCGACTGGCTCGGGCGCGAATTCATCCGGCGCGGCTGGAGCCTGAAAGCCATGCACCGGCTCATCGTGAGCAGCGCGACCTACCGCCAGGCGTCGCTCGCCCGGCGCGATCTCGTGGATCGCGACCCACGCAATCTCCTGCTCGCGCGGCAGGAGCGGCTGCGCGTCGAGGGCGAGATCGCGCGTGATCTGGCGTTGGGCGCGAGCGGCCTGCTCGATCCGACGATCGGCGGTCCGAGCGTGCATCCGCCGCAACCGGACGGCGTCTTTTCGTTCACCCAAAACAAGAAAGCCTGGCCGACGAGCACCGGCGCGAGCCGCTTCCGCCGCGGGCTCTACACGCAGTTCTACCGCAGCGCGCCGTATCCGCTGCTCACCACGTTCGATGCGCCGGATTTCCAAACGACCTGCACGCGCCGCCCGCGGAGCAACACCCCGCTGCAATCCCTCACCCTCGCAAACGATCCCGTGTTTCTGAAGATCGCGCAGGGGCTCGTCGCGCGGTTGCTGCGCGAGCTGCCGGCGGGGTCCCTCGACGCGCGCCTGCGCCGCGCCTTCCGCCTCACGCTCAGCCGCGAGCCCGGGCCCGGGGAATTCGCCATCCTGCGCGAATTCACCCGCGCCCAGGCCGACAGCTTCGCCGCCGACGAAGGCGCCGCTCGCGCCGTCGCCGGGCCCGCATTGGCAAATGCCCCGCAGCCCGCCGAAACCGCCGCGCTCGTCGCCGCCGCCCGCACACTCTTCAACACCGACAACTTCATCACCCGCGAATGAACACCCCCGCACTCGAATCCGCCGCGCTGCATCATATCACCCGCCGGCACTTCTTCGGCGACTGCGCCCTCGGTCTCGGCGCGATCGCGCTCCATCAATTGCTCAGCGCCGACGGGCGGGCGGCGGGGAAAGTCGATGCCGCCAATCCGATGCGGGCGCGCGTCGCGCACTTCGCGCCGAAAGCGAAGCGCGTGATTTATCTCTTCATGGCCGGCGGCCCCTCGCAGCTCGATCTTTTCGAGGACAAACCGAAGCTCCGCGAATTCAGCGGACAGGCGCCACCGCCCGCGCTGATGGCCGGCAAACGCTTCGCTTTTCTCAAAGGCAACGAAACGCTGCTCGGCACGGCGCGGAAGTTCGAGCGCTACGGCCAGTGCGGCATGGAGCTGAGCGAGCTGCTGCCGCACCACCGCAAGATCGTGGATGAAGTGTGCTGGCTGCGCGGGATGACCACCGATGTGTTTAATCACGGTCCCGCGAAGCTCTTTATGAACACCGGATTTCAGGCGCCGGGCCGGCCGAGCTTTGGCTCATGGGCGACCTACGGGCTCGGTTCGGAGTCGCGCGATCTGCCCGGATTCGTGGTGCTGCAGAGCGGACCGCGCGGACCGCGCGCCGGCTCGACCCTGTGGAGCAGCGGGTTCCTGCCGACGTCGTTTCAAGGCGTGCCGTTGCGCGGGCAGGGCGATCCCATCCTGCATCTGCGCAGCCCCGAGGGATTCACGCGCGAGCGCGAGGCGCAGTTTTACGAGACCGTCGGCGCGCTCAATCGCGCGCGGCTCGAAGCCACCGGCGACAGCGAAATCCTCACCCGGCTCCACGCCTACGAAACCGCCTACCGCATGCAAACGAGCGCACCGGAGCTGATGGAGCTGGCGAAGGAAAGCCCCGCGACGCTCGAACTCTACGGCTGCAAACCCGAGGAGCCGTCCTATGCACGGAACTGCCTGCTCGCGCGGCGGCTCATCGAGCGCGGGGTGCGCTTCGTGCAGCTCTATCACACCGACTGGGATCACCACGGCGACAAGGCGAACAACCTCAACGAAGCGATCGAAACGCGCTGCCGCGAAGTCGATCAGGCCAGCGCCGCGCTCGTGCAGGACTTGAAACAACGCGGCCTGCTCGACGACACCCTGGTCATCTGGGGTGGCGAATTTGGCCGGACGCCGATGGGCGAAGTGCGCGCCACGATCGGGCGCGATCATCACGTCGATGCCTTCACCATGTGGCTCGCCGGCGGCGGGGTGAAACCCGGCACGATCCTCGGCGCGACCGACGAACTCGGCTTCGGCGTCGTCGAAGGCAAAGTCCACGTCCACGACCTGCACGCCACGCTGTTGCATCAACTCGGCTTCGATCACGAAAAGCTCACCTACCGTTTCCAGGGCCGCGACTTCCGGCTGACCGATGTGCACGGGAAAGTCGTGAAAAGCATTCTGGCGTAACGGCCCGAGCGCGGACGCCGTCGAATCCGTCGGTCGTCCGCTCATCCTTCACGGATTCATCGCCCACGTTTCATCGAGCCTTCATCGAGGTTTCATCCGGTCGCGGCACGCTGCGGCCATGGAAAGTGAGCGTCGATGATCAACCGGCCGCGGAGATGCGGAAGGGCGTGGGGTTCGCCCTCGTTCCCAAAGTTAGCGCAGCGCTTTGGGAACGAGAGGAAAAACCTGCCGCTGAGCCGCTCATCAATCTCCGAAAAAATTGCGCTGCAGCTCTTGACGGAATCGCCAGCACGCTGTTACACGCTTGAACGATTCGACTTACCGACGTGAACGCGAGGCTCCCAGTGCGAAGCGACATGTGGTCACCTGCCGGAAGGCAGGCGAAGCGCTCGACCGTCTCTGCGACCCCCGCATCCCCTCGCGCGTTTTTAGCAACGGCCCGCTTCGTGGCGACAATTGCCCACTCGACCCTCGCAATCGGCACCGTGGCGTCCGCAAAAGCCGACACGACTCTCGCAATTGCGAACGCGCCTCAAGCAATTGCGAACGCGGCTCTCGCAATTGCGAAATCGGCTCCAGCAATCGCCCCCGCGCCTTCGACAATACCCCTCCCGTGCGCAACAAACGCCAATCGCCCCCTCGCAACCGCGATCGAGCCGCTAGCAACCGCGTTCGCGCCTTTCGCAACGCCCATCGACGCTTCCGCAATCGCGACCAAGCCCTCAGCAACGGCCCACGCCGCCTCAGCAATCGCCGCCGCCGCACCAGCAACGGCGACCGCCTCGGTGAAAACCGCCGCCGCGGTGTCAGCAACCGCGGCCGTCTCCGTGAAAACCACCCCCGCGGATTCAGCCGCCACCGTCGCGGTATTCCCCATCGCCGTCGCGGCACGACCCCCTTCCGCCACCTGCCAGCCACCTGCTCCTCCCCGTGCCTTCTGAACCCCCGCGCTACGGCAGCGCCCGCTACGGCGTCGCGCGTTACACCAGCCGCGCCAGCCTTCCCCCGACCACCCCACCACCCCGCAGCACTCCACCCCGCCGTTCCCTCCGATCCATGAGCGATATCACCCTCAACCGCCTCAATATGATCCGCGCCGCCATCGGCGTCGCCCAGAGCTCCACCCACCAGCCCGTGTGGGATGGGCAGCCGCCCGCGGATTTTGAAACTGGCCTCGCCGCCCTCGACACCGGGCATGCCGCCGCCGTCGCCCTCGCCCAGCGCGCCACCAGCGCCATCACCGGCACCGCCAGCGCCAAGGAAGTCGCCGAGACCCTCGTCGAAGACCGCGCCCACCAGCTCGCGCGCGCCCTCGCCCTGCATTACAAAAAGACCGGCGACCTCGTGAACCACGCCAAGGTCGATCTCAGCAAAACCGCCCTCCAGCGCCTGCGCGACCAGACGCTTGTCACCCGCGCCAGCGAGATTCGCGACCTCGCGCAGAGCGCCGTCGGCGAGACCGGCGCCACCGGCCGGGGCGTCACCGCCCCGCGCATCACCGCCCTCACCGCGGCCCTCGCGACCTTTGCCCCGCTGGTCAATGCTGCCCGCAGCGGCATCGCCAACCGCAGCGCCCTCCTGCGCGAGCTCGAGACCGACGTCGCCGATCTCATGGAACAAATCCGCGACCTCGACGACCTCGTCCTGCAATTCGACGGCGAAGCGGGAGAGAACTTCCAAACCGCCTGGACCGCCGCCCGCAAGATCGTGGACGCCGGCCACGGCCCCGGCGAATCCCCCGAAGAACCACCCCCAGCCT
>JBBQIZ010000023.1:0-33436 GCA_038325425.1 Chthoniobacterales bacterium
CTCGACGATGCCCGTTTCGCGCCAGACGCCGTCGCGCTGCGGGCCGAGCCACTGCGGCCAGTCATCGGCTGGCGCGTGGTTCGCGAGGAGGAGGGCGACGCAGGTGAGTAAAAGTGGAACGCGGATTTTCATGGGGCGGAACGATCAGGGGGGGCGAAGCGACTAACCCGCGCGCGGGGCAGAGGTTGTCGCGATGTTCGTCAAAAGAGCGTCATCTGCGGCTTCATCGTTGCGAGGGCGACCTCCGCTTTCTTTTTGCTGCGCGGTTTGCCGGTCTTGGGAATCGGCGGCGCTTCCGCCAGCGTGGGTTTGCCGTCGGCGTTGAGTTCGTGCTGTTCGAGGTTGCTGAGGATTTCCTTGGCCCGGGCGATGATCCCGGCGGGCAGGCCGGCGAGGCGCGCGACCTGGATGCCGTAGCTTTTGTCCGCCCCGCCTTTCACGATCTTGCGCAGGAAGATGATCTGATCGTTCCATTCGCGGACGGCGATGTTGTAATTGCGCACACCGCTGCGGGTGAGTTCCAGCTCGGTGAGTTCGTGGTAGTGCGTGGCGAAGAGGGTGCGCGCTTTCACTTCGTCGTGGAGATATTCGGCGACGCTCCAGGCGATCGAAAGGCCGTCGAAGGTCGAAGTGCCGCGGCCGATTTCATCGAGGATGATCAGCGACCGCGCGGTCGCGTTGTTCGTGATGTTCGCGGTTTCGTTCATCTCGACCATGAAGGTCGATTGGCCGCGCGAGAGGTCGTCGTTCGCGCCGACCCTTGTAAAGATGCGGTCCGCCAGCCCGATCTCCGCACTGCTTGCCGGCACCCACGAACCGATCTGGGCGAGCAGGACGAGCAGCGCGACCTGCCGGATGTAAGTCGATTTGCCCGCCATGTTCGGGCCGGTGAGGATGAGCAGGCGGTTGCGGTCGCCATCGAGCAGGATGTCGTTCGGGACGAACTTTTCCTCGACCAGCGCCTGGTCGAGCACGGGATGGCGGCCGTCGGTGACGACGAGGCGCAGGTCTTCGCTGAGCACGGGGCGGCAGTAGCCGAAAAGGCGCGCGGTCTCGGCGAGGGCGCTGAGGACATCGAGCGTGGCCACCGCCGCGGCGGTGGCTTGGAGCGACTGGAGTTCCTGCATCACTTCGTCGCGGAGCTGGTTGAAAAGCTCCTGCTCGAGCGCCTTCGCCCGCTCATCCGCGCCGAGGATTTTGCCCTCCACTTCCTTCAGCTCCGGCGTGATGAACCGCTCGCCGGTCGCCACGGTTTGTTTGCGATGCCAGTGCGGCGGGACCGCGCCGAGATTCGATTTCGTGACTTCGATGAAATAACCGAAGACCGAGGTGTAGCGGACTTTGAGCGACTTGATGCCGGTCTCGTCGATCGCCCGCTGCTGCAGTTGCGCGATCCAGTCCTTGCCCTCGCGACCGGCGTTCCGCAGCTCATCGAGCGGCGTGAAATATCCGTCGCGAAACATGCCGCCTTCGCGGGTCAGCGCGGGCGGTTCATCGACCAGCGCCTTGGCGAGCAGATCGATGATGTGGGGCAGGGGATGCAGGTCGGCCTGGATGGTGGCGGTCAACTCAGAGGGATGCGCTCCCGCGGGTCCCACTTCTTCGAGCGGGATCGGGGACGCGCCGGAGCGCGTCCCTCCGAGGGCTTCGAGATCGTCGCGGAGTTGCGGGATTTGCTCCAGCGAAGTGCGCAGGACTTGCAGGTCGCGCGCGTTGCCGCCGGTCTGCGTGAGCCGGCCGACCGTCCGCTCCATGTCGCGGATCGACTTCAGCGTTTCGCGCAGGTTGCCGAGCAGGAACGTCTCGGCGAGCAGGTCGGCGATCATCTGCTGGCGCTGATTCAGCGGTGCGAGCTCGCAGAGCGGATGCAGGATCCAGTCGCGCAATTTGCGCGCGCCCATCGGCGTGACCGTGCGGTCGAGCGCGCCGAGCAGGCTGGTATCGCGTCCGCCCCCGCGCGCTTCGACCAGCTCGAGGTTCGCCTGCGTGGTGGCGTCGAGGACCATGAACTGCGAGTTCCGGTAGCAGGCCAGCCGCGTGATGTGCGTGAGCGAGCGGCGCAACTCGGTCTTGAGATAATGCAGGATCGCGCCCGCCGCGCCGATCGCCGCGGGCAGGTTTTCACAGCCGAAGCCGTCGAGCGACTGCACTTTGAAATGTTCCTTCAGCGTGAAATACGCCTGGTCGAGCAGGAAGGTGTAACCGTCGCGCGCGACCAGCCCGCGCACCATTTCGCGGAACTGCGGCGCCTGCTCCTCGCTGACCAGCACCTCGGCGGGTTGCACGCGGGCCAGTTCGTCGGCGAGCTCCTTTTCATCGGCCAGCTCCGTGACGCGGAAATCGCCGGTCGTGAGATCGACGAACGCGAACCCGTACGGGCCGCCGCCTTCGCTCCCAGGAGTTTGGGACGCGCGGGAGCTCGTCCCTCCGTAGATGGCGGCGAGGAAGTTGTTCCGCTTGGCATCGAGCATGTGCAGGTCGGCGACCGTGCCGGGACTGACGATCTGGGTGATCTCGCGCTGCACGATCTGGCCCTTCTGCGGCTCGCCGACCTGGTCGCAAATGGCCACGCGGCGGCCGGCCTTGATCAGCCGCCGGATGTAATTTTCCGCCGCATGATGCGGGATGCCGCACATCGGCACGAGGTTCCGTTTGGTCAGCGCGACGTTGAGGAGGGCGGACGCCTCTTTCGCGTCCTCGAAGAACATCTCGTAAAAATCCCCCAGCCGGAAAAGAAGCAGGGTGTCCGCAGGCAGCGACCGCCGGATGCCTTGGTACTGCTGCATCATCGGGGTCAGGGTTTCGGACATGCGGCAGATGATGAACCGACGGCGTGGAACATCCAACTCTCAACATTGCGTTCTTGGTTCCAGGACCCCGAAAACGAGGCGGGATCGCGGAAGAGTGAATAGCGCGCATTTCAAATGACTCACGGCGTGGCATGATCTCCGCTAGTTGGACCGGCGATGACACTTTTGAAAAAAGATCACCGCTCTCGCGCCTCCGTGAGGAGGTCCGGCTGGCTCCTTTCAGTCGTTCTATGCATTGTCGGACTGAGTGCAGTTGGGCTTTCGGGCAACTCCGCCTTTATCGGTGGCGCTGCCGTAAATCCGGGTGAGCCGGTGCCGGGCGCGGACGCCGATCCGGGCCAAACTGGCGGTGACGGCAAGACCGCCGACGGCCCGTTGCGGACGGCGTTGAGTTTCAGCACGAGTCGCTCTCTGCGGCTCAATGACGGGCGCGGGACGGCGGAGATTGATCCTCAGGAAGTCCTCGTCAGCGTTTCGATCCACGGTGACCTGAGCCGCATCAAACCGGTCGGCGGCGGTTTCAAGCTGAGCTTCTGAAGTCGGGAAAATAGCGCTTCCGTCTTCGAGGAATGACGCTGACCGGGAAAGTTGGAGATTGGCTGCGCGCGCGCGTTCGGACTTCATGCTGCCGCGCATGAATCTCCGCCGCTTTTACCCGCTCGATGGCCTCCCTCAGCAGCGGCAGCTCTGGTCGTGGATCTCCTTCGACGTCGCGAATCAGTCGTTCACCCTGATCATCAATACGTTGCTCTTCTCGATCTTCTTTTCGGAGATCGTGGTCCAGAACGACGCCATCGACGACCGCATCTGGGCGCTGACCTACGGCAGCAGCATGCTGCTCTGCGCGCTGTTTTCGCCGATCGCTGGCGCGATGGCCGACGAACGCGCGTGGAAGAAACGTTGCCTCATCGGCACCGGCATCACGTGCGGGATTTTCACCTGCGCCCTCGCCTTTATCCAGCCGGGCCAAATCTGGCTTGCGGCGCTGATCTACATCCCGGCGAACTTCGCTTTTTCGATCGGCGAAAACTTCCTCTCCAGCTTCCTACCCGGGCTGGCGCGGCAGCGCGAAATGGGGCGGGTCAGCGGCTTCTCGTGGGCGTGTTCGTATGCCGCGGCACTACTGCTGCTCATCCTCACCGCGGGCGCGATGCTCGCCGCCAAACTCGAGTCGCCGGAGCAATGGCGCCCATTCTTCGTCTTCTCCGGGCTGTGGTTTCTTGCTTTCACCATCCCCACGATGCTCTGGCTGAAAGAGCCCGCGATCCCGCACACCGTTCATCCCGGGCGCAATCTGCTCACCGCGGGATTCGTGCGGCTCGGCGAGAGCATCCGCAACGTGGCGCGGTATCGCGACCTCGCGCTGCTGCTGTGCGCGTCGCTGTTCTACGGCACGGGCATGAGTGTGGTCATCTTCTTCGCCAGCAAACTCGCCGGCGAATACGGCTTTTCGCAGGTCAATCTGGTCGTCTTCGTCGCGGTCATTACCGTCTCCGGGATCGTCGGCACGATCCTGCCGACGCTCTATCAGGACCGGATGGGGCACCGCCGCTCGACGATGCTTTATCTCTACGTGTGGATCGCCACGTCCGTCGCCTTCGCGCTCTACGCCTACCTCGCCGACGCGCATGGCCGCATCCCCGGCGCGGGACCGTATCCCACCTGGCCGCTCTGGATCATCGGCAATCTGCTCGGCTTCGGCCTCGGCTCGCTCGGGGCGTCGAACCGCGCGTTCGTGGGGTTTCTTGCGCCGCCGAGCCGCGCGGGCGAAGTCTTTGGCCTGTGGGGGCTGATGTTCAAGCTGGCCGCGATCATGACGTTCCCGTTCGCGTGGATCAAAGACACCGTCGGCACGCCGGCCGCGCTGCTCGTGCTGGCGGCGTTTCTCGTCGTCGGCGCGGCGATCACGCTCTTCGTCGATGAAAAGCGCGGCCATGCGGCGGCGTCGGTTGATCCAGAGGAAGTTGCCAAGACCTGAATCCTCCATTCTAAATCTGCGATGCCTTCCTCTTCCTCCGCTGGCAATTTCCTCCGCAGCCTCGGCACCCTGCTGGCCGGTGCCGTTTATCGCGTCACCTCCTTCGGCCAGGAGAAGCTGCCCGCCGGCGGATTTCTGCTTCTGCCGAACCACCTCACGTGGGTCGATGCGATCATCCTCCAGCTCGCCTGCCCGCGGCCGATCCGCTTCATCGTCTTCGACGAAATCTATCAGCAGCGCTGGCTGAATCCGATTTTCCGTGCGGTCGGCGCGTTGCCGATCTCGTCGCGCAAAGCGAAGGACGCGGTCAAGACCGCGAGCGCAGCGCTCCAGGCGGGCGAAGTCGTCTGCATTTTTCCCGAGGGCGAACTCTCGCGCACCGGCATGCTGCTCCGGCTCAAGCGCGGCTACGAACTCATCGCGCGCGCCG
The DNA here is from genome assembly GCA_038325425.1 of Chthoniobacterales bacterium. Lineage (GTDB taxonomy): Bacteria > Verrucomicrobiota > Verrucomicrobiia > Chthoniobacterales > Chthoniobacteraceae > Chthoniobacter. Next base: position 5,219 of record JBBQIZ010000023.1, read on the forward strand.
CCGCTGTGCCGGTCGTCCCGGTCTGGCTCGACCGGCTCTGGGGCTCGATCTTTTCCTTTGAAGGCGGGAAGTATTTCTTCAAGTGGCCGCGCCACATTCCGTATCCGGCGACGGTCGCATTTGGGGAACCGATCGCCGCGGATGAGGCCGACATCGCGCTCGTCCGCGAGCGGATGCTGGCGCTCGGCGAACACTGCTACCAGCAGCGTCCCGACCTCGAGGGCCACCTCGCCGAAGCCTGTGTGCGCGGCCTGCGCAAGAACCAGTGGCACACCGCAATCATCGACGGCATGGACCACAGCCAGCTCTCGTGCGGCATGCTGCTCGCGGCGGCGATCGCGCTCGCCGGCCATGTGCGGGCAAAGTGCCGCGGCACGCGCATCGGCATTGTGCTCCCGCCGGGGAAAGCCGCGGTCATCGCCAATCTCGCCGTGCTGCTCGCGGGCAAAGTGCCGGTGAACCTGAACTTCACCGCCGGCCGCCCGTCCATCCAGGCGGCGTTGCGCATCGGGGAAGTGCACGATTGCATCACCGCGCATCTGGTCGTGAAGAAGCTCACCGATTTTCCGTGGACGATGCACCTCATCCATCTCGATGCGGTCATGCCGAAGCTGAAGCCGAAGATCGTCGCGTGGCGCGCGGTTGTGGCGATCACGCCTTCGTGGGTGCTCGCGCGGGTGCTGGGCATTCCGCGGATCGGCGATCGCGACGAAGCCATGGTCCTGTTTACCAGCGGCTCGAGCGGCGAACCGAAAGGCGTAGTGCTCAGCCATCGCAACATCCTCGGCAACGTCTCGCAGTTCTCGCTCATGCTGAACATGACGAAGAAGGACACGGTGCTCGCCTGCCTGCCGTTCTTCCACAGCTTCGGCTGCACCGTCACGCTCTGGTATCCGCTGATCGAAGGCATCCGCTCGGTGACGTATCCGAACCCGCTCGAAACGGCGAAAAACGCCGATCTGATCGAGCGCTACAAGGTCACGCTCTTCTGTACGACGCCGACCTTTCTCCGCAGCTACCTGCGCAAGGTGGACCCGAAACAACTCGCGTCCGTCGTCTATCTCGTCACCGGCGCGGAAAAATTGCCGAACGAACTCGCGGAGACCTTCCGCGAGAAATTCGACATGATCGTCCTGCAAGGCTACGGCCTCACCGAGACGTCGCCCGTTGCCGCGGTGAATCTTCCCGAGCCGAAGCCGAGTCGGCCGAACGACGTAGTCCAGCCGAGCAACCGCGCGGGTTCCGTCGGCAAACTCGCGCCCGGCATGGCGGCGGAAATCCGCCATCCGGAGACGGGCGAAAAGCTCACCCTGCACGACACCGGCATGCTCTGGCTGCGGGGGCCGAACATCTTTGAGGGATATCTCGACGCGCCGGAGAAGACGGCCGATGTGCTGATCGACCGCTGGTTCAAGACCGGCGACCTGGCGCGCTTCGATGAGGACGGATTCTGTTTCATCGAGGGCCGGCTGTCGCGTTTTTCGAAGATCGGCGGCGAGATGGTCCCGCACGAAACCGTCGAATCGAAAGTCGCCGAAGTGCTCGCCCTGCCGAAGGACGAACGCACCATCGCCATCGCCGGCATTCCGGACGAAGCGAAAGGCGAAGCGCTTGTCCTGCTCACCGCACGAGACATCGACGCCGCGGAGTTGCGCAAGAAACTGAGCGACGCCGGCGTGCCGAACCTTTGGATCCCGCGGATCGTCAAACGGGTGGACGAGATCCCCATCCTCGCCAGCGGCAAGCTCGATCTGCAACGGGTCAAAGACCTCGCGCTCGCGAGTTGAACGCCGCGAATTTCCACTTGGTGGTTGCGGAAAATGCGGGCACTTTCCCGCCGCCATGCGCTCCGTCTTCCTGATCCTGCTCGCCTGCTTCGCCCTTTCTGCCACGCCGCTGCGGGCCGATCCCGTGCCGCCCGCTTCGAACGGAGAGTTCATCATCATCAGCGGCGGGGTTTCCCTCTGGGTCTGGGAAAAGTGGAAGGCCAACCCGCACGACAACTGGTGGATGAACTTCATTCGCGCCGCCCGCATCCGCATTGAGGAGATCAAGGCCGCGCAGCCCGACGCGAAGATTACCTGGCTGGTTTTCCGCCCGTCTTACGAGACTCGCGCGCGGCAGGAGAACAATAATCTGATCAGCCACATCACCAGCGTGCGCGATGCCTACGGTGTGAAGCTGATGTGGTTCGACAAAACTCCGCAGCTCCTCAACTACATCAACGCCGGCCAGCCGCGCGACCAAGTGAAGATCGCCAACCTCGAATTCTACGGCCACAGCAACAAGGCCTGCTGGATGTTCGACTACTCCAACAACATCGACAGCGCGTCCAAGGTCTGGCTGCACCAGGACGACCTGAAAAAGATCAATCGCGGGATCTTTGCCCGTGGCGCCTACGTGAAAAGCTGGGGCTGCCACACCGGCGAGAGCATGAGCAAAAAATGGCGAGAAGCGACCGGCGTAACGATGATCGGCGCGACCGGCAAGACGCAGTACATGACGCACGAACTGCCGACGCTTTCGAGCGCCACCGGCCGCTGGGTGCGCTGACCTCAGCCGCGCGGTTCGCGTCGCGCGGTGAACTCCGTCTCCCGCCCGGGAGTCCCCAGATTTCCCACGATGCGGTCGTCTCCGATAAGACCCGCGATGCTCGTCGCATCGGCGTCATCGAGCGCGAGGGTGAAGCGCTCGCCCTCGACCCGGCCGGCTTGAATGGTTCGCGTCCGGCCATCGATCCGCACGCTCCCGCTGAGCATCTGGAAATGCTGCGTGAGTTGCACTTCTTCGAGCCGCGCGGGGCCGGCGTCGGCGCGCCAGTGGCCCGCTACTTTGGCCGGCACGATCCATAGCGAAACACCGTTGGCGGCGATCGGGGTGTGCGCGTCCGGCATCCACTCGCCCATCTCGAATGAGTAACTGACCACGCGCGTGCCCGGACGGCATTGCGCCAGAATCCGCGGGCGCAGGCGGACGTTGAGCGAGTCGAGGAGATAGAGCGCGATCACGCTCGCGGGGCGCAGATCACTTTCGAAAATATCTTCGCGGAGCAACGTCACCCGATCCTCGATTTCGGCGGCGGCGGCGTTGCGTTGGGTCTCGGCGATCCGCTCCGGATCGAGATCGATCCCGACGCCGCGCGCCCCGCGCCGGGCGGCGGCGATGAGGATGCGCCCGTCGCCGCAGCCGAGATCATAGACGGCGTCGTCCGGGCCGACCTTTGCAAGGTCGAGCATCACGGCCACGACGCGCTCCGGCGTCGGGGTGAAATAAATGTCCGGCGGCAGGTCAGCGGGAGGCAAGCGGGCGGCGGCCTGGCGGGGCCGGGTTATTTGCTGTTGAAGACCGAGTTCTGGTTCAGGCGCAGCGCGGATTCGGCGCTTTCGTAAAGGCGGGTGAGCGTCGCCTTGTCCTCGACGCGATACTCGATGGTGTGCGCGTGGGTGGTCGTCGGATAATTCTTCACCACCTTCTTCCACACGTCCTGCCCGGTGCGATCGGTGGCTTCCTGCAGAAGTTGCTGCGCCTTTTCCAAAGTCGCGGCGCCGACTCCGGCCGGCGCATTCAGGTCGTTCGGTTCCAGATGGTAGAACCGCGCCAGCGCATTGCCGTTGGTGTCGATGTTCACCTCGGTGACGCGCACCGCGCCTTCGACGACGTATTCGTGGCTGCTCACGGACACGATGCTGCGCAGCGCGACCGAATACGAACCGCCGGGCAGATTGCAGCGCCACATGGAAATTCTGGTCGGCGTCGGAGTCGCCGCCGGCTGCTGGGCGTGGAGCAGGGGAGCGGCGACGATCAGGAAAAGGAGCGGGAGGAGTCTCATGGCGCGGCGAGTGTGCACGGCGTGGCGGCGGTTTCCAATCCTGATCACCGCGCCGATTTGCCCGCTAAAATCCGCGGAAACGGTCCGTCTTTAGTTCCGGATGATCGACGCGCGTGAGCTCCCAGTCCCACGGCTTCCCGCTCGCCTGGCGCCAAGTGAAGACAAACGGCTCGCGCAGGGTATTCACCCGCTCCATGACCACTTGCGCGAGGGGACCGCCGTTCCCGGTGATCTTGAGCACCGTCCGCGTGGTCGCGCTGTCCGGCGCGATCTCGCAGGAATCCGTGCGGTTTTCGATCGTCACGAAAAGAAACTGCCGGAAGACGTCGCTGGCCTTGGAGAGCGCGGCCTCCTTGTCGTGCTCCCAACGATCCCGGTAATCGGCGGCCATCATTTTCCCCGCCGCTTCCCAGTTCCGCCGCTCGACTTTTTTCAGGAAATGTGAGGTATGCAGGCGCACCTGCCGCTCGGGCTGCCACAGCCAGAGCAGAAACAGCGCGCTCGCCACGAGGGCGGCGCCGGCGGCGGGCGCGTATTTGCGAAACAACATGAGCGAGACTGAAATCAAGTACCGGGCCAATGTCGCGGCCATTCTGCGCAATTCCCGCGGCCGCATCCTCGTCTGTGAACGCCTCGGCGTGCGCGATGGCTGGCAATTTCCCCAAGGCGGGATTGACCCCGGCGAGACTCCCGAGCAGGCCCTCGTCCGCGAAGTCTGGGAGGAAATCGGCATCGGCGCGCGTGATTTCCAGATCCTCGAACGCCGGGGTCCGTACTCCTATCTCTACGGCAATGGCCGGATCAAACGCGGTTTTCACGGCAAGGAGCAGTTCTATTTCCTCTGCGATTACACCGGCGGCGACGAAGCCATCCACGTCGCCACCGAGCACCCCGAGTTTCAGGATTACCGCTGGATCAATCCCGCCTTTTTCCGGCTCGACTGGCTCCCGCAGATCAAACGCGAAGTCTATCGGGCGGTCTTCGCCGATTTCTTTCAAGTGAAACTCTGAGCCTCGGCACGAAACCTGTTGACCTTTCCAAGTCATTGCGGCACTACGCCCGCGCCTTATGCTGACTCTCGGAGCCTTTACCATCGTTGTCGTCGCCTTTTTGGGATGTGTCTGGTGGGCTTGTCGCAACGAAGGAGCATAGCCCCAGCCACCCTCTCCTTCTGGACATGCCTCATACGGAAGAAACGCAGTGGGTCCGTTCAACCGCCAACGAACTCAACAACCTCCTCCAGGTCATCTCGGAGTCCAGCCAGGTGCTCGAAAGCATCTGCGCCGAAACTCCCGATAGTGAGAAATATTTCGCGATCCTGCGCAACGGCGTCGAGCGCGCCACCCGCGTCACTCAGTTGATGGTCGATCGCGTCGGCGGCCACCGCTCCGAAGCGCTCCCGCCGCCGCCGCCCCCGATTCTCAAGCCGACCGTCCCGATCCTCACCTCCGACGTGAAGATCTTCAACCCGAGCGGCGCGCGCGAACTGGTCATGATTGTCGACGACGAAGACTTCGTCACCCTCCTCGCCCAGCGCGTCCTGACCGACGAAGGGTACCGCGTGATCACCGCGCGCGACGGCTTCCAGGCGATCGACATTTACCGCAAGCTCAAGGATCAGGTCTCCCTCGTCATCCTCGATTTCACCATGCCGGTGATGGATGGCGCCGATGTCTTCGCCGAGTTGCTCGTGATCAATCCCAAGGTGCCCGTCGTCCTGAGCAGCGGCTTCGCCGAACAGGAACGCCTGCGCAGCATGCTTTCGCGGGGTCTGCGCGGTTTCATTCCGAAGCCCTACACGCACCAGAAACTCCTCACGCAAATCCGTTCCGTGCTCGATACGCTCAGCGCCGAGCGCAGCGGCGAGCGCCGGGTGCTTTAAAGCCGCGCGGAGAAATCCGGTGGTGCCGTGGTGCGGCGCCGGGTCCGGTAGAGGACGTAAGCCAGGGCCGTAAGACCGGTGAGCGCCGCCGGGATCAGCAGGGTCGCATGGCCGAGATGCGGGAAGAGCAGCGCGCCGGCCACTCCGCCGCTGAAGAAGGCCGAGATGATCACCCAGCAGAGTCGCACTCGCAGCGGATCGACCGGCAGACCACGCAAGGCGTGCCCCAGAAAAATCCCGAGATCGGTGAACATCCCCGAGATGTGGGTCGTCCGCACCACCGCCCCGCTATAGGTGCTGACCATGGCATTCTGCAGCCCGCAGGCGCCGGACGCCAGATACAGGCCGACGTCGCTGCGGCGGTTGAGAAAAGCGACCGCGGCGCAGAGCAACAGCGACTCGAGGAAAAGCGCGACGCCGTAGCGGCGATCGAGTTTGAGCGTGCTGTCCTGGATCAGAAAGCCGCTCAGGACGGTGCCGGAGATGAACGCGCCGAGGATCGCCGCGAGATGCAGCACCGCCGCGCCTTCGCCCGCCGCCAGCGCCGCGCCGAGCATCGAAGTCGTGCCCGTGAGATGGGTGATCGCCTGATGCTCAAAGCCGAGCAAGCCGACAACATTGACGATCCCGGCGATGAAGGCGAGCGCCCACGCGCCCGACCAGACCCAGCGGGGCAGTTTGGAAATCATCGCCCGCCGCCCGCCCGGCAGGCCGGGAATCCGCGAGAATGGACCTCGGCGTTCATGGGAGCGAGGCTGCGGACCGAGGTCGACCGCGGCAAGCCGAAAGCCTTGGGGTCGGGCAGGAGCCCGGAGAATTTGCGGAGGCGCAAACCGCGGAGCTTCGTGGCATCGCACTAGCTATCTCCACAGGGGACATGGCCCGCATTGATTCATTCTTCAAATTCATGAAGGAGCAGAGCGCATCTGACCTTCACCTCTCCACCGGCAACCCGCCGATGCTTCGCATCAATGGCGAACTCGTGCGCGTCGATACGCCGCCGCTCGCCAATGACGATCTCAAGACACTCGTCTACGAGATTGCGCCGGAGCAGAAGATCAAGACCTTCGAGGAAACGGGCGACGTCGATTTTGGTTACGAGTATCCCGGCTTCGCCCGCTTCCGCGCGAACTTTTTCAACCAACGCAGCGGCATCGCGGCGGTGTTTCGTCTCATCCCGAGCAAGGTGCTCACGGCCGACGAACTCGGTCTGCCGCCGGTGCTGAAGAAATTTGCGATGCTCAAGAAAGGACTGGTGCTGGTCACCGGGCCGACCGGCTCGGGCAAATCGACGACGCTCGCGGCGATGATGGATTACGCCAACCTGCAGCGGAAGGATCACATCATCACGGTCGAGGATCCGATCGAGTTTGTGCATCGCTCGCAGCAGTCGCTGATCAACCACCGCGAAGTCGGTATCCATACGAAGTCATTTGCCTCGGCGCTGCGCGGCGCGTTGCGGGAAGATCCGGACATCATTCTGGTCGGTGAAATGCGCGACTTGGAAACGATCGAACTGGCGCTCACGGCCGCGGCCACGGGGCACTTGGTTTTCGGCACGCTCCACACGCCGAGCGCGCCAAAGACGATCGACCGCGTGATCGACGTTTTTCCCGCGAACCAGCAGAACCAGATCCGCGCGGGTCTTTCCGAGTCGCTCAAGGGCGTGGTCGCGCAGAATCTTTTCCGCCGGATCGACAAGCCGGGCCGGGTGGCGGCGCTGGAGATCCTCGTCGTCGATACGCCGATCGCGAACCTGATCCGCGAAGGCAAGACGCACCAGATTCCGGGCATGATGCAGGTCGGCAAAAAGAAGGGCAATCAACCGCTCGACGACGCGATCATGGATCACTTGCGCGCGGCGCGGATTTCGCCGGAAGAGGCTTACGACAAGGCGGCGGACAAGAAGAAATTCCGGGTGTTCCTGAAGGTGCCGCCGGACGATTTCGAGGACTGATCCGCAGGACCGAACGCGCCCAACCCAACGCCCGCTCATGAGACAACCTGAACTCGACACCATCCTCGGCGCGATGCTGGACACGCATCCGGGCATTTCCGATCTCGTCTTTTCCGTCGGGCGCCCGCTCCAGGTGGAGAGTTACGGCGAGCTGAAAGAGGCGCCCATCACCCGCCCGCCACTGCGCAAGCTGACGCGTTACCAGACCGAGCAGATCGCGCTCAACATCATCGGCAGCCAGCGGCATCTGCTGCGCGATCTGGTGAGCAAGGGCGCGTGCGATTGCAGCTATGCGCTGGGCGACCAGGCGCGGTTCCGGGTGAATATTTTCAAGCAGCGCGGGAACTTCGCGATCGTCATGCGCAAAGCCCAGAGCGAGATGCCGTCGCTCGCCTCGCTCGGGCTGTCGCCGATCTTCCGCGACATGGCGCGGGAGAAAAACGGGCTGATCCTCGTGACCGGCGCGACGGGCAGCGGCAAAACGACGACGCTGAGCGCGATCCTGAATGAGATCAACGAGACGCAGCCGGTGCACGTCGTGACGCTCGAAGATCCGATCGAGTTCATCCATCAGCACAAAAAGGCGACCTTCAACCAGCGCGAGCTCGGCGCCGACTTCGACTCGTTTCCGCACGGGCTGCGCTCGGCTTTGCGGCAGGCGCCGAAGGTCATCCTCGTCGGTGAAATGCGCGATCGGGCGACGGTCGAGATCGCGCTGACCGCCGCGGAGACGGGCCACTTGGTGCTCTCGACGATTCACACGATCAATGCCGGGCAGTCGATCAATCGTATCCTCGGCATGTTCGAGCTGGCGGAGGAGACGCAACTGCGGCTGCGCTTGAGCGAGACGCTGCGCTACATCGTCAGCCAGCGTCTGGCGCCGAAGCTGAATGGCGGGCGGATCATGCTCAACGAAATCATGGGCTCGAATCTGCGCACGCGGGAAGCGGTGGCGCTCGGCGAAGATGAAGGGCGGAGCTTTTATGAGATCATCGAGGCCAATGCGACCTTCGGCTGGACGACCTTTGACCAGTCGCTGCACCGCGCTTTTCAGGCGACTCTGATCACTGAGGAAACGGCCAATCTCTACGCGACAAACAAAGGCAAGATGACCCGCTACATCGACGACGTGAAGAAGAAGCGCGGCCTCGACAACGAAGGACCGACCGGGCTGAAGCTCGACCTCGAAGCCGCCATGCCGAACTCCTACATCAACATGAGGATTGGCTCCTGATGTCTGTCCTTACCGCCATGGAATTCCAAAGCCGCCTCGACCTGTTTGAACCCGGCGACCAGACCGCGCTGGTCTGCGTGGATGTGCCGGAAGTGCAGCGCATCCTCGTCGATCAACTGACCACGCTGAACTACAAGATCCACACCGGGCTGTTCCTCGAGGACATCCTGCTCAAGCTGCGCGCGCACGTTTACGACGTGGTGATCATCTCCGAGCATTTCAACGCGAGCGACATCGCCTCGAATCCGATTGTCTCCGCGGCCATCGCGGCGCCCTCCGAACAGCGGCGCAAACAGTTCATCGTCGCGGTGGGTTCGACGCTCCATACGAGCGACGAACTGCAGGCTTTCCAGCACAGCGTGGATCTGGTCGTGAACCTCGCCGACGTGGTGAACCTCCGGCCGGTGCTGCGCCGGGGGGTCATTCGGATGGGCGAATTTTATGCGCCGTTCCGCGAGGCCCTGGCCAGCGAAGGGTTCGCCGCGTAGCTTCCGGTGCCACATAAATTTCAATTTGCGCGGCGATCCGGCGTCTTCGCGATTGCATTCCCGGCTTCCTGCTTTTACTCTCCCGCTTTATGAAATTAGTGCGCTGGAAGCGCTTTATTTGGCAGCTCCCGAAGCTGCCGCCGCTCGACCAAACGCTTCCCGCCCATTTCATCATCCGCCCGGCCACCCGGGAGGAAGCCAAGGCGGTGGGACATGTGGTGCTGACGGCTTTTTCGCTGGATTCGACCTGGAGCGATACGTTGAACCTCTTCCGCGAACGCCTCGAAATGCAGCTCGACCTCGCTTTCAATCGTGAATCCGTGCCTGCGCTCGTCCTGACCCACGGTCCGCGCATCATCGCCGCGTCGGCCTTGAACACGGAAATCGACGCGGATTCGCATCTCATCTCGGGTCCGTGCGTGCTTTCGGAATATTGCAATCGCGGCCTCGGCACGGCGTTGCTGCACGCTTCGCTGCGGCAATTGCGCGAAGCGGGGCTGACGCGGGCGGCGGCGATCACCAAGGAAAACACGACCTCCTGCAAATTTGTGTATCGGAAATTCGGCGCGGAGAGCGCCTCTTGCGAATACTCGCCAGCCCTCGCCGAGACCTGACGAAGGGCTCCAGGGAAAAATTATGGGACAACTCTTCAGCAACTACGATGTCGGAGATTTCTATGACGAAATGTTCCAGGCGCCCGGCGAAGCGCGACCGCATTACCGAAAGTTGCTCGAGCGGTTCAACGAAATGGGGGACGGCGAATTGGAGCGCAAACAGGATCTGGCCAACGGCACCTTCCTCAATCAGGGCATCACTTTCACGGTCTATAACGACAACCAGGGCACGGAGCGGATCATGCCCTTCGATTTACTGCCGCGGATCATCCCGCGCGAGGAGTGGGAGCACGTCGAGCGCGGCCTCGTGCAGCGTATCCAAGCGTTGAATCTCTTCCTCCACGACATCTATCACGATCAGCGGATTCTGAAGGAAGGGATCATTCCCGAGGAAGTGATCCTCAGCGGGAAACACTTCCGGCCGGAGTTCATGGGATTCGATGTGCCGAAGGACGTCTACATCCACATCTGCGGCACCGATCTCATCCGCGACCGCGACGGCAACTATCTGGTTCTCGAAGACAACGGCCGCTGCCCGTCGGGTGTGAGTTACGTGCTGGAAAACCGGCAGGTCATGAAGCGGGTCTTCCCGAAGCTTTTCGGTCGGCACAAAGTCCGACCGGTCGATGACTACGGCCAGGAGTTGGTCAACCTGCTGCGCTACGTCGCGCCCGCCAATTGCCCGAATCCCGATGCGCCGACGGCGGTCTTGCTGACCCCGGGCATCTTTAACTCCGCGTATTTCGAACACTCCTTTCTTGCCCGTTCGATGGGCATTGAGATCGTCGTCGGCCAGGATCTGGTGATCAAGGATGACGTCGTTTACATGAAAACGACGAAAGGGCTCAAACGCGTGGACGTCATCTATCGCCGCATTGACGACGATTTCCTCGATCCGACCGTCTTCCGCAAAGACTCCGTGCTCGGCGTGCCTGGCCTCGTCAACGCCTACCGCAAAGGCAACGTGAACCTCGCCAATGCCATCGGCACCGGCATCGCCGATGACAAGGTGACGTATTATTTCGTGCCGAAGATGATCAAGTTTTACCTCGCAGAGGACCCGATCCTGCCGAACGTGGACACTTATCTGACGATGTTCGAAGAGGACCGGAAATACGTCCTCGAAAACATCCCCAACCTCGTCGTCAAGAGTGCCAACGAAAGCGGCGGCTACGGCATGCTCATCGGCCCGCATGCGACCAAGGAAGAGCACGAAAAGTTCCGCCAGGCGATCATCAAGGATCCGCGCAACTACGTCGCCCAACCGGTCATCTCGCTTTCCCGCAGCCCGAGCAATTGCGACGGCGTCATCGAAGGCCGGCACATCGACCTGCGCCCTTACATCTTGAGCGGGGAAAAAATCACGATCATTCCCGGTGGCCTGACGCGGGTTGCGATGCGCAAGGGTTCGCTGGTCGTAAACTCTTCGCAAGGCGGCGGCTCGAAGGATACCTGGGTGATCGATGACGAATAACGACCGCCGTATTTTTCCAAATCACTCCATGCTCTCCCGCGTTGCTGATTCTCTCTACTGGCTGGCTCGTTACATCGAACGCGCTGAGAATAATTCCCGCATTCTCGATGTGAATCTCCAGGTCACGCTCGACGATGACAACAGCGGGGCGGACAGCGACAAGCAGGACTGGGAGCCGATTCTCGCCAGCCTCGAAGACCAGAAACTTTTCCATTCGCTCTACGCCGTCACCAACGCCGAGACGGTTTGCGAGTTCGTCACCTTCGCCAAGGAAAACCCCAACTCCATTCGCTCGTGCATCGCTGGCGCGCGGGAAAATGCCCGCACCGTACGCGAGTACATCTCGAGCGAAATGTGGGAGCGGGTGAACAGCCTTTACCTCTGGATGAACTCCGCCGACGCGCGGCAACTTTTCGCCTCCAGCGCGATCGATTTCTTCCGCCAGGTCGTCGATCACTCGCATCAGTTTCACGGCACGACCAATGCCACTCTCACCCACGGCGAAGGCTGGAATTTTTTGCAGATCGGCAAGTATCTCGAACGCGCCGACAGCACCTCGCGCATCCTCGATTTGAAGTATCACATCCTGCTGCCGCGCGGTGAAGAGGTCGGCGGCAACGTGGATACGGTGCAATGGCAGGCCTTGCTGAAGTCGTGCAGCGCTTTTGAGGCGTATCGCAAATTGCACATCGGCCCGGTCGCGCCGTGGAGTGTCGCGGAGTTCATCATCCTGCACGACAGTTTCCCGCGCTCGATTCGTTTTTGCGCCGAGGGCCTCGACGCCGCGCTCCACCGTATTTCGGGATGCGACCGCGCGCATTTCACCACCGAAGCTGAACGTCTTTCGGGCAAACTGCTGTCCGATCTGAATTACGCGACCATCGCCGACATCTTCAAAGTCGGGCTGCATCAATATCTCGACGGCATTCAATTCCGGCTCATCGAAATCAGCAGCGCGTCGCTCAAGGAATACTGCGAATGGCTCGACCCCGCGGAGGAGCAGTCGCAGAGCCAGTCGCAAGGCGCAGCGTAACTTTCGTCGGCAGGGAATCGAGATTGTGCCGCGGCGGCGCTTTCTCTTATCGAGGTGGAATGACATCCCGTTCCCTCCTCTGCACCGTCGCCGCTATTTGTGGCGCACTCAGTTTCCTCGACGCAGCCGTCGCCCAGGCGCCTGCCGCAGCCGCAGCCATTCCGGCCAAACCCGCTCCGCCGGAACTCGACTGGCATGACGTGACGGAATGGGGCGTCGAAGGGCGCGCGTGGAATGACCTGCCCAGGAAGCGCTGGTTCCAGCGCCTGCCCGATTCTGCCGAAGGCCAGGTGACGCCCGCAGTCTGGAGCCTGAGCCAGGACAGTCCCGGGATGATGGTGCGCTTCAAGACCGATGCCACCGCCGTCTGGGCGCACTTCGTCCTGCGCAACGAGCGCCTCGCCATGCCGCACATGCCGGCGACCGGCGCGAGCGGGGTCGATCTCTACGCCCGCGACGATCAGGGCAAATGGCGCTGGGTAAACGTCACCAAGACCGACAAAAAGGAAATGAAGGTCGCGATCCTTTCCGATCTCGCGCCCGGGATGCGCGAATACGCCGCCTACCTCCCGCTCTTCAATGGCCCCGATTCATTGGCCATCGGCGTACCCGAGGGCGCGAAATTCGAGCGCCTCGCCCCGCGCACCGAAAAGCCCATCGTTTTCTACGGCACATCGATTACCCACGGCGCGTCCGCCTCCCGGCCCGGCATGGTCCACACCGCGATCATCGGCCGCCACCTCGACTACCCGGTCATCAATCTCGGCTTCTCCGGCAACGGACGCATGGATGCCGCGGTCGGCGAGTTTCTCGTCAAGATCGACGCCGCGATTTATGTCATCGATTGCCTGCCGAACATGAACGCCGCCGAGGTCCGGGCGAAATGTCCGCCGCTGGTGAAGCAACTTCGTGCCGTGCGTCCCAAGACGCCGATTGTCCTCGTCGAAGATCGTCGGAACACAAATTCCTGGATCCTGCCCAAGCGCGACCAGCACCACACCGACAATCACGCCGCGCTCCGGGAAGTTTACGAAGCCTTGAAAAAGGAAGGCGTCGCGAACCTCCATTACCTTTCCGGCGACGGTCTGCTCGGCGACGATACCGAGGGTGCGACCGACGGCTCCCACCCGAATGACCTCGGCTTCATGCGGCAAGCTGCCGTCTTTGAACCCGTCCTCCGGGCGCTGCTCAAAAAGTGACGGGTCCGCGCCCATCATCCGGGGCGCAAATTCGCCCGCAATTTCTTTTGACACAAAAGTCGCCTTTGCTACTTTGCCCGCCCGCTCTCCGTCGAGGAGAAGCACAAATCGCCTGAATCGTTCGCGTAAAAGCACGCGGCGGCTCGGGCGTTTGCGCTCTCTGAACCGGGTGGCGAGCCGGTGATGATTGAATCCCCGATTTTATCCCACCGGATGCAGTGCCTGCATAGCTCAGTTGGTAGAGCACGTCCTTGGTAAGGACGAGGTCACCGGTTCGATCCCGGTTGCAGGCTCCATCCAGATACTTTTTTAAAACCCAACCAAAACCACCACCAACCAACCTCCTCCTGACCTGTTATGGCTAAGGCACAATTCGAACGCTCCAAACCGCACGTCAACGTCGGCACCATCGGCCACGTCGATCATGGCAAGACCACGCTGACTGCTGCGATTACCACCATCCTTTCCAAGAAGGGCTTTGCCGAGGCCAAGCGGTATGACCAGATCGACGCTGCTCCCGAAGAAAAAGAGCGCGGCATCACGATCAACACCGCCCACGTCGAGTACCAGACCGACAAGCGCCACTACGCGCATGTCGATTGCCCCGGCCACGCCGATTATGTGAAGAACATGATCACCGGCGCCGCGCAGATGGACGGCGCGATCCTCGTCGTCTCTGCCGCCGACGGCCCGATGCCTCAGACCCGCGAGCACATCCTTCTCGCCCGCCAGGTTGGCGTGCCTTCGATCGTCGTCTTCCTGAACAAGTGCGACATGGTCGATGATCCCGAGCTTCTCGACCTCGTCGAAATGGAAGTGCGCGACCTGCTCACCCAGTATGATTTCCCCGGCGACAAAATCCCAATCGTCAAGGGCAGCGCCGTCAAGGCCCTCGCCGCTGGCGACGCCAACCACGCCGATGCCAAGTGCATCCAGGAACTTATGGATGCGGTCGATGAATACATCCCCGTGCCCGAGCGCCCGGTCGATCAGCCGTTCCTGATGCCCGTCGAAGACGTGTTCAACATTGAAGGTCGCGGCACTGTCGCCACCGGTCGTGTCGAACGCGGCGTCCTCAAGAAGATGGAAGAAGTCGAGCTCGTCGGCATGCGTGCGACCTCGAAGACGACCGTTACCGACATCGAAATGTTCCGCAAGCTCCTCGATGAGGCGCGCGCTGGTGACAACGTCGGCCTGCTCCTCCGCGGCACCAAGAAAGACGACGTCGAGCGCGGCATGGTCATCGCCAAGCCCGGCACGATCAAAGCCCACAAGAAATTCAAGGCTGAGATCTACGTCCTCTCGAAAGAAGAAGGCGGCCGCCACACCCCGTTCTTCACCAACTACCGCCCGCAGTTCTACTTCCGCACCACGGACGTGACCGGTTCGGTCAAGCTCCCTGAAGGCGTCGAAATGGTCATGCCTGGTGACAACGTCTCCGTCGAAGTCGAACTCGGCACCGCCGTCGCCATGGAAAAGACCATGCGCTTCGCGATCCGCGAAGGCGGCAAGACCGTCGGAGCCGGACGTATCTCCGAGATCGTCGACGTCGCCGGCGCCAAGTAAATCATTTGCGGAATTTCAGCGCGGGGCGGACCTTCGAGTCCGTCCCGCGTTTTCCGCACCACAAAGTCACCTACGTCAGTAGCTCAATTGGTAGAGCAGCGGTCTCCAAAACCGCTTGTTGGGGGTTCAAGTCCCTCCTGACGTGCTCTCCTTCCCGGTCCTCCAAAAAACGCGATGTTCGCATCCACCCGTAATTTTTTCAGCGAAGTCAAAGTCGAGCTCATGAAGGCCTCCTGGCCTTGGGACCCGAAAGAGAAGGGCATGAAGAAATACAAAGAGCTGGTCGATTCCACGCTCATCGTGCTCATCGCCACCCTGCTCATGGGCGGTTACGTCGCCGGCTGGGACTTCCTCTTCAACATCATCCTCGGTTTCCTTTTCAAGGCACCCACCGCCTAATCCCTTTCCATGACCGAAGAAGAAAAACGTCAGCAGTGGTTTGCGGTTCATGTCCTCTCCGGGCAGGAAAACAAGGTGCATGACAACCTCGTCAAACGCATCAAGACCGAGGAGATGAGCGACTTCGTTTATCAAATCCTCGTCCCCACCGAGCGCGTCTCCGAGATCAAGCGCGGCAAAAAATCCGAGACCGTCCGCAAGCTCATGCCGGGCTACGTCATCGTGAACATGTTCCTGATCGACGAGAACAAACAACTCGTGGACAAGACCTGGTATTTCATCCGCGAAACCACCGGCGTCATCGGCTTTGCCGGCACCAAGGATCGCCCGATCCCGATGCAGCCCAAGGACGTCGAAGCCATCCTCGCCCAGACCCAGGTCGGCGACGAGAAAGCCAAACCGAAGATCGAGTTTGGCATCGGCGAAATCGTCAAAGTCTCCGACGGCCCCTTTCAGAACCAGAGCGGCACCGTCACCGAGATCGATCCCGAGCGCGGCAAACTCCGCGTCAGCGTCAGCATCTTCGGCCGCGAAACGATCGTCGAACTCGAATACTGGCAGATCGAACGCGCCTGATCATTTAAGATTTAGGATTTAGCATTTAAGAAGTGCCTTCCGCCCACCTGCCGCGCCACTCAACTCTCAACTAACAACACTCAACTTCTCCGCCAAATGGCCAAAGAAATCGTCGGACAAATCAAACTGCAAATCCCTGCCGGAGCGGCCAACCCCGCCCCGCCCGTCGGCCCCGCCCTCGGCCAGCAAGGCGTCAACATCATGGCCTTCTGCAAGGAGTTCAACGCCGCCACGCAGAAGCAGGCCGGCGACATCCTGCCGGTCGTCATCACCGTCTATAAGGACAAAAGCTTCACCTTCATCACTAAGTCGCCGCCCGCGTCGATCTTGATTAAAAAGGTCGCGAACATCGCCGCCGGTTCCAAGGAGCCGAACAAGATCAAAGTCGGCAAGCTCACCAAAAAGCAGGTCCTCGACATCGTGAAGATCAAGATGAAGGACCTCAACGCGCGCGACGAAGCGGCCGCCTACAAGATCATCGCCGGCACCGCGCGGCAGATGGGTGTGGACGTCGAGCCGCACGGCGTCTAAGCCGCCCCGTACCACAGAATCATTTCAAGACCGGCCGCCGCAAGGTGGCCGGTCTTTTTTTGGCCGCATGTCTGGCTTGACGCACGGCCTGCCATTTTCTATCCAAGCGCTGTCGTCAGTGATTTCCCCAATTATGAAAACGAGCCTGTTACGAGTTTCTCTCCTTCTCGGTTTGGTTTGCGCGATCGGCACCGCGGCGTG
This sequence comes from Chthoniobacterales bacterium, assembly GCA_038325425.1. GTDB lineage: Bacteria > Verrucomicrobiota > Verrucomicrobiia > Chthoniobacterales > Chthoniobacteraceae > Chthoniobacter. The sequence continues at coordinate 22,202 of JBBQIZ010000023.1, forward strand.
GGCCGCGGACGCTCCGGCGACCCCGAATCCCTACGAGATCAGAAAGATCCAGCGCGGGATCAAGAAGATCGCTTACGTGGACAATGGCTGGAGAAACTCCGTGCCGGCCATCCTCGCAGAGCTGCGGGTGAACAGTGACATCGGCGACGCCAAGCCGTTCGCGCGTGCGTATTTCTTCGACCGCGACAACAAGCTCGTGCATGAATTCAAAGGTCCCGTCCAAGCCTCCGACGACCACAAGAACTACACCAGTCTGCCCGCCATCTTCAAACCGCGCGAAGGTTACGAAGTCTGCTTTCCGATCAGCGACAAAGCCACGCAGCGCGGCGAAAAGTGGGCCCGCGTGGTGGTCGTCTTCGGCGACGCCAACTCCGCAGTGGCCGAGTGCTATCCCAAGGACGAACTCGCCAAATTCGATTTCCCCGAAAAGACGACGGTCCTCAAGGGCTCCGCCAGTTCCGGCAGCAAGCGTTGAATCCCCTTCGGCTCTCCCGCCATCGCGAGGTCCCCGGTCTGCTTTGCCCGGCGGGAGGCGCGGGTTGAGCGCGTTCCAATCACGCGCGAGCTGGAAATTTGCACGGGATCTCCTCGTTCCCAAAGTTAGCGCAGCGCTTTGGGAACGGGTTGCGCTGGCGAAACTCCGTTTCGGCGGGTGGGGGGCCGTGGCGGCGGCGCCTTCTTTGTCTGCGTGCGTCGATGGGGAGACAGAGTCTCGCCGGACCGGGCGTCCCCAAAGCGCTGCGCTAACTTTGGGAACGAGAGAACTTTGGGAACGAGCGAGAACCATTTCAAGACCGGCCGCCGCGAGGGGGCCGGTCTTTTTGTTGGTTACGTTTCCTTTTGCAACTTCCGGATCTGCTTTTGCCGATCGCGATTTGGGCCGAGGGATTGAAGGTGCGCGATCTCGCGTTCCTTGGCATGCACCTCACCCACCAGCTGCACCGCATCCTCATCGGACGATGTTTTCTCGCGCGCCTCGCATTCGAGCCGCAGTCGATTCCAGCCGCGGACATCCGTCCTTTTTGGAACCTCTACCTTATAGCCGAGGCAAAAACATGTGGCCGCGCAATCCTGACATTTCGGCGGGGTCAGCAGCGTCTTCGGTTTTCGGAGAGCGGTTCGGCAAGCAAAGCAAACCCAGTTGTAGTTGCTGGTCGACATTTCCCTCGCCCAATCAACGTTTCCGCGAGGCGCCGAGCTCGACCAGCGTCAGGTCATCGAACCACGCCTTGCCCATCACCTGGCTGGAATAGTGCCCGAGGCGCGGGCCGATCTTGATCTTGTCCACCGCGCCGGAGTCGAACTCGAAACTCACCTTCGTCCAGCCCTTCGTCCCGACGATCACCTCCGTCTTTTCAAATCCGCCCTCCAGAGAAATCGTCGCCCCGGCGCCCTTGCCGACCACTTCCTTCGTCTTGATGTAGCCGTTCAGCCGATAGCGTGTCTTGGGCTTCACCGTGATCGTCTGCTTGAGGAAACTGTCATCCGCCGCCGGGTTTTCGATGCTGATGCTGCCCTTGCCGTCGCGCTTTTCGGTGGTGTCCGGTGCGAGGACACCGCGCTTGCTCCAGCTAGTGAAGTCCCAGCTCGTGGGCCCCTCTTCGAAGGAGGGGTTGGCCAGCAGATTGGGCGGCCGCCCGCGGGCTGCTGGGCGGAAGTGGGCGCGACGAGCAGCGCGAGGAAAGCCGCGCCGGTCAGGAGCGCGTGGTGGGATGGGAGAAGCGGGATGTTCAGGGAGGGGATCATAGGGGGTGGGCGGGTTGGTCTTCAGCTTGCGGAAATCCGCGGAAAACGTCTTGAGGTACGGCAGTTACGGAGTCGGCAAACCAGCGTTGATGCTCTGCCAGAGTGCCTGAGCGAGCGAGACTCGCTCGGAAAGAGGAAGGGCCATCGCCTCGGTCGTGAGCTGCTCTGTGGACATGGCGAAAAAGTAGCGATTCAAGCGGCTTCGGTCAACCGAGGGGCGCGAGCGAACGGCTCAACCTAGGAATAGGCCGCACCACAACGCCCCACCAATCGGTTCGATCCGGGAAGCGGCGGGTGGGTGTGGGCATCGCCTTCTTTGTACGCGTGCGTCGATGGGGAGACAGAGTCTCGCCGCACCGGGCGTCCCCAAAGCGCTGCTCTAACTTTGGGAACGAGAGGGAATAGGCGATTCATGGTCCGGTCGGCAACCGTGAGAAATGGATGAAGTAAGAAACCGCGACGGCAATGGTAGCAGTCTGAACGCCGATCAAGATGGAGAATGATGCAAGATGAGTGCGAGTGAGCGATAATGCCGCGTGAGCTAAGAAGAGAATCAGGCAGATCCAAAAGTAAAACTGGGGTGTGTCGCTTGGCGTCGAAAGAGCCTGCCCAAGCCCGAAAAAAACCATCAGCGGCGTGTAGAGCGGCCACTGCAAACGTTGCTGGAGCGGGCTCAGATGTGTCTCGGTGAGACCCTCGGGACGGAGAAACCCCTCGAATGCAAGGACGGCGAGTAGCCAGACGCAGAGGTAGATGGCAAGGCGCACGCGAAAACGGATGCGATATTCGGGCGCGACCTGTTTCTGTGTTGGACTTATCGCGGCTTCGTTCATGGGAGACGGCTAGCAGCGCCTAACCTAGGAATAGGCCGCACGATGGGTTCGATCCGGGAAGCAGCGGGTGGGAGTGGGCATTTTGCGGGTTGCCACCCACGCTCGCTGGCCAAAAGCGAGCGGCCAGGCCGCATCCACGAAGGCGTGCCGGGTCTCGAAGGCGACAAATGGGTCATGCGTGATCATTTCTCTGTGTTTCACGATCCGAAATCGATCGCGGAATATGCTTTTTCGATATTCCACGGTCGAAAATCGGTATTCCGGGGGCGGAAAAGGCTCTCGGAATATGCGGCGATCTTGGAAGACTGGTTTTCCTTCTCCGAATATGCCCGAAGGATCGTGGATGATGCCTTTTAGACCGCGCAGTTACGGGGTCGGGGGAGTGGCGGGCGGGGTGGCGCTGCGCCGGCGGCCACCGGGGTAGCTGGCCTTTAGTCGTCGTGGATGGTGTCGGCTCCGGCGGCGCCGGTCCGGGAGGCGAAATCGAGGTAGTTGTAGAAGATGAGGTCGGCGTCGAGGCGGTCGGAGCCGGCGACGGTGCGGTGTCGGTGAAGCGATCGGTGATGGTGGCGATTTTGGCCAGGATGCGGTCGAGCGCGGCGATGTTGGCGCCGTCCTTGTCGTACTCCGAGAGGCTGATTCCGGTGGGCACGAGGGTGAGGTTTTGGTGCATGTAGTCGTCGCACTTCTGATCGAGGGCGAGGCGGGCGTCGCCGAGCTTGAAGTAGGCGCTGCGCTCCTCGTCGATGAGGCTGAGGGTGAAGGCTTCGATGAGGACGCGCAGTTCTTCGGCTTTGGCGAGGATGGCCGTTTCGGTGGCTGGCGTGATGGCGATGGCGTGGTCGTTCTGTTGCATGGGGGTGGTGGTTGGGGGATAGGCGCTGGACGGCACCTCGCCGTCCCAGACATACTCCGGCCCCATGTCGAACCGGAGTGCTTCTCCATTGGGGGAGCTTCATATCCAAGCGAAGTTTTTCCCCCATGGGTGATGTGAAACCGCTTTCGGCGCGCGGGGAGTCAGGCCGGGGCTGCGCGAGGCGGGGGACAAAATATTTTCGCGGAGGCGGAAATTTATTTTGACAGCCCATTCGAGGCCGCTACTTTGCGCGCCCCCGCTTCCATGCCGGAGGTGGGAAAATCACTTAGTTACGCAGGAGAGCCTTTAGACTCGTTTGCACTGCACCTCTATTATGTCCAACGCCCGCAGTAAACGTTATCGCTCCGCCGCTGAGAAGGTGGATGCCAAGAAAAGTTATCCGCTCGCTGAAGCGGTGTCCGTGCTGAAGTCGCTTCCGGCGCCGAAGTTTGACCAGACGGTGACGCTTTCTTTCCGCCTCGGGGTCGATCCGCGGCAATCCGACCAGATGGTGCGTGGCACGACGCCGCTGCCGCATGGTTCGGGCAAGAATGTGCGGGTGCTGGTCTTCGCCGAAGGGCAGGCCGCGGCGGCCGCGCGCGAAGCGGGCGCGGAGTTTGTCGGGTACAAGGATGTCATCGAAAAGGTGACCGGTGGTTTCCAGGATTTCGATGTGGCGATCGCCACGCCGGGCGCGATGGCGGAAGTCCGCAAGCTCGGCAAGGTGCTCGGACCCCGCGGCCTGATGCCGAACCCGAAGACGGGGACGGTGACCGAAGACACGGCCAAGGCGGTGCGCGAGGTGAAGGCGGGCCGGGTGGAGTTCAAGCTCGACAAGAATGGCAATGTGGCGGTGCCGGTCGGGAAGTTTTCGTTCACGCCCGAGGCGCTGGTCGATAACGGTCGGACGGTGATCGAGGCGGTGGTCAAGGCGCGCCCGGCGACGGCCAAGGGGGTGTTTGTCGAAAACGTGACGCTGAGCGCGACGATGTCGCCCGGTCTGAAGATCGACGCGTCTTCTTTCATCAAGATCTAAACTGGAGACCCAAAATCATGCATCCCGCGAAAGCTACCATCGTTGACGATCTCCAGAAGAAGCTGAACGCTTCGCCGTTCCTGTTCGTGGCCGATTATACCGGCCTGAAAGTGAGCCAGTTTGCCGAACTGCGGAACCGCCTGCACGCGACCGGCGCGAGTTGCCAGGTCGTGAAGAATACTTTCCTGCGCAAGGCCGCGAAGGACGCCGGTCTGCCGGATCTGGCGGAACTCAAGGGCCAGACGGCGATCATCGTCGGCGACAAGGATGTGGCCGCGGCGGCCAAGGTCCTGAAGAATTTCACCGCAGAGTTCAAGAAGCCGGAAGTGAAGACGGGTGTGGTCGATAACATCGTCGTCACGACCGAGCAGATCGCGGCCATTGCCGACCTGCCTTCCCGCGACATCCTGCTCGCGACGCTCCTCGGCGTGCTCAACGCCCCGGCGTCGAAGCTCGTCCGCGTGCTCAACGAGCCCGCTTCGTCCCTCGCCCGCCTGCTCAAGGCCAAGGCCGAGAAAGACGCCGCCAACGCACCGGCTCCCGCTCCTGCTGCAGAAGCCGCGCCTGCTCCCGCTTCCGAAGCTCCTGCCGCCCCGGCGGACGAAGCGCCCGCCGCCGAAGCGCCCGCCGCCGAAGCGCCCGCGGCTCCCGCCGCCGAAGCTGCACCTGCTGCACCTGCTGCACCCGCTGCGGACGAACCGCCCGCCGCATAAATCCTACGCTTACTCCTACTCTTCCTCTTACTCCTCAGCCGGAGAGTAAGAGGAAGAAAAAGAGTAGGAGTAAGGGTAACCAACAAACCCCTTTCCCGGCACTGCCGAGAATCCGCTGACGGAGGCGCAATTGTCGCCGTCGGCACCTTAACAAAACAACCAATGGTTCCTCGTCGGGTCAGCGGCTGCTGATTTGAAATCGCCCGAAGCTTCGGGTGGCGACGATACCGAAAAATGATATGGCCGATACCAACACGTTAGTGGAAACCCTCAGCGGACTCACCGTCCTGGAAGTCGCTGATCTCGTCAAACAACTCGAAGAGAAGTGGGGCGTGAGCGCCGCTGCTCCTGTCGCCGCCGCCGCCGCTGGTGGTGGCGCTGCCGCCGCTGCCGCTCCCGTCGAGGAGAAGACCGCGTTCGACGTCATCCTGAAGGGGATCGACGCCGCGAAGAAAATCGCCGTGATCAAGGAAGTCCGCGCGGCCGTCCCCGGCCTCGGACTCGCCGAAGCCAAGGCTCTTGTCGAAGGTGCGCCGAAGACCGTCAAGGAAGGCGTCACCAAGGAAGAAGCCGAGGAGATCAAGAAGAAGATCGAAGCCGCTGGCGGCACGGTCGAAGTCAAGTAATCCCGCTGCTACACTATCGTGCGTCCTGGCAAGAAGTTTTTTCTTGCCAGGCGCCGAATGGTGGAGCATTTTCCGTCCCTTTCGCGCGAGGCTGAGATCCTCGCGTTTTTCGTCTTGACCACCGTCATCGCCGTCCGTCCGCCCCACTTTTCCGCAGAGACTCAGAAACGCAGAGGATGTTCATCGTCCCCTGCGTTTCTGCGCCTCTGCGTTTTGGCGTCCTAACGCGAAGACCCCGCAGTAAAATTTTTTGACGCATGTTCCGCGGGCTGGCCGGCGGAACACGAGCGATTTGAGCAAAGCCAGCACACCGAGCACCACTTCCATGTCTGAACGCAAATACTTCGGCAAACTCCGCGAAGGCGCCGAGCCTCCCAACCTCATCGAAGTCCAACTTGATTCGTATATCGAGTTTCTGCAGACGGACGTCGCCCCCAGCAAACGCAAAGTCACCGGCCTGCAGGCGGTCTTCAAGGAAGTCTTCCCGATCACGAGCTATGACGAAAAAGTCACGCTCGATTTCGCGAGCTACGAGATCGGCGATCCCAAGCTGAGCATCCGCGAAGCGATGCGCGAAGGGCAGACCTTCAGCGCGCCGCTGCACGTCACTTTCCTGCTCAAGGAAGAGCACGGCACGAAGGAAGAGAAAGTTTATATGGGCGAAATTCCGCTCATGACGCCGCAGGGCACGTTCGTCATCAACGGCGCCGAGCGTGTGGTCGTTTCGCAGTTGCACCGCTCGCCGGGCATCTGCTTCGAGTCCTCGCTGCACTTGAATGGCAAGGTGCTCTTCAGCTTCCGCATCATTCCCGATCGCGGCTCGTGGGTTGAGGTGCAGTTCGACACGAACGATCTCCTCTACGTCTATCTTGATCGCCGCAAGCGTCGCCGGAAGTTCCTCGCGACCACTTTCCTCCGCGCGCTCGGCTACGGCTCGGACGAGGAGATTCTCAAGCTGTTCTACACCATCGAAAAGCTGAAGCTCAGTGAGTCGCTGGAAGAAGAAGAGATCGCGACCAAGGTGCTGACCGCGGACGTCCGCGACGGCGAGATCACCGTGGCGCGCGCTTTCGAGCCGCTGACCAAGGCGACCATCCGCCAAATTCTCGCCCTCGGCGTGAAGACCGTGGATGTGGTCGATACCAAGCTTGACGACACGATCATCAAGGCGCTGAAGAAGGATCCGGCGCACGACGAGGAAGAGGCGTTGAAGGACATCTACCGCCGCCTCCGTCCTGGCGATCCACCGACCGTGCCGAACGCGCGCGGTTTGCTGAAGCGTCTTTTCTTCGATCCGAAGAAGTACGACCTCGGCCGCGTCGGTCGCTACAAGCTCAACCAGAAGATGAAACTCGACGTCTCGCAGGACGAGCGCGTCATGACCAAGGAAGATTTCATCGCCGCGATGAAATATCTGACCGGCCTGCGCCGGGGCGAAGGTACGCTCGATGACATCGATCATCTGGGTTCCCGCCGCGTCCGGACCGTTGGCGAATTGCTCGCCAACCAGTGCCGCGTCGGCCTCGCCCGCACCGAGCGTCTGGTCAAGGAGCGCATGACTTTATTCGACGTGAACATTGAAGGCATGACGCCGCAGAAGCTGATCAACCCGAAGGCGCTGTCCGCGGTCATCCGCGACTTCTTCGGCCGCAGCCAACTCTCGCAGTTCATGGATCAGACGAACCCGCTCGCCGAACTGACCCACAAGCGCCGTCTATCGGCTCTTGGGCCAGGAGGTCTCTCGCGGGATCGCGCCGGCTTTGAAGTGCGTGACGTTCATCCGTCCCACTACGGCCGCATTTGTCCGATCGAAACTCCGGAAGGTCCGAACATCGGCCTCATTTCGTCGATGTCCACCTTCGCGCGGATCAACGATTTCGGATTCATCGAGACGCCGTATCGCAAGGTCATCAACGGCCGCGTGACCGATCAGATCGACTTCCTCACCGGCGATCAGGAGGAGAACTATCTCGTCGCGCAGGCAAATGCCGCCTTCGACGAAAAAGGCAATTACACCAGCCCGACGGTGAGCATCCGTTATCGCGGGGACTTCCTCGAAGTCGAACCGAGCAAGGTTCACTACATGGACGTCTCGCCAAAGCAGCTCGTGTCCGTCGCGGCCGGTCTCATCCCGTTCCTTGAACATGATGACGCTAACCGCGCGCTCATGGGCTCGAACATGCAACGCCAGGGTGTGCCGCTGCTCGTCAGCGAATCGCCGCTCGTCGGCACCGGCATGGAAGGTAAAGTCGCCCGCGATTCCAAGGCCGTCATCGTCGCTGAATCCAACGGCAAGGTCGCCAGCGTCAGCGCCGACCTCATCGTCATCACCAAGGATGGCGAAATGCCCGAGGGCAAAAAGAAGCTCAAGCACGACCCGGAAGAGGGCGTGTATCTCTACGACCTGCGCAAGTTCATGCGCTCGAACGCCGGCACCTGCGTCAACCAGAAACCGATCGTGGCTAAAGGCCAGGCGGTGAAGAAGGGCGACGTGATCGCCGACGGTCCGAACACCGAGAAGGGTGAACTCGCCCTCGGCCGGAACGTGCTCGTCGCGTTCATGCCTTGGAACGGTTACAACTTCGAGGACGCCATCACGATCTCCGAGAAGGTCGTCAAAGAGGACATCTACACCTCGATTCACATTGATGAATTCGAGATCGGCGCCCGCGACACCAAGCTCGGACCGGAGGAAATCACGCGAGACATCCCGAACGTCTCGGAAGAAGCGCTGCGTCACCTCGGCCCGGATGGCGTCATCCGCGTCGGCGCGGAAGTGAAGCCTGGCGACATCCTTGTCGGCAAGATCACTCCGAAATCCGAAACCGAACTCGCCCCGGAAGAGCGCCTCCTGCGCGCCATCTTCGGTGAGAAGGCGGCGGATGTGAAAGACACGTCGCTGACCGTCCCGTCCGGCACCTACGGCATCGTCATGGATGTGAAGGTTTCCAGCCGGAAGGAAATCACCCGCGTGAAACTCTCGCCCACCGAGAGCAAGCGCCAGCAAAAGGTCATCGAAGAAGATTACGCGAAGCGGAAGGACGAACTGCACGAGCAGCTCACCGAAGCGCTCTCGAACATCCTCCTTGGCGAGAAAATCCCGCTCGACGTGGTCAACGCGCAGACCGGTGAAATCATCATCCCGGCCAACCGCAAGATCACCAAGACCCTGCTGCGCAAGCTCGCCGGCGTCTATGATCACGTGGACATCGATCCCTCGCCGATCCGCAACAAAATCCGCGAGATCATCGGCCAGTTCGAACACAAGTTTGCCGAGCTTGAGCTCGAGCACGAGCGCTCGATGGATAAAGTCGAGAGCGGTGATGACGTCGATCCCGGCATCATCAAGCAGGTCAAGGTTTACGTCGCCTCCAAGCGCAAGCTTTCGGTCGGTGACAAGATGGCCGGTCGTCACGGTAACAAGGGTGTTGTCGCCCGCATCGTGCCGGAAGAAGACATGCCGTTCCTCGCGGACGGCACTCCCGTCGAAATCTGCCTCAACCCACTCGGCGTGCCTTCCCGTATGAACGTCGGTCAGGTTCTCGAAACGCACTTGGGTGTCGCTGCGAAAGCGCTCGGCTTCAAGGTCGCGACGCCGGTGTTCGACGGTATCGATGAAAAGCAGATCTTCGCCTACATCAAGGAAGCGCAGAAGATCGAAGGCTTCACCTGGATCAACGACAACGGCAAGGCGACCGTCTATGATGGCCGCACCGGCGATCCTTTCGATCAGCCGATCGTTGTTGGCTACATCTACATGCTGAAGCTCGGTCACTTGGTCGCGGACAAGATCCACGCCCGCGCGGTCGGCCCATACTCGCTCGTCACCCAGCAACCGCTGGGCGGCAAGGCGCAGTACGGCGGCCAGCGCTTCGGCGAGATGGAAGTGTGGGCGCTCGAAGCTTACGGCGCGGCTTACACGTTGCAGGAACTCCTGACCGTGAAGTCCGACGACGTGGCCGGCCGCACACGCATCTACGAGTCGATCGTCAAGGGCGACAACTCGCTCGAAGCCGGCACGCCGGAGTCGTTCAACGTGCTCATCAAGGAAATGCAGTCCCTCGGCCTCGACGTCAAAGTCGGCGGCAAGGCGCCATCCGCGCTCACCGCGGGTCTTATCTAACTTCTCAACCCAACGTAACTAGCGAATCAGCTAACAAATAATTATGAGCGAACCTTCCTTTCGTGAACTGATGGGTGAAGAGCGGAGCGTGGGCTTCGACCAGGTCGGCATCACCGTGGCCTCGCCGGAATCGATCCGGGCGTGGTCGAGCGGCGAAGTCAAAAACCCGGAAACGATCAACTACCGCACGTTCAAGCCCGAAAAAGGCGGCTTGTTCTGCGAGCGCATCTTTGGCCCGACCCGGGACTGGGAATGCTCCTGCGGCAAATACAAGCGGATCAAACACAAGGGTGTGATCTGCGACCGCTGCGGCGTCGAAGTCACCCTCGCCCGCGTCCGTCGCGAGCGCATGGGCCACATCGAACTCGCCGTCCCAGTAACGCACATCTGGTTCTACAAGTGCATGCCTTCGCGCATCGGCCTGATGCTCGACATGAGCAGCCGCCAGCTCGAGCGGATCATCTATTACGAGGATTACCTCGTGATCGATCCCGGCCAGACCCCGCTGACCCGGTGCCAACTCCTGACTGAAGTCGAATACCGCGAAGCGCTCGATCAGTACGGTGAAACCTTCACCGCCGGCATGGGTGCGGACGCGATCCGTCAATTGCTCTCGCTGGTCGCTCTCGCTGACTTGAATAAGGAGTTGGAAGAAGCGATGGGCACGACGCGCTCGAAGCAGATTCGCAAAAAACTCGCGAAGCGCCTCAAGCTTGTGCAGGGCTTCGCTTCTTCGCACACGCGTCCGGAATGGATGATCCTCGAAGTGCTCCCAGTCATCCCGCCGGACTTGCGCCCGCTCGTTCCGCTCGAAGGCGGCCGCTTCGCGACCTCCGATCTGAACGATCTCTATCGCCGCGTCATCAACCGGAACAACCGGTTGAAGAACCTCCTCCAGCTCAAGACCCCGGACGTCATCATCCGGAACGAAAAGCGCATGTTGCAGGAAGCCGTCGATGCATTGTTCGACAACGGTCGTCATGGCCGCGCCGTCACTGGCGCCGGCAATCGCCCACTCAAATCGCTCTCCGACATGCTCAAGGGCAAGGGCGGACGCTTCCGTCAGAACTTGCTCGGCAAGCGCGTCGATTACTCGGGCCGTTCGGTCATCGTCATCGGACCGGAGCTCAAGCTCCACCAATGCGGTCTGCCGAAGAAAATGGCGCTCGTGCTGTTCGAGCCCTTCATCATCCGCCGCCTCAAGGAACTCGGCTACGTGCACACCGTGCGTTCGGCCAAAAAGATGATCGAGCGCCAGACGCCTGAAGTCTGGGACATCCTCGAAGAAGTGACGAAAGGCCA
>JBBQIZ010000024.1:0-32899 GCA_038325425.1 Chthoniobacterales bacterium
GCCACCGTCCGCGTTAATCGTGGGCGTGCGGCCAAACTCACCCCACGCGACCACGGCCACGTCCTGGTCGAGCCCGAGACGGTGGAGATCCTCGATAAGCGCACTGTAGCCCTGATCGAAAAGCGGGAGGTGCGTGAGCAATTCGGAGTGATTGCGCGAATGGAAATCCCAGCGCCCGAAATTCATCGTGACGCAACGCGCGCCCGCCTCGACCAGGCGGCGCGCGACGAGGAAGTGCTCGTTGTTACGCGGCGCGCCGTCGCCATAGTTCTTCGGATCGCCCTTGCCGTAACGCTCGCGCACTTTCGGGTCCTCCTTCGACACGTCGAGCGCATGGAGGAGCCGACTCGAAGTCAGCACATCGAAGGCCTGCTGATCGAAGACATCGAGCGCGTTCATGAGGCCGCTGTGATCCACATCGCGGCGGAAATTATCGAAGCTCGCGAGCAGCGTCTGGCGATCGGCGAGGCGGTCACTGGTGATGCCATTGAGCGTGAGGTCGCCCATGCCCGCGCCGTTGGGGCGGAACGCCGCGCAGGCCGGGCCGAGAAAGCCGGGATGGCCGGGCGAACCGTAGGGCGGGTGGCCCGCATTGGGCGCGAGGCCGACGAAGGGCGGCACTTCCTTGCCAGTCGCGGCGCAGAGTTTCGTCATCACCGAGCCGATCGAAGGCCAGCCGCCGGGCGGCATCGGCACACCGCGCGCGGAGCGGCCGGTGTAGCAGATGTGCGAATCGTGATCGCCGCTCAGCGAACCGACCATCGAGCGGATCGGCACAAGCTTGTCCATGATGCGCGCGCAATGCGGCATGTGCTCGGAAATCTGGATGCCGGGGACCTTCGTCGAGATCGGCTGATAAGGGCCGCGGATCTCGAGCGGCGCGTCCATCTTGAGATCGAAGAGATCCTGATGCGGCGGGGCGCCCGCCATGTAGATCATGATGACCGACTTTGGCGACTTGCGGACGCCGGACTGCGCCTCGGCACGGAGGATTTGCGGCAGCGAAAGCCCGCCCATGGCGAGGCCGCCGATCTTGAGGAAGTCGCGCCGCGTGACTCCGTCGCAGAAACGTCCGGTGGGTTGGCCTTTGATGGTCAGCATAAAGGAGGAGGTCAGCCGATGAGTTCCCGCATCGGCGCGCAGTCGGGCGGGACGAGGTATTGCGGGCGACCGGTGAGGTCGTCGAGCGTGGTCTTGGCCACGTCGATGCCGAGGCGCTGGTAGAGCGTGGCGAAGACTTCGCCGAAACGCACGGGCCGCTCGGTGGGTTCGCCTCCGAGGCGATCGGTGGCGCCGATGACCTGCCCGTGCGGCATGCCGCCACCGGCGAGCAGCGCGCAGGAAACGCGCGGCCAGTGGTCGCGGCCGGCGTCTTTGTTGATCGTCGGCGTGCGGCCGAATTCGCCCCACACCACAACCGACACATCCTTGTCCAGCCCGCGCTCGTGCAGATCGGTGATCAGCGCGGTGAGGCCCTGATCGAGCATCGGCAAGTCCTGGCGCAGCGCGTTGAAATTATCCCCGTGATGATCCCAGCGGCTGAACGCCACGGTCACGCAGCGCGCGCCGGCTTCGACGAGCCGCCGCGCCGCGAGGAAATGCTCCATCAGCTTCGGCCCGCCGTCGTTGCGGTTCTTCGGGTCGCCCTTGCCGTAACGCTCGGCGATGCGCGGGTCTTCCTTCGTGACGTCGAGCGCGGTGAGCAGCTTGCTGGAAGTGAGCACGCCGAAGGCCTGCTGATTGAACGCGTCGAGCCCTTCCATCAGCCCGCTCGCATCCACGTCGCGGCGGAACTTGTCGAAGCTCGTGAGCAGCGCCTTGCGATCGGCGAGCCGGTCGAGCGTCACGCCGCTCAGTGTCATGTCGTCGAGGCCGCTGCCTTTGTTTGGCTGAAACGGCGCATGCGCCACGCCGAGGTAGCCGGGATCGCCGCAGCGCGCCCATTCCATGTGGCCCATCTTCGGCGCGAGCCCGACGAAGGGCGGCACCGCCGGATCGATCGCACCCTGCATCTTCGAAACCGTGGAGCCAAACGACGGCCACCCGCCCGGCGGCTGCTGATTGAACGGCCGTCCGGTCAGGCATTGGAAAGCGTCGTGCCGCCCGTCGCAATCGCTCATCGAGCGGATGAGCGTGACCTTGTCCATCATCCGCGCGAGCCGCGGGAGATGTTCGGTGATCTGGATGCCCGGCACATTGGTCGAGATCGGCCGGAACTCCCCGCGAATCTCCGACGGCGCATCCATTTTCAGATCGAAAATATCCTGATGCGACGGCCCGCCCGGCAGGAAGATCATGATCACCGCCTTGTGCGACCGCCCGACGCCCGACGTGGCCTCGGCGCGCAGGATCGACGGCAGGCTCAGCCCGCCGAGCGACAGTCCGCCGATGCGGAGAAAATCACGACGCGAAACCCCGTCGCAAAAGCGTTCTTTCGTGCTGCCGTAAATGCTGAGCATGGGCTGAGACGGGTTTTGAGGTTTGGCTGAGACGCGAAACAGGGGGAGCTAGAGTTCCATCGGTTTGGCCTACGCGTGGGATCACCCTAACGAAACCGCTTTCTTAGTGGCAATACCGGCGCCGATCCGGCGGACCGGTGGTCCGCGAAACTGCGACGCGAGCACATCCGCGTCCTTCATTCCGAAACGCAGCCGCACCGTCCAGTCGGCGATCGTGCTCACGTCTTCCCTTTTCTTCTGTGGGGAGAAATGCGGATGAACGCGCGCCGCGAATCTTTACCGAATCCAAAATCGCAAGATTCAATCTAGAGTACCGCACTTGTGCCCCGAACAGCGAAAGTAGGATAGTTGGTTCCAATCCACCCCCGCCGCCGCTCTTCCTCATGTCGCTCTCGCCTCCCAAGCCTCCGCGCCTCTCGATCCGGCGGAAGATCGTGCTCGGGTTTGGGCTGGTCCTGGCGATGCTCGGGATTATCGGTTTCATCAGCTTCCAGAGCACGCGGGCCTTCATCAGTACGGCGGAATGGGTGGCCTACACCCGCGAGGTCATGGAGATTCAGGAGCGCACCCAGCGGCATCTCATGGAGATGGAAAGCGGGCGGCGAGGATTCCTGATCCAGGGCGATGAGAGCTATCTGCGCGACTTTGAGACGGCGCAGGCGCGCACTGTGGAAAACTTTAATGCGCTCAAAATTTACACCGCCGACACGCCGACCCAGACGCTCAAGCTCGACCGCTTGCTCAATTTGATTCAGCAGAGCTTCCGCGAGCAGCGATCGGAGATTGAAATACGACGGACGCAAGGCTTCCAAAAGAGTCTGGCCGTCTTTGCCAAAGGGGAGAGCCAGCAGACGTTGGCCGAGATCCGGAAAATTCTCGCGGAGTTCGATCACGAGCAACGCGCGTTGTTGGCCGAGCGCGCGGAGTTGACGCGGATCAACGCCCGGGCGACGACGCTGACGATTCTGGCGGGGAGCATCTTTACCTTCGGCACGCTGGTCATTGCGTGCATCCTGATCCTGCGCGACGAACTCGCGCGGCGAAAGGCCGAACAGGCGCTGGCGAATGAACACAATCTGCTGCTCAGCATCATCGATACAATTCCCGATCACGTGTACGTGAAGGATTTGGAGGGCCGTTTCATCCTCGATAACATCGCGCACCGCCAGCTTCACGGGCCGAAGACGGACGGCATCACGACCGGACGCACGGTCTTCGACTATTACACGCCGGACGATGCGGCGCGCTTCGATGAAGACGACCGGCACGTGGTCGAAACCGGGGAATCGATCCTGAACCGCGAGCAGCCTTTGCCGCAGGAGGATGGGAGCGATGTCTGGGTGGGAATCACCAAGGTTCCATTGCGCGACCCGAACGGAGAAATCATCGGCTTGGTCGGCATCAGCGCGGACATCAGCGATCGCAAGACGGCCGAGGAGCAACTCTGGCGTTTCGCGGGGCAGTTGGAACGGAGCAACGCGGAATTGCAGAATTTTGCCTCCGTGGCCTCGCACGATTTGCAGGAGCCGCTCCGCAAAATCCAGGCGTTCAGCGACCGCCTGCGGGTGAAGTGCGGCTCGGCGTTGAACGCGCAGGGGCTCGATTACCTCGACCGGATGCAGGGTGCGGCGCAGCGCATGCAGATCCTCATCCAGGATTTGCTCAAGCTTTCGCGGGTGACCAGTCGCGCGCTGCCGTTCAAGGACTGCGATCTCAGCGAGATTGTCCGCGCGGTCGTGTCCGATCTGGAGATCACGATCGAGCAAACGAACGCCGAGGTGGAAGTGCGCGACTTGCCGACGATCCAGGCCGACCCGGTGCAGATGAGGCAGCTTTTTCAAAACCTGATCAGCAACGCACTGAAATTCCAAAAGCTCGGCGACCTGCCGCGAGTCATCGTCGAGGCGCGCGTGTATCAGATGAAAGAGCGGAACATTCCCGGCGCCACGCCCGGCGAACACATCTGCAAAATCGTGGTGCGCGACAACGGCATTGGCTTCGATCCGAAATTCGCGGAGCAGATTTTCGTCGTCTTCCAGCGACTCCACGGACGCAGTGAATACGAGGGCACGGGGATCGGGCTCGCAGTGTGCCGGAAAATTACCGATAGGCACGGCGGGACGATTGTGGCAAAAAGCGCAGAAGGTCAGGGCGCGGCGTTCATCGTGACGCTGCCCGTGACGCAACCCTCACCCCATGCCCATGAGTAGAGTAGCCATGCCGATAACGATTTTGATGGCCGACGACGACGCGGATGACCGGAGACTGACGCAAGAGGCGTTCGAGGAAGGCCGGCTGATCAACGACGTGCGGTTCGTGGAGAACGGCGAGCAATTGCTCGACTATCTCCGCCACGAAGGCGCCTACGCTCCGCCGGCGGAAGCGCCCCGTCCGGGCTTGATCTTGCTCGATCTGAACATGCCGCGCAAAGACGGACGCACGGTGCTGAAGGAGTTGAAGGGCGATCCGGAACTGCGGCAGATTCCCGTCGTGGTGCTCACCACTTCAAAGGCCGATGAGGACGTTTACAAGAGCTACGATCTCGGCGTGAACAGCTACATCGTGAAGCCGGTGACCTTCGAAGCGCTGGTCGATATCCTCCAGACGCTCGAAAAATATTGGTTCGAGATCGTCGAACTGCCGCCGCCGCACGAATGAGCGGACTTTCGCCGACGGAACTCGCGGCGCTCCGGCGGGACTATTCGCAGCGCGGGTTACGGCGTGACGAACTGCATCCCGACCCGCTCCGGCAGTTCAACGACTGGCTCGCGGAAGCCACGGCGCATCAACTCCTCGAACCCAACGCGATGATTCTGGCGACGGTCGATGCGAATGGCCAGCCGTGGACGCGGACGGTCTTACTGAAGATTTGCGATGCGCGCGGTTTTGCTTTTTTCACCAACTATGAGGGCACCAAAGGCCGGCACCTCGCCGGCAATCCGCACGCTGCGCTGACCTTTTGGTGGGGCGCGCTGGAGCGCCAGGTGAATGTGACCGGCATGGTGGCGAAAGTTTCGATCGAGGAATCGGAGGAGTATTTTCATTCGCGTCCGGCGAGCAGCCAGATCGGGGCGTGGGCTTCGGCGCAGAGCGAAGTCGTCGCCGGTCGCGAACAGCTCGAACGGCAATTTGCCGATGCGCTGGCGAAGTATGGGGAAGGCGAAATCCCGCTGCCGCCGCATTGGGGCGGCTACCGGGTGACGCCGCAGACCATCGAGTTCTGGCAGGGGCGCCGGAGCCGGTTGCACGATCGGCTGCGTTACACCCGCCAGCCGGATGGCGCCTGGAAGATCGAACGGCTTTCGCCGTAGGAAAATTAGGGGTTGGCGGGTGTGGTCAGGCTTTGCAGCGCGGCTTCGGCGCGCTTCACCGAGGAGCGCGAACCGGCGCCGACCGCGAACAGCTTGCGCTCGCGCTGCACACGCAACTCGGCCGCGGTTCGTTGGGCTTCTTCCCATTTTTGCGCGGCGTCTCGCGCCGCCGTCATCGCTGCTGCCAGTGCCGTTTCGGCCGGGGTCAGCGCTTCCGCGGAAAGTTTGCCGGCGGTGACTTGTTTCCGCCGTTCCTCGACGTCCTGCGTCGCGACTTGTAGCCGCGCATTTTCCAGATCCCTGGCCAGTCGCACGGTTTTCAGCGCGCTCTGCTCCGCTTCGACTTTGGATAACACCCCGGACTTGCAGAGCCTGGCCCGCCGCTCGGCGGTTTTCTTCGCCCGCTCCAGTTCCGTCTCCAGCTTGGCGACCTCGGCCGAAGATACCGGTGCCGACCCGAAATCGGAGGACGCGGGCAACGGCAGATTTGGCAGATCGTTGAGCATCAGTTTCGGCTCAAAGTCGAACGTCTCGGAGGCATCGCGTTTGGGCAAATCCTGCGCGAGCACTCCCGGCAGAAGCAGCAGCAGAAGGAAGCTGGTGCGAGAAAACAGCGAGGCCATGACGGGCAAAAACTAACGCGCAGTGCGGCCCGGGCGAACGGCGGTTAACGCGGCGCGTGATGGAAGACGTTGCCGATCGCCTGCACCTTGCGGCGGTAGATGCGGTCGCCGTTCGTCACGTAAAGGTATTCCCGTTTTTCGCCGGAAAAGGCGCAGCTCGTCAGCGGTTTGTCGGGTTGCGGCTTGGGCAGCACGCCGCAGAGCCGCCCCGTCGGGTCGAAGACCTGAACTCCGAGCGCGCTCGTGACATAATACCGCCCGAGCAGATCGCTCGTCATCCCGTCGCCGCTGGACGCTTTCTTCAGCGGCGGTGGCTCGTGAAATTTGAACTCGCCCGCCGGATCGATCGGCCGGCGCAGCGTCATGTAAGGGGTCTTCGCGGTCAGCGAACCGTCCGGTTCGACGCGGAAGGTCCAGACGAATTCGCCCTGATGCTCGGAGACGGCCAGCGTGCCTTGATCGGGGGAGAGGGTGATCCCGTTCGGCGCCGCGATGCCCACGTCGGCAGCGACCTTTTCGCGGGTCTTCGCTTTGATCCAGGTGATCTGTTTCTTGCCCGTCTCGGTGAAATAAATGTGGCCGTCGAAGCTCACCGCGAGATCGTTGGGTTGCACGTCTTCCGCGACGACTTCGATTTTGTTGTTCGTGAGATCGATCGCGATGAGCCGCTTCTTCGCGCCTTGGCAGGCGTAGAGTTTGCCGTCTGCGCCAAACTTCAATCCGCTCGCCAACTCGTCGATCAGCTTCGTTTTCGTGCCGTTCTTCGCGATCTGGAAAATGCCCGGCGCCTTCATGTCGGAGAAATAGAAGTTTCCTTCCGCGTCCGTCGTCGGTCCGTCGGCGAACCCAAGATTCTCCGCCACGAGTTGCCAGTCTTCGCCGTCGATCAACAGCCGATGAAGCGTCATATCGCCGCCGAGATCGCCCTTTAAATTCACGACCGGTTTCGCGGCGTCCTTGCGCCAGAGCCACTTCAGCGCCTCGGGGAAAACGCTCCCGCCGTGCTTCGAGTTGTGCCCATAGCCTTCCACGAAATCGAAGCGCACATCGTAGCCCATGTAACGCAGCGCCGCGTCCATCTGCCGGTTCGCCCACGGCCAGCTCCCGAATTGATTGTCCACGTCGTTGCTCGAGTCCTCGAGATACACCCGCAGCGGCTTCCGCTCGGTTTTGCGGATGATCGAAGGATACGCGTTCCCGCCCGCGAGATTGGTGAAACTGCCGATCGTCGAGAGCACCTTGCGGAACGCCTCGGGCTGCTCCCACGCGGCGGTGAACGCCGCGATGCCGCCGCTGCTGGCCCCGCCAATCGCGCGCATTTCCGGGTCCGCCGAGAGCCGATACGTCTTTTCGACCTCTGGCAAAATTTCCTCGAGCAGAAACCGCGAATAGCGATCCCCGAGCGAATTGTATTCGAGGCTGCGATTGCTTCCGCTCCACGGATTCTTCGGCGCGCCCTTACTCGGGTCGTGTCCGGGGTTGATGAAAACCGCAATCGTCACCGGCATGTCGCCCGCGGCGATCAGATTGTCGAACACGGTCGGCACGCGCCAGTTGCCTTTCGGCTTCACGTAATCGTGCCCGTCCTGGAACACCATCACCGCCGCGGGCTGCTCCGGCTTGTATTGCGCGGGCACGTAGATCCACCAGTCGCGCGTCGTGCCGGCGAAGATCTTCGACTCCCAGGCTGGCATCTGCGTCACCGTACCTTTGGGGACGCTGGGATTTTCGCGATGCAGGAGGGACTCGACAAAGTCATCGGCGGCCGTGGCGGAAGTGGCGATCGCCGCGGAGCAGAGCAGGGGGAGGAGGAAACGCATAGTGACGGTCTTAACCCGCCATCTCGCCGGGCCAAAGAGCGAAATTGGAGATGCTCAAACGATTGGCGATCCGCGCGGCTCGGGACAGCTTTCGCTAGCGGTAGCCGTAGGCCAGCGCCCAGCGGGTTTGCTTCGTGGAGGAGTTTTCGATTTCCACGATGATGTAGTACGAACCGGTGTTTTTCGGGGTGAGGCGGGCCGCCGCGAAATGCGGTTTTTGCCAGGCCTCCGCTTCGGCGAGTTTGCCCGCGCTGTCATAGATGTGGACGGAGATCTTCGCGTCCTTTTCATCCGAACCCATCCAGAACCAGTATTCGTTTCCCTTGAAGAGCTGATGCACGATGGGTTTGGGCGTTTTCGCCGGCAGGTTGCCGCCCCAGAAATCTTCCCGGATCGTAAAACCCTTTTTGACGTAGGGCCCGGCGGCTTCGAGTGCAAAGGAAAGCGCGTAGGAGAGAGCTTCCTCGGTGGATCCGGGAGCGCCTGGACGGGCGGCGCGAGCGCCGGACCCCAGCGCGAGCAGGACAAAAAGAAGAACGGCGAAACCTTTCACAAGTGACATTTCTTACGGGGCCTTGATGCGGATGCTTTTGATCAAGCCCGAGGTGATGGCCTGGATCTCTTTCACCGACTCTTGATTGATGACGCTTCCCTCGGCGGGGCGAATGAGCGGGCGCAATTGCCGCAGGCCGCGCTGCAGTCCGGCGATGCCGGGGCTGTCTTTCTGGCGCGGAGGCAGGCTGGTGAGGCGCTGGTCGAAGTGATCGAGGAGCAGCGGCTGTTCCAGGAGTTCCGCTCCGTCCGGCGTGAAGTCGGTGATGACCACCGTGGCGAGCGCCTCCGTGCCACGCAGCCAGCCGCCGAAGCTGACGAGTTGCGCGAGCGACTGGCTATGGACTTCGGTCATGGCGGTCTTGACGTCCTTCAGCGCGCCGTCGAGTTCGCGGCGCACCGCCGCCCATTCTTTCGCGCCGGCGGAGTCGATGATGCTTTTGCTGCGCCGGACGACCGTCTTTTCGACGCCGATGGCCTTGGCGAGATTGAGGACGCTCCGGCCGATCTGCTGGACCTCCTCGGTGTCCTCCGCTTCGACGGCGACGAAGCCATCCGCGATGATCACCCCGAGCAGCAGCGCGATTTGCGGCTGCTCGCCAAAGGGTTGAGCGACACCGCTGGCGGTGTGCTGCACGTCGCGCCATTTTGGTTTCCCGAGCTTGTCGAGGATGCGAAAAATCTCACTCGGCACCGGCACGACCACGTCCTCGATGAGCATGGATTCCGAGGGGAACTTGCTGAAGTCGATGCTCGCCGGAGCCTGGGCAAAAACCGGAGAGGAAAAAAGGGCCAACGCCAGGATTAGAACTTTCATGTGCAGCGGGGCGAACCGGTCGGGATAAGAGCAGCGCGACCGGGTGCGATCAAGCCCCTTTGCGCATTTCACTGCCGCGCGGAGAGCGAGGAAGGGCGTCAGGGTTCCAGCGGACGGCCCGCGGCGATCGCGGACGGGTGGTCGAGGCGCGCGAGGTCTGCGGCGGTCTGGCGCAGCCATTCGCGATCGGGTGCGGCGTAAGGGCGGAAGGTTTCGAGGGTGCCGGCCTGTTCGTTGTAAAAAAGCGCGCGGTGCAGGCCGAGATTGCTGGCTTTCGGCGAGTCGATGAGGCTTGCCGAATCGTTGGCGCTCATTTGGAAGACGACGCGCATTTCAAATTCGCTCAGCGCTTTGCGGCTCATGCTGCGGTTCACGTTGTTGAAGGTGTCGATCGTGACGAGCAGATGCAGGCCGAGGCTGCTGCCTTCGGTGATGATTTCCTGGAACTGCGCGCCCGCGCTCGCCCCGGCATCTTCGCCGCTCATCGAGAAGCTGAAGTCGTCTTCCTGCCGGAGTTTTTTGAAACGATGCAGGCCGTGGATGAAAACGAACACGGTCGGCGCATTGGCGGGTGCTTCGCCCGCGGCGCGCGCCTTCAGATCGGCGGAGAGGTCCGTCATGATCTGCGGGATTTCCGGACCGCGCGTGACGGTGACGTCGTGCGGGATGGCGGCGATGATGCGGTCGAGTTGTTCGGAATCCGCGGAGCCGGGCGTGGTGCTTTGAATGAGGACGAACTTCGCGGTGCCTCGCGGATACTGCGCGGCGAGCGAGAGCATCGACAGCCCGAGCAGCGTCAGCGCGGCTTCGTCGCGCTGGCCGACGATGAGGAGATGGTTGCCGCTCTGCGGCTGGAAGACGGCTTCGGTCGGGCCTTTGATGGAATTCGGCGCGCCGAACCAGGCCCGCGCGGCGCCGGGAGCCGAGACCGGCGCGGTGGCGAGCACGTCGCGGAGGAGATCGTTTTCGCGGACATCGGCGGGCGCGTTCCCCTCGAAGACGATCGGCGTCGGATGATGGTCGTGGCGCTGCGTGGCGAGATCGTGGACTTTGTCGAGCCACTGGTCACGCTCGTCGTCGGACATCCACACGACTTGGAACGGGCTGTTGCCTTCGACCGCGCCGGCGTCGTCGTTGTAGATGCCTTCGCCCGGCCGCGAGAGCAGGCGCGGCGCGGAGTTGTTGTCGTCCATGATGAGATACGCGTCGGCTTCGTTGCATTGCAGCGCGACGCGGATCGCCATTTGGCCGAGCGTCGCGCGGGCCAGCGAATAAGCGCCGCCCAGCGTCTGCGAGCCGAGCAGGACGTGGATGCCGAAGGCGCGGCCCTGGCGGACGATGCGGTCGAAAAGCAGCGACGCGGTCTGCGCGATGGTGTCGTCATCGACAAAGAACTCCTGGAACTCGTCGATGATGAGTAGCGAGCGCGGCATTGGTTCGGTGCCGCCCGCGCGTTTGTAACCGGGAATGTCCTGGACCCCGAGCTTGCGGAAAATATCGCCGCGCCGCTTCAGCTCTTCATCCACGCGCTGGAGCACGCTGAGCGCAAATTCGCGATCGGACTCGATGGCCACAACGCGCGCATGCGGCAGCCGCTTTTCGGCGTAGCACTTGAATTCCACGCCTTTCTTGAAATCGATGAGGTAAAACTCGACCTGCTCCGGCGAGCAGGCGAGCGCGAGATTGGTGATGATGACGTGGAAGAGCGTCGATTTGCCCGATCCGGTTTTGCCGGCGAAGAGCGCGTGCTGGCGCGTGCCTTTGCCGATTGCGAGATACTGGTGTTTGGTCGCGCCGGTGCGGCCGATGGCGATCTTGAGTTCGTTGGTCGTGTCGTTCGTCCAGAGTTCGCCGGGCGCGGGTGCGATTTGCGAGAAGGGGACTTCGACGCGATTCGAATCGATGCTCGCCTGGCCGATTTTGTGGACGAACCGCACCGCGAGTTCGTCCTCGGGCGGCGGGTCGAAATGCAGCACCCCCGTGGCTTCCGGAGGAGCGCCGGTGATGGCGAACTGCCCGTTGACCCGCTCGAGCACGAGGCTGTTTTTCCGCAGCTCGTCGGCCGCAAAGCCGTCTGGCAATTCCTGGCGGGTGTCCCAATGAATGAGCGTGAAGACGCCGCAGCGCGCGCCGCTCGTGGCGATGCTTTGCAAGCGCCGCGCCGCGCTTTCGCTGAAGCCCGCGGGAAAGTCGGCGACGACGAGAAAGTGATATTTCTCCGCCACGCTCCCGGCCTGCGCGTTGTATTCGCTGATCGTCGCGTACTCGTTGCGCAGATACATCTGGATCACTTTTTCGATGTGCTCGCTGAGCTCGGCGAGCCGCTCCTCGATCTGGTCGCGCTGCGTCCAGATGCGGCGGTTGATCAGCGCCTCCTCGTAGTCGCCGAGATGCATCAGGCCGGCGAAGCTTTGGCCGAGGCCGACCGGGTCGAGGATGTTGAACGCGACCTTGCCCGGCGGCGTGGTCGTGAGCAGGCGCAGGATGATGTTATTCAGCGCGTCGATGACCGCCGGGCCGGCGGATTCCCGGGTCGCAAAAAGCAGCGAACCTTCCTGCGGATAGGCGAGCGCGATCGGCAGCGAGACGTGCGGCGAGCCGGGCAGGGGGAGTCGCGGATCGTGCGGATGCGCGGTGAGGGCGGCGTCGAGGTGGGCAAATTTGGTGCCCGGCGTGAACTGCGTCGGCGCGCTCCACGAAGCGAGAAACTCGGGGCTCCACGGCGGGAACGTCGCGTCGTCGGCGGCGTTCAGCGCATCGAGCGCGGCGTAGAGCGGCGTGATTTCGCGTTGCCAGTCGGCGGCGAGCGTCTCCCACAGGGCGGATTCCTCGGCGGTCAGCGCGGCACTTTCTGCGGTGTGAAGGGCGGTGGCCTGTTGCTGTTGCGCGTCGGCTTCGCCTTGGAATCGGTCCTGCCCCGCAGCGCGTTCGGAGGCGAGCCGGGTGAGCTTCGGGCGAAGAAAGGCGTCGATCTTTTCGACGATCCGCGGAGTTTGCAGCTCGATCTTCTCGCGGGCGGCGTGTTCGAACTCCACCTCGATTTCATCGGCCCGATTCCACTGCGCGAGGATCGCCTCGCGGGCCGTTTCGTATTCGTCCTGCATCCGCTGCCGATCCTGCTGGTGCTGGGCCGCGGCGGTCGCCGCGCAGGTGTCGTGCAGTTGACTGGCGCGGGCGAGCGCCGCCGCGGTGATCGCGGCGGTCGCTTTGGATTGGCGGTGCCCGAGATGATGCACGACCGCATAAATCACGAGGAACGCGGCGAGTGCGGCGAGCGCGCCCATCTCGGCGCTGCCCTGCAGGGAGACGGCCAGGACGACACCTGCGACGAGGCACAACGGCACGATGAACACCGGTGGAAGGTAGCTGAAAATGCGCGACAGGAGATTGCCTCGGAATGCCGCGAGCTGGACTTCGGTATTGTCCAGTTGCGCGCCCAGTTCGGAGAACAAGGCGTCCCGATCCGCGGCGGGCGTCGGAGCGGTGTGCGGCTGGCGCAGCGCGCGTTGGAAGGTCCAGTAGCCGGCAAAAGACTGGCGGGTGCGCCGCCAGAGACTGGCGAAGCGCGCGCGTTGCTGCGCCAGTTGCGCGTCAAATTCCGCGAGCGCCGCGTCGGCCGCCTTTTGATCGCTCTCCAACTTTCGCTCGGTCTGGAAGTGTCGCATTTGCAGCTCGCCCAGCCAGCGTTCCTTGGTCTGTTTGGCGCGCAGCGGCAGCTTGCGCAGGCCGGCGGCGCTGGCCCGCTGCACGCGGGTGCGCCGGCTTTCGTAGCGTCTCGTCAGGCGGTCCTGCTCGCCCTGGAGCGCGGCGTCCGATTCGGCACCGCTCGTCGCGAGCCGATTCTCCGCCTGGTCATGGGCGTCGCGGAACCGGCGGTTGATCGTGTGCCGTCGCGCGGCTATATCGCGGGTCAGTTGCTCCTCCCGCTCCGCGAAAGCGGCCGTCGTTTGTTGCAGCCGGGCGAGGAGCGCGAGACTGCGGGAGGGGCTGAGATCGGTGGGATTATTCACAGTCGTTCCTGATTCTTTTGAGCAGCACATCGATTTCCTGCATCACGCCCATGGTGCGCTGGATGTGGTCGGGGAGTTCTTCGAGATAGTCGCGCTCGAACTGCTGGCTCTTCACGTCGTGCCAGTGCGTCTTCGTCTCCTGCCAGCGCAGCGTGAGCTCCTTCAGCGCTTGCACGAGATTGGTGGCGCTTTCGCGGGTGCTCATGGGGCGGGAGTTTCCGTCGGGCTCTCCGGGGCCGCAGCCGGGGCGTCCGCCGGCAGTTCGATCTCGGCGTAACCTTCGAGCGTCCGCTGGAGCTGGACGAGGTGGGTGATGCCCTTGGGCAGATCGTAGTCGAGATACTGGCGCAGGCCTTCGAGCCGCTTGGCCAGAGGATCCGCGGCCGCCTCGTAGTTGCGGCTCCAGCCTTTCACGTTGCGCAGCTTTTCCTCGGCATGGGCGAGCGCGGCCTTGGCCTTGCGCACCGCATTTTGCTGGAAGGAGAGGTCGTCGCGCAGCCCGGAAAGTTTCGCGCTGAAGAGCTCCTGCTCCGCGGCCTCGAGCATGCGGCGGCACTTGCGCACTTCATTTTCCCAGCGCGTCCGCATGTCGTGCTGGAGCCAGAGGCGGGTGCGGCGCAATTCATCGCCCGCGTCGTCCAGCGACCGGCGCGCCTTGGTCAGAAAGAGGATCAGGCCCGCGCGCAGATGATCGAGCGCTTCGACGGAAGTGACCTTGGCCTGATTGCTCATGGATCAGCGCTGGCCGAGGTATTCTTCGATGCGCTGCGCCTTGCGGAGGAGGAAGGGCGTGTGCTTCTCCGAAACCTCGGTGAACTTTTTCAGCACCTTCATCGTGACGATGAACTCCTCGGCGAATTTCTCGTGCTCCTGATCCTGCCACGTCGCGGAGAGCGCGGCGAAGCGGGCCTGCAGCGCGGAGGCCTTGGTCTGCACGTCGTCATTGAAGCGCTTGAGCTCCTTGGCGAAGCGGCGCACTTCCTCGGGATCCATGATTGCTTGAGCCATAGCGGTGTCTCGGAAGGTGTTGTTGCGAGGGAGAATGCCGGCCAGCGGCTTGGTGATGATGGGCAGGCTACGGTGGCGCTCCCGCCAATTCAATCGGCGGATTGTAAGCGGATGGTAAATGTGCGCGCCCGGAAGGGGAAAAAACGCCCCCTCCGGAGGGACACGCTCCTGCGTGTCCCCAATCAGGGAGCGCGCCGGAGCGCGGCCCTCCGCGGGATCGCTCCCGCGTCAGCGCCGCTCCACGTAGGATGCGAAGTCATTCCGGAGGCCCACCGGCCGGGATGAAACGTGTCTTTTAAATTTCGATCGACCCTCTCTCAGATCCGCAGTTGCAACTGGTCTGTCGAAGGTCGCTTCGGTGCTGGCTCGGGCGGGGCGGCGGCGATCTCCGGCGGCGCGACGGAGGCGACCGGCGGGGCAGGTGTGGAGGACGCAGGCGATGGCGACACGTCGGGCGCGGCGGGGAAGACCGGGACGCGGTCGTTGCCCAGGCGCTCCATCTGTTCCGCCGTCGCGGCCTGCGTCAGCACCTTCAGCAGTCTGTAATCCTTGCCCGGCGGCTTTGGCAGGAGCAGGCCTTCCATGGCCGCGGGCGCGCGCAGCGTCTCCCAATTCTGCCGGCCGGTGGCCTTGTCCTTTTCCCCGAAACTCACGATCTCCGGCACGAGCACGTGCTCGGCGCCTTCGCGTTTGATCCAGTAGTTGCGGCTCTCGCTGCGGGCCGGGCCGCCAAAGATCGCCTCATCGAACGGCACCTCATACTCCCCGCCCGGGCCGCGCATCAGGACCACGGCGCGCTGCCCCGGTCGGACCTCGCGCCCTTTCTGGACAAAGCGATTGCACATATCCCTGCAAGATACCAAACCCGCCCCATCCCGCGACGCCGGATTTTGTGCGCCCCGCAGTTCCAGTGACGAGCCGCAAGGCTGGCCATACACAATTGGTCGCGGGTATGGCCCTGACGGTCGGGACGCCCGGAAGTGGGCGAAGGTCAGCCGCGGCGCGGGGTGGGCTTGCTGGCGGTGAGGGCGCGCGGAGGGGCGGAGGCGCCGGGCGTGGGGACGATGCTTTCCAAGGCGTCCGGGGGGATCTTGAGCTTCTGGACGGGGGCCGGATCGGTGGTGCCGCGGGCCAAAGTCGACGGGAAGCGGCTGGTGGTAACTTCGACCTGCGCGCCGACGGTGACTTTGTTGTAGAGCGAGATGACGTCCCGGGAACGCATGCGGATGCAGCCGTAACTCGCGGGGGTGCCGATGGTGAATTCCTCGGCGGTGCCGTGGATGTAGATGCCGCGGCCGTAGGCGCGTTTGTTTTTCCCCTCGAGTCCGCGCAGCCAGAGGATGCGGGTGACGATGGGGTCGCGGCCGGGGGAGTTGGGTTTGACGATTTCCCCGGTGGGCCGCCGGCTTTTGAATTTCATGCCGCTCGGTTGGCCGCCGCCGATTTTCTGCGCGACCTGCATTTTTCCCAACGGGGTGGCGAAGCTACCGGGGCGATCGCCGAGGCCGAATTTCGAGGTGGAGACATCGTAGCGGGCGACTTCGACGCCGTGCTCGAAGACGAGCATCTTCTGGTCGGGGACGCTGACGCGCAGGAGGTGGGGGCTGGGCCTGGTGGCGCACGAGGCGAGGAGCAGGGGGAGGGTGAGCGGCAGGCAGCGGACGAGGAACTTCGAAAACACGCGCCCTATTTAGACGTGTCCGCGCGAAGTCTCAAGGGGCAGACGCGAATCCGGGGGCGCCGCGCCGCCGTATGATGGAAGATGCCCATTCATGTTCTCCGCACCACGCAGGTTGTCCCGGCGACGATCGAGGTCTGCTGGGCGTTTTTTTCCGATCCGCGAAACCTCGCGCAGATCACGCCCAAGGCGCTCGATTTCCAGATCCTCAGCGAGCTGCCGCCGGAGGTTTATCCGGGGATGATGATCGAATACCGGGTGCGTCCGCTGCTCGGTCTGCCGATGACGTGGCTGACGGAGATCACGCACGTGGAGCGGGGGCGGCGGTTTGTGGATGAGCAGCGCGTGGGGCCGTATGCGATCTGGCATCACGAGCACACATTCACGGCGCTCGATGGAGGGCGGACGGAAATCTGCGATGTCGTCCACTACACGCTGCCGCTGGGCTGGCTGGGGAACCTGGTGCATCCGTTTCTGGTCGCGCCGGAATTGCGGAAGATTTTCACGTTTCGCGAGCAGGCCGTGCGGGAGCGGTTCGGGGTGGAGGAACCGGCGCGGCGCTAGGCGGGAGGCCACCTCGCGGTCGATCGCCGGGCCGCGCGGGCGCGCGCGACCCTGCACTGTTTTGCGACTTTTGCTCGACCCGCCGGGACTCATTCGGCATTGCTCGGAGGCGTTCGCGGGCTCACCCATCTCCACTGTTTTGTCATCCATCAGGCCACCCCACAATTTCCCGCAATGAAAAGGGAAGACCAAGACATCGCCCGGTCGATTTCCGCGACGGAAGTGGAAGCCCTGATCAGCGATGAGCAGCGTTATCGCGGGATTTTCGAGCACGCGATCGAGGGCATTTTCCAGACGACGACCGATGGCCATTATCTCGGCGCCAATCCGGCGCTGGCCCGGATTTATGGCTACGATTCGCCGGAGGATTTGCAGCGGGGTTTGCGCGATATCGGGCGTCAGCTCTATGTGCAGCCGGGCCGGCGCGAGGAGTTTCTCGCCGCCGTGGCGCGGGATGGAAAAGTGACCAATTTCGAATCCCAAGTGCGTCGCAAAGACGGCAGCATCATTTGGATTTCGGAGAATACGGTGGCGGTGCGCGAGGACCTCGGGCGGCTGCTTTATTACGAGGGGTTCGTCGTGGACATCACCGCGCGCCATGCGGCGGAGGCGGCGCTGGAGGAGGCGCGGGCGAATCTCGAACGCAGTCTGGCCGAACTGCGCGCGACGCAACAGCAGATCGTCCAGCAGGAGCGGTTGCGCGCCCTCGGGAGCATGGTGACGGGCGTCGCGCACGACTTTAACAACGCGCTCTCGCTCATCCTCGGTTACGCCGAACTGCTCCAGCACGAGTGCCGCCATCATCCCGCCGGGGTGGATTTCGCGGATTACGCGCAGACGATCGTCACCGCCGCGCTCGACGCGGCGGAGATCGTGACCCGGCTGCGCGAATTCCATCGCCCCGCTGAACCGGGAGAATCCCGCGGACCGCTGCCGCTCAATGCGATCATCGAGCAGGCGGTCTCATTTACCCGCCCCCGCTGGGCCGCTGAGTCGCACGCGCGCGGCATGCCGGTCGAGGTCTTGACGGAACTCGACGTGATCCCGCCGATTGCCGGCAATGGCGCGGAACTGCGCGAGATGCTGACCAACCTGATCTTCAACGCCGTGGATGCGATGCCGCAGGGCGGCACGATCACGCTGCGCACGCGGCTCAGCGGGAGCCGGGTGGAACTAGCGGTCACAGACACGGGCATCGGCATGACCGAGGAAGTGCGCCGCCGTTGTCTCGAGCCGTTCTTCACCACAAAAGGCGAGCGCGGCTCCGGCCTCGGGCTTTCCATGGTCTATGGCATCGTGGAGCGGCACGGCGGGACGGTGAACGTCGAGAGCTGGCCCGGCCGGGGCACGACTTTCGTGCTGACGTTTCCGGAGGATACTTCGGGCGCGGTGACGCAAGCCCCGGTGCCGGCGCAGATCAGCCGCCCGCTCCGAATCCTCGTGGTCGATGATCAGCCCGTGCAGTGTGAATTGATTTCCCATGCGCTGCAGCGCGACTGGCACACCATCGCCGTGGCCAGCAATGGACGCGACGCGCTGGAACTCTTCGAGCGTCAGGAGTTTGATCTGGTGATCACCGACAAAGCGATGCCCGGCATGAATGGCGACCAGCTCGCGGTCGCCGTGAAATCGTTGGAACCGGAGACCAAGGTGATCCTCCTGACCGGCTTTGGCGCGGCGGCGGACGATCCCGAGGGGCAATCGGAATTCGTCGATCTCATCCTCGCCAAACCGGCCTCGCTCGCAGAACTGCGCGCCGCGATTGTGAAGGTGATCGAAAACGAGAATCGCTAGCGAAGGCAGGGCGGGGAGCGGGTGTAAGAGGGTATTCCTTCGATCGACCACGCTGGAGTGAGCGACCTGACGCACGCGCCCGGGCGATCGCAGATGGGCCTGAGCGCGGCAAATTGCAATCGACCTTGCGCCGGCTCGAAGCGCGGGCGGATCGCGCGGCGGCGTGGGCCATACACGAGGTGCGCGTCGAGTACTTCATAGCGAGCCATGCCGAAGCGCCGGCGGAGTTGGTGCTCGACTTCGATGCGTTTGATGATCGGTGCACCGAGCTGGGATCGGGAGCGGTGCGTGATCTTGAAAACCGAACATAACGACAAAGGCCGCGACCTGCGCAGGCCTTTTTTAAGATGTCGCGCTGGCGGCTGACGTATGCGAGTTCCTGCGGAGCCGGCGCTGCTCGCGCTGCGTTGCGGTTTCGACGCTCAAGGTCTGCGGCTCGCTGAGCGTCTCTCCGGCTTTGGCCTGCTCGACCGCAGCGGCCGAGCGACCATTTGGAGACGCCCAGATCGCGCGCGACCTCGGTGACGGTGCGACCGCCGCACCCCAGCGCGACGGCGTTGTTCTTAAACTCCCGATCGTAGAGCCGACCGGTTCTGCAGTACCTGATCACCAACCTGAAGGGCGATGCGCAGTGGCTTGACGATGAGGTCTACTGTGCGCGCGCGCTCATTAGGTTCTGTCAGACCCGGAACAGTCCCGGGGATGACAATAGCCGCTGCGGCCGCCGTTACTGCGGCCGCCGTTACTGCGGCTGCACGGCACGCAGGCGCAGGTAGAGGCTGGGGTTCGTGGCGTCGATTTTGGTCGAGGAGGTCACTAAGACGCGGGTCAGGCCAGAGGCGGGCGTTTCTTCCGAGACGCTTGCCGTGCCGCTCCATGTGCTGGCTCCTCCGAGGAGCGTGGCAATGGGCGTCCAGGAAACCAGGTTTGGCGATTGTTCGACGATGAGGTTGACTCCTCCGCGGGAGGGAAACGCGCGGCGGAAGACGATCCGCGGAAAAACATCGCTGCCGCTGACGAACTTGGTGACCGTCGCCGGAGGTTTTTCCGCAAGCCCGGGACCGGTGGCGAGGACGTATTCCATACCATTGGTCACGCCGTCATTTTGGGGATCGGCAGCGAAGCTGGAGAACGCGGGGTCATTGAGCTGCGTGGAGGAGAATGCGCTGCCCAGCCATTGGTTGAATGGGGAGGGAGATGGGGCGACGTAGGAGGACGTCGAGTAGTTGTTGATCAGGAAGAACGAGTCGTTGGCCAGCAGCTTCACATGGATCAAGCCGTCACCAACGTAATAAGTGGTTGCCGTCGCAGCGTCGTAGGCGGCTTTCGTGGAGGCTTGGGGTGGTGCCTGCCCATTCCCGCGCTGCTGCCCCTGACGTTCGTGGTAGAAAGTGGGTGTGCCACTCGTCCACATAGGCAGGGTGAAGAGCAAGAAGACTCCGGCTGGTTTAGGATCCTCTGCTTTGATGCTGATGTCCTCATTTTGGATGGTGCCCGTGAAGGCCAGCTTCGTCACAAGTCCCGGCTTGGTGTTCGATTGGTGGACGTAGCCGTTGTTGAAGTCCGGACCCCAACGGGCCTGATAAGGAGCGACTGCACCAGCCCGTTGCAGCAGCACTCGGTAGGCGGCGGTGGACGGAGCGGCGTCATGCACTTGGAAGCTGACAAAATCCGTGATCCGCCCCGGTGTCCACCACTGCACAGTGTCACTAGGTTCGATTCCTTTGGCCCCCTGCAACACCGTTTTGGACCGTTCGTCCGTCAAAGTCTGCGTGTAGGTAAAGAATCCCGGACCGCCGTTGCCGAACGAATCGTCCAACTCTTCCCGGGCAAATTGGCTATTTTCCAACACCGCGGCAGTGAACCCGTTGGCGTTTCCTACATAATAGGTGCGATATGGGCCGTCGTTCAGGAACTTGCAATTTGAGGTCGATCCTTCATAAACATTGTGTTCCCGTGAACGGAAAATGCCGCGGAAGTTGGCGAACACGGAGTTTTCAGCAGCCGGCAGCGCATCATAACCATCGAGAGCCGTGTCGGCCATGAGTAGCTTTCCGGCAAGGCCATTTTCTAAATCAAAGCCCCGAGCCAGCCAGGTGTTCGCTGATGGTTCGACAAAGATCGGATTGGGAGTCCGACCGATGACCAGAGAATTTTTCAAAGTGGACGGATTGAACACCGCGAGATCGCCCGCCAGGCTGGAGTTCTGGATAATGCTGCGGCCAGCGGTCCAGACGCAGCCTTTTTGGTTCTTAAAGGCCGTGAAATTCTCGATCACCGCGCCGACTTGCTCGACGAACAATCCCCACGCAGGCTCCTGCGAACTAAACTGCGTTGGTGAGGTAACCGAGTGCGCTCGGTTGCCTTCAAACACACCAAATGGCTGGGCTTTCGGGTTATAGCTGGGAAAGGCAGCCGCAGTGATCGACCCAGGGCGCGGCAGAGTGTGAAGGTCATACCAAAAGCCGATCCCCCCTGGGGCCTGGCCTGCGGCAACATTGCCAATGAAGTGATTGTTAGGGTTGGAAATCCAGTAGGCGGCGGGCACCCCTCCATTTGGCTGCGCGAAGCCGTCTTTCAAAAACACCGTATCGAGCACACCCATATGAACCAAGGCGACCAGATTGCGGATGAGCGTATTGCCGGTTTCCTTGCCGTCCTCGAAAAAGTATCCGTGACCCAAGGTGTCGTAGATCACGTTTCCGGTAATCCTCAGATTGTTGGTCTTGTGGATCGTGGTCCCACGATTGAAGGAACGGTGCGTCGAGCAGTTTTCCATGAAGGAGTTTTCCCCCTCGTCGTTGACGTCATGCCAGTGCATCGGATACCGGCCGAGAAGTCCCTTTTGTCCCATGCGATAAAATTCGACTCCGCGCAGCTTCGCGACGGACGTGTCCATCACCATCGTGTGTCCGCCATATCCGGCCGTCTCCGAGTCACTCGCCCCTTGAATCTTGATGTTGTGCGACAGGAGACCCACTTCGGCTCGCTCGTCGATAGTGTGTGGCACGCCTGGTTTGTCGTGATCCACGTAGGTAATCTGACCGTTGTGCAGGTAGGTCAGCGGTGCGTTGAGGGTAATGGTCGTCTGGGAGATTCCGACGATCGTTCGCTTTTCGGTCTGGGCGTAATCGTAATCGGTGGAAGTGATGATGATTTCGTCGCCCACTTTCCATCCTGGGGCTTGATCCAGAATGATCACATTGGCGCCGGCCGCTGCGGTGGCATTGAGAAACGTCCAATTGATCGAGGGAGTTGCTCCGATCAGCTCAATTTTCGAACCGTGGTGGGCGCCAAGGAGTCGGCCGCCCATGCCCAGAACGGCATTTGAGTCGGTGCCGGTCAGCGTGACGGTGAGTTTGTTCTGAAACGGTTGCGCTTCCGTCCCGGCGCTGAATACCCCACCGTGTTGGGCGAGAATGTATTGTGCGGTAATGGCCCGGGTGCCGGTGTCCAAAACTTTCAGATGGCCTTCGATGAGCACCTTACCGAGGTTCGGGGGCGTGACATCCAGATAGACCGTGCGTCCGGCAGGAATCGTCACGTGCGAGCCAGCTTGTGGGACAGTGCCGCCCCAAGTTGCTGGAGAGGACCAATTTCCCTCAGCGACGCAAATGGAGGTTCCCTGAGCGTTGGCGTGCCATGGGGCAATCAAAAACAGGGCGGCGAGAATGGTGATGAAGGATTTCATTGTGTTGAGTCGAGTTAGGGCAAAGCAAAAGCTGTTCCAAGAGGTTGTGGTAGCATCAGTCGCGCCAAAAATGGCTACCGCAAATAAAATAATTTATCTAAATCGACTTTCCGCTCCAAGTCGAAAATGAGCTCCGAAATCGGATGCCAATTTTACGGAGGGACGAGGCCCTGAGGGTTTACACGTATTCGATCGCGAGGTTCATGGGCGAAATTCCCAGTGTAAGAGCGACCAAATTAAGCAAACTGATCGGCAGAAGCAATCAAAACTGTGCGGTATTTATAGCATGAAACGTGCGTGGTCCTACTTGCTCACGGCATCTTCCTTGTCTTAAAAATCACGCCCTTAATAATGACTATATCTCTCGGATTGAGTGCCCGTTTGAACGAAATTTCGTTTGGAGAAAGTCCAATCGACGGATTTGGGACCCCAACTTGGGAAATGCTGAATGATTGGCGGTTCGATTGGGTGTAAATAGCAACACTCTGCGGGACAATGACCAATGGATGAAAAGTACGGGGCCGACCATTACTTGAGCAGGGCGGAGAGCCTAGGTGCGGGGTTGATACTACGAGCAGAGGAAACGGGCTGTTGCCAAAATCTCGGCGGTGAGAAAACGGCTATTCGTTGCTGAGAGCATATTCTCAATACTGAGTGTGCCGATGCCTGCGAAACACGCGTCCAATTCAAACCACGCAAATCCTGTCACCCCTGCGATGGTGCCACAGGTACGTCTCACGCCTTGGGGCGTGTATTGGTTAAACATTGCCGCTTCCGGGCCGGATCCCATGGCGGGGGCGGAACGCGCCGAGCCTGACCCGGGACTTGATCCCACGGTGCTGCGCATCCGGGGTAAGAGCGACGACGATGCTTTCGGAGTCACGGCGCGGCGAGATTGGACGGTGCGACTCGATCTGCCGCCCCGTCGCGTATCGCGCTGGCGATCGAGGTGGTGCGATTTGTCCGAAAAAATCGTTCCCACGCATCACGGCGCCCGCCGGCATCCGCAGACCGTCGAAGAAGTGCACCGCATTCTGATGCTCTACGCCAGGTCCCGATAGGCGCCGCGCTCAGCGGCGAAGCGTCTTCGGTAGCGGAACAACCTGCCGCCGGGAGCGCAACTCATGATCCGGCGGCTCGATCAAGCACCGCGGCGCGCGAAGGCGGCGGCGCGTTCGATCCGTTCGGGCTCGGGACGGTGGCCGGTGGAGAGCACGAATTGCTCGACGGCATGGGGCTGGTTCACCTGTTCGATCATCAACGACATCGCCGCCCGGCCGATCTCGCGGCAGGGCTGGTGCATCGTCGTGAGCGGCACGGGGAGCAGGTTCGCGGAAGCGACATCGTCCATGCCGACGATGCGGACATCGCCCGGAATCCGCATGCCGAGAGCGAGGAGACTCTGCATCAGGCGGCCCGCGGTCGACGGTGACGAGTCCATGGCCGACTGGTTCTCGATTCGGGAAGGGAAAAGGTCCGAGATTTTCGAACCCCAACGCGAGGCGGAGGCGAGAGTCGAACTCGCTCGTAGGGCTTTTGCAGAGCCCGGCCTTCCCACTTGGCTACTCCGCCGTTCGCATGAGGGCGTTGGGAATAAGCGAACTTCCGCGAGGCGTCAATAGTTCACCGCGAAAGGCGCGGTGACGATCCGCGCCCGCGCATCCCGGTCGAAAGTGCCCTCGGTCTGTTCGAGGGAGGTGACCAGATTGTTGCCGAAGGTCACCGACAAACGGCCCGCCGGCACTTTCACGTAGGTCACGCTGCGGACGAGATTGCCGACCGGGTCGCGTCCGAAGACTTCCTGCGGCACCCGCTCGTAGCGGATGAATTCCCACACTTCTTCGCGGCCCTTGGCGTCGAGCCGTGCGGTCTTTTTGGAAGGTTTTCCGAGCGCCTGCTGGACTTCCTCGGGCGTCATGTTGATCGCCACTTCGTTGCGCGCGATGAGTTCGATCACTTCTTTGCGCCGGGCGTCGTTCTTTTTCAGGTTTTCCAAAAAGTCCTGCTTCAGCGGGTTCAAATACCTGGGGTCTACCCAGCCCGCGACCTGCCCCTGCTGGGCCATGCCGCGCACCCGATACGCCCAATCGGAGACCGCCTGCAACTCGACGATCTGCCCTTTTTTCAATGTCCCTAGATAACGTCCAAGGTCATTGTGATAATAGATCGGCGCGTCGGCCACGGTGGCGAGGCGGGCGGGTTTCATGAGCAGATCCTCGAGATAAATTGCGCCCTCTTCGCGGATGACGGCTCCCGATTTTGCGGCCTGGGTGCTGGCGCTGAAGAGGAGGAGGGCAAGAAGAGGGAGGAGCGCTTTCACGCGGCGAAGCTAGCGCGGCTGTCCGGCAAAGTCGAAGACGGGATGCAGTCAAGTTTTCCTCTTTCGCCCGGCGCGGTTCGTCGGCAAATTTCCGCCATGTCCACCCGCTCGCGCTCCCAAGCCTCGTTTGCCGAAGCCCGCCGTTACATTCCTGGCGGGGTCAATTCGCCGGTGCGGGCGTTCCGCGGGGTCGGTGGCGAACCATTCTTCGTCGAGCGCGCGGAGGGCTCGCACATCTGGGATATCGATGGCAATGAATTAATCGATTACGTCGGCACGTGGGGGCCGGCGATCCTCGGGCACGCGCCGGCGGTGGTGCGCGACGCGATCGTCGCCGCGGCCGCGAAGGGAGTGAGCTTTGGCATTCCAAATCCGTACGAAGTCGAGATGGCGCGGTTGATTTGCGAATGGGTACCGTCGGTCGAGAAAGTCCGGATGGTGAACAGCGGCACCGAAGCCACGATGTCCTGCATCCGGCTGGCGCGCGGGTTCACGGGGCGCGATTTGATCGTGAAATTCGAGGGCTGCTACCACGGGCACGTCGATGCGCTGCTGGTCAAGGCCGGGAGCGGTGCCCTGACGCATGGTCAGCCGGACAGCGCGGGCGTGCCGAAGGCGTTTGCCGAACTGACGATCACGCTGCCCTACAACGACGTGCCGTCGCTGCTCGGACTGTTTATGGCGCAGGGCAGCCGGATCGCGGCGGTCATTGTCGAGCCGGTCCCGGCCAATGCGGGGCTGTATCTGCCGCGCGAAGGTTTTCTCGAAGTCCTCCGCCAGCAGTGCTCGGAATACGGGATTGTGCTCATCTTCGACGAAGTGATGACCGGCTTCCGCGTGGCGCGCGGCGGCTATCAGGAGCGGAGCGGGATCACGCCGGATCTGACGGCGCTGGGCAAAGTGATCGGCGGCGGTCTGCCGGTCGGCGCATTCGGCGGACGCGCGGATATCATGGATTTTCTCTCGCCCGACGGCCCGGTTTATCAAGCGGGGACGCTTTCCGGTAATCCACTGGCCATGGCCGCGGGCCTCGCGCAACTCCGCGAACTCGACCGCGTCAACGGCTGGGCGCGGCTCGAGGAAATCGGCGCGGAATTTGAAGCGGGCACGCGCGCGGCGCTGAAGAAAGCGGGCAAGGATTACATCTTCCAGCGCATCGGCTCGATGTTCTGCCTCTATTTCA
This sequence comes from Chthoniobacterales bacterium, assembly GCA_038325425.1. GTDB lineage: Bacteria > Verrucomicrobiota > Verrucomicrobiia > Chthoniobacterales > Chthoniobacteraceae > Chthoniobacter. The sequence continues at coordinate 25,831 of JBBQIZ010000024.1, forward strand.
TGAAGGGCGAAGTCCACAACCTTGCGGACGCGATGCACAGCGACAAAGCCGCTTTCGCCCGTTACTTCCACGCCTGCCTCGACGCCGGCGTTTATTTCGCGCCGTCGCAATTTGAAGCCGGGTTTCTCTCCCTCGCCCACACCTCGGCCGATCTGGAAAAAACCGCGGAAATCGCCGCGGGCGCCCTTCTCGCCTGATGATGGAAGAACTGACCTTCAGTTGTCCGGTGTGCGGGGCGGATGTGCCGCGCCGCGCGAAGGCCTGCCCGGAATGCGGCGCGTGCGAAAAATCCGGCTGGAGCGAAGATCAATATCTCGACGGTCTCGACCTCCCGGACGATCCCAAGTCCCTGCCGGACAAGTCTGGCAGCGGAGTGGGGCGGCAGCGGCTGTGGCAGATCGTCGCCGCGATCGTGCTCCTCGCCTTTCTGCTGCTGATGCTGAGCGGACGCTGGTAGCGCGTCCCCAAAGCGCTGCGCGAACTTTGGGGACGAGCGGGGACGGCGGCAAAAGGGTCGTGCGTGATCATTTTTCTGTATTCCACGATCCGAAATCGATCGTGGAATATGCTTTTTCGATATTCCACGGTCGAAAATCGGTATTCCAGGAGACGAAAAGTTTCTCGGAATATGCTCCGGAGATCATGGAAGACCGGGTTTCCTTCTCCGAATATGCCCGAAGGGTCGTGGAAGATGCCTTTTGGACCGCTGATTTACGGGGTCGGGGGACTGATGTTGGCCTTCATTGCACGCGGCGGCGCGCGGGAGGATTGGATGCGCCGCCGTTACCGAGCCGCCGCACTGGCACATGGTTCCTCCGTTTCTGCGCGCGATGTGAGGCCAGCGGCGGGAGTTGGCGAGCTAAATTGCAGCCGTGCCATGGTCGCCCAGATTTGAAAAGCCGACTCGGGGGTCGCGCCAGAAACCGCTTCCCATCGCCGGACGGGCACGTTTACTTGGAAGGCTGCATATGGAGTCCGACCCGTCAATTGACCTCGAAGCCGAGATCGACCTTCTGAAACGCATCAGCGCGGGGGATCGGCGCAGCTTCGAACAGCTTTACGATCGCTTCAGCGGGGTGCTTTTCTCCACCGCCTACCGCGTGCTGAATAATCAGGAAGCCGCCGAGGACGTGCTGCAGGATGTCTTCGTGCAGATCTGGGAGAAGGCGCCGCTTTACGACCCGACCCGCGGCAAACCGCTGACTTGGGCGATCACCCTCACGCGGAACAAATCGATCGACCGCCTGCGCTCGACCCAGCGCCGCAACCGACTCGGCGACGAGCTGGAAAACGAGGCGCAGTCGCTGGAGCAATTCGACGACAAGAGTTCGGTCGAGGTGGTCGAGGCGCTGGAAAAAGGGAAGCTGGTGCGCGCCGCGATCGCGAAGCTCTCGAAGGATCAGCGCGAGGCCATCGACCTGGCGTTTTTCTCCGGGCTCACGCAGACGGAAATCGCCGAGCGGCTCCACGAACCGCTGGGCACGATCAAAGCGCGCATCCGGCGCGGGATGATGAAATTGCGCGAACTGCTGGATGGCGAATTGTAGGAGAGTCTGGCCTCGCCAGTCGGCGGGTGTTGGACTACTTACGCCGTTATGCCGGAGACCCCACCGCATCCTTCTTCCTCCCGGAAACTCGGCGGCATCCCGGAAGGGGACGCCGTTTCTCTGGAGATCTATCGCAAACCGCGCGTCTTCCAAATGAGCCCCATTCCCCGTCCCGCGCCGCCGCAGAATCCGCCCGCCCGCAAACCATCGAAGGGCCCGAAGATCTTTTGGCTGCTGGTTTTCCTTCTCTTGGTCGGGGGCGGCGGGTATCTCTATCTGGCCCCACCGCCGCAAGTCGTCGCGTGGTGGGAAAATTGGACCGCGCCGCGTCCGACGCCCGTTTACACCGGCGTTGCGCCGGCGGATTCCACGCCGCTGGCCGATGCCACGGCGGGGTGGATGTGGCTGTTCGACGACCGCGAGTGGCGCGTCCCGAGTGCCGCGGAGAATATTTACCAGGAAGGGCTGGTGCGTCTGCGGAACCGCATGGAAAAACCGCAGCCCGCGCCGAATGCGGTCATCCGCGCCCGCCTTTATCTGCGCGACGGGAAGAACACCGGCGGGGTATTTCTGCGGAGCACGCCGGAGGGCGGCCGGTATCGCCTTTTCATGGATGCCGATGCGCGTCACGTGCGCCTCGTCCATGATGGCGCGGAGGCCACGACCGAGCTGGGCAAATACCGTTTCGTCAAACCGCGCGAGCGGGGCGACCAGGTCCTGCTCGAATTGCGGGTCGAGGGCGACAAACTCACCGCGTCGGTCAACGGCGCGATCGTCATCGAGGCGGAGGATGCCCGCAGCAAGGAAGCGGGAACGTGGGGGATCGAGGCGGGCGACGGCTGGTTCGGGCTGGTCGAAGTGCCGGTGCCCGATCCGGTGAAAATGGCGGTCGCCGCGACTCCCGCGCCGGAACCGGAACCGACGATGCCCGCCGCGCCGACGCCCGCGACGCCACCGCCGCTTTCGGAGACGGGGAAATGGCTCGCCGGCGTGGACCCGCAATGGCAGGCGGCGTTTCAACGCGAGGTGGCCGATCCGTTCCAAGCCGGCGTGGAGGCTTTAAAAAAGCAGTATCTGGCCGGGATCGACAGCCAGCTCGCCTTCGCCACCCAAGCCGCCAAACCGGACGACGCCGCCGCCTTCCGCGGTGAGAGCCAGCGCATCGGAGGCGGCGAAGATGTGCCCGCGACCGACGATGCGATCGTGCCGCCCGCGCTCAAACAATTGCGCACCCGCTACCGCAGCGATTTCGCCCGGCTCGATCAGGCGCGTTTTGAAAAAAGCAAGGCCCTGCACGCGCGCACCGACGCGCTGCTCGCGAAGAATCAGGCGGCGCTGGCGCAAAACCAACGCCCGCAGGAAGCGGAGGAATTGAAGGCCAAACGCGAACAACTCGCCGCGCTTTGGCTGAAGCCGCCCGCCGCCGCGGCCATGGTCGCCGCCGTGCCTCCGGTGGTCCGCCCGCCGCTGGGTTCCCCGGCGACGGGAACTTCGTTTGCCAAGATGCCGCCGCGCGATGTCGTGGAGAAATTGCTCGCCGCGGGCGCGGCCGTCTGGGTCAGCGACAAAGCCGGGCGGCGCACGGAGATCAAGACGCTGCCGCAATTGACCGCGGACAAGTTCGAGATCGTCCGGGTCGATTTCACGCGGCTGGCCGCGGACGGGGAAACGCTGACCACGGAAGACCTCGCCATCGTCGAGGCGCTCGGCGACGTGGTCGAACTCGCGCTCCGCGGCCCAGCCGTGACCGACGCGGTCATGGAAAAACTGCGCCCCTTCCGCAATCTCAGCCAGCTCACGATCGATGGTGCGCGCATCACTTCCGCCAGCTACCCCATCCTGCCCACATTGTCGGCGCTCCGGGAATTGCAGTTGCGCGGCGTCGGGACGGGCGACGAGGCGATGAAAATCATCGGCCAGTGCCGCAGGCTCCAGCGCCTGTCGCTCGCGAACCTGCCCTTTGGCGATGAGGGCCTTCTCCCGATTGGCAAATTGTCCGGCTTGGAAGAACTCGAGCTGAACGACATCTCGAAGCTGACCTCGGTCGGGATCGGTCATCTCGCCGCCGCGTCTTCCCTCCGCCGCCTCAATCTGAACGGCCTGCGCATTTCCTCGCCAGTGCTCGACGCCGTGGCCCGCTGCAGCGGCCTCGAGTATTTGTCGCTCGCCGGCAATCCGCTCAAGGACGAGCAAATCGCCGGGCTCAGCGGTCTGCCGCGGCTGCGCGGGCTGAACCTGAACAACACCGGCGTCATCGGCACCGTCTTCGCCGGATGGTCCACGCGCACTGCGCTGGTCACCCTCAATCTCATGGGCGAGCCCGGCGTGAATGACGCGGCGCTCAAAGCCATCGCCTCAACCTTCCCCCGATTGGAGACGCTGGAAATCACCGGCGTGCCACTCGGGGCGACCGAAGCGGGTTTTGCTGCGGTCGGCCGGCTCCGCAGCCTGCGCACGCTCCGGGTCGGCGGTGGGGTGGTAAATGACGAGATCGCGGCGGAGATCGCGAAATGCGACGACCTCACGAATCTCCTCGTTCCGGCCGCGCGGCTGACCGAACCCGGCGTGGTCGCGCTGTCCAAGCTTCCGCGTCTCGCCACTCTCCAAATCGACCAACCGCCGGTCAGCGAAGCGGCGCTCAAGTCCTTCGCCAAATGCCGCGCGCTTCGCTCGATTCAGCTCGGCGAAAGCACGCCCCCGGAGACGGAGCAGAAGCTGCGCGCCGCGCTGGCCGGCGTGACGATTCTCAAGTAGTCCCGCCCGGGATCAGCGGCGCGCGCTGGGATCGCGGAGATAAGGGACCACGGTTTCGCGCACGAGCAGCGGCTCGTGGCGGCGGATGGTCAGCGGTTTGCGGCCAATTTCGCGATCCCCCGGCGGCAACGCGCGGAAGACCAGATCGGCGGCCGGCTCGTATTCCTCCAGTTCGCCGGGATGCACGTCGAGGGTCAGCGGCACCATGACGAGGCCGCGTTTTTTGCAGAAGCGTTCGGCCTGACGCAGCACGGTTTCCCGCGCGGACGCCTCGGTGGTTCTCCAGCCGAGACCGCCGCCGGTGGAAACCATGTAGGTCTGCGGCCCCGCCGGAACGACGCGCGGGCCGGTCGCGCAGCCCGCGAGCAAAAGGGCGCCGGCGAGCAGGACAAGGGGGAGGCAACGGATCATCGCCGACGTTTCTGCCGGGACCGTGAGACCTTGCCAAGTCCGATCCCGCGGGCCGCTCGGGAGGGACACGTTTTACCGCGCCGACTTGGCGAGGTCGCGGTAAAGCTCCGCCTCGGGCCGGCCTTGTCGTTCGGCGAGCGCCGCCAGGGCTTCGTAGTCGGCTTTGCTCAAGGCCGCGCCGCCGGGATGGGTGGCGCGGATTTGCCGGACGAGGGCGGCGCTTTCCTGGGCGAAGGCCGCGTCTTTCTGCCGATGCTGGAAGACGAGGGTGAGGAGCGCGGCAAACAGGATGAGCGCCGCCGCGAGCGCGCCGACGAGGTAGGCCTGCCGCTTGACGAGGAGATAGGCTTGTTTGCCCACGCCGGCTTTTTCCGCGCTGGTGGCAAAGCCGTTTTGATACGCCTCGATATCGGCCTGGAATTCGGGGACGCCCTGGTAGCGGTCCTCGGCGTTGTTCGCCATCGCTTTCTGGGCGACGGCGGAGAGGGCGTCGGGCACTTTGCCGCCGGGCAGATGCGCGAGGCGATTTTTACCGGCGGTGGCTTTGCTGGCCGGCTCCCAATCGCCGTGCGCGGCTTTGCGCAGCACTTCCTGCGGATCGGTGCCCTCGATCGGGGGGCGCAGGGTGAGGAGATGGTGGAGGATCGCGCCGAGGGCATAGACATCGGTGCGGATGTCGAGGTCGTCGTGCGCGCCGTAAGCCTGCTCGGGCGCCATGTATTGCGGGGTGCCAAGGACGTTGCCGCTTTGTTTTTCCACCGCCGCCAGCTCGGCGCGGAGGCCGGTGCGGATGATGGAATGCCCCTCGGGACTGGCGTGGGCGGAGTTGCGCTGGGGGTCGAGGACTTTGGCCAGTCCCCAGTCCATGACGAGCACTTCGCCGTAGTCGCCGATCATGAAATTCTCGGGCTTGAGGTCGCGATGAATGACGCCCCGGGCGTGGGCGAACGCGATGGCGTCGCACACTTTCTGAAAGACGGTCAGGAGCTGGGCGAGCGGATACTTGGCGATCGTCGCTTTCTGGCCCTCGAGGAGGAGGTCGAGAACTTTGCGCAGGGTGATGCCGCGCACGTATTTCATCGTGTAGAAGACCTGCTCCTTCTCATCCACGCTGAGTTCGTGGACGGGGACGATGTTCGGGTGCTCGAGCTGGCCGGTGATCTTGGCTTCGGAGACGAAGCGCAGGACGTCCTCCGCCGAGTCGCTTTGCAGCATGACTTTCATCGCGATATTGCGCTCGATGGTCAGCTCGCGGGCTTGAATCACCGCGCCCATGCCGCCTTGGGCGATGGTGTTGCCGATCTCGTATTTCTTCTCCCGCAGGAATTCCGGCGGAAGGATTCTCTGCAAAGCGGCACGCCGGGCCTCGAGGGAAACTGGTGTGGCGTCGGCGGAACCCGTCCGGCGGATCTCGATCGTCACGGGACCGAGCAGGAATTCTTCGTTCGCCCGGAGAACGGTGGCGGAGCTGATTTTCGCCCCGTCGATGAAGGTGCCGTTGGAGCTGCCGAGGTCTTCGAGGACGCAATCGCGTTCGTTGATGGTCAGCCGGGCATGGGTGCGCGAGATGAGCGGCGTCGCGATATGAATATCGGAATCGGGACTGCGCCCGATGACGTAGATGCCGGGGAGAAACGAACGCGTCTCCGTGGGCCCGTCCGGCCGGGTGATGGTGAGGGTGGTTTCCGGGAAACTCATAAGCAAAATTGCGGAGATCGTGAACCGTCCGGGAGCTTTGCAGACGAGGTGCCGCGAGGGAAGCTCGGCGTGCGGCCATTTGCCGGCGCGGCGGCTCAGGCGTCGAGGTAGCGCTTGAGCTTTTCGCGCAATTCGGTGCGGGCGCGGAAGAGGACGCTTTTCACCGCGGGGACGCTCAGGCCGAGGATTTCGCCGATGTCTTCGTACGGGATGTCGTCGTAGCGGCGGAGGATGATCGCCATGCGCTGCGCTTCGGGCAGTTCGTCGATGGCCTTTTGAATGGCGGCCTGCATCTCGGTGTCGAGGAGTTCGGTGTCGGCGGATTTCGTGCCGGGATCGGGCATCTGCTGCGGCCGGTCGTCGTCTTCGTAGGTGGCGTCGAGCGAACGCGTCGGGTGGCGTTTGCGGCGGCGCAGTTCGTTGAAGACGAGGTTGCGCGTGATCTTGAACAGCCACGTCGTGAACTTCGCGGTCGGTTCGTAACGCGCGGCGCTCTTCCAGACGCGGATGAAGACCTGCTGGGCGATGTCCTCGGCGTCGGAGTCGTCGCCGAGCATCTTCGCGACCGTAGCGACGATGCGATGCTGGTGGGCTTCGATGAGAAAGCGGAGCGCGTCGGTGTCGCCATGCTTCACCCGGGCCATCCACAGGAGATCCTG
>JBBQIZ010000025.1:0-32661 GCA_038325425.1 Chthoniobacterales bacterium
CTGCGCGGGCGCTGGAGCGATGCGCTGGCGCGCGCGGGTAATTGGGAACCGAAAGAAAAACCGGCGCGTGGCAAATCGCCCCGTCGATCAACAAAATCCACACGGCCATGAAGCGCGATCACATGCTGCAACAGGCCCAGACGCGCACCGCGCCGTGGGACATCATCGTCATCGGCGGCGGCGCCAGCGGGGCCGGCGTGGCGGTGGACGCCGCGACGCGCGGTTATTCCACACTCCTGCTCGAACAGCACGACTTCGGCAAAGGCACTTCGAGTCGCAGCACGAAACTCGTCCACGGGGGCGTGCGTTATCTCGAACAAGGCAATGTGTCGCTGGTTATGGAAGCGCTCAAGGAACGCGGGCTCCTCCGGCAGAATGCCCCGCACCTCGTCAGCGAACTGCCGTTCGTCGTGCCGAGTTATTCGTGGTGGGAAGGTCCGTTCTACGGCATCGGCCTCAAGCTCTACCAAATGCTCTCGGGCAAATACGGCTTCGGCCCGTCACAGTTTCTCTCGAAGGAAGAAACGCTGCGTCGCCTGCCGAACGTGAAGACCGACGGCCTGACCGGCGGCGTGGTTTATTACGACGGCCAGTTCGACGATTCGCGCCTGCTCATCAACCTCGTCACCACCGCCGCGGAGCAAGGCGCGACGCTGCTCAATTACGCGCGCGTCACTGCGTTGCAAAAGGGGGCGGATGGAGTGGTGAACGGCGTTGCTTGGGAGGATGTCGAAAGCGGCAACCACTTCACCGCGCAAGCCCACGTCGTGATCAACGCCACCGGCCCATTCACCGATGCCGTGCGGCGACTCGGCGAGCCGGAGGCGCAGGCGATGATTTCCCCGAGCCAGGGCGCGCACCTCGTGCTCGATCGCTCCTTTCTGCCCGGCGACACCGCAATCATGGTGCCGCACACCAGCGACGGCCGGGTGATGTTTGCCATCCCGTGGCACGGCCACACGCTCGTCGGCACCACCGACACGCCGATCAGCGAAGCCGCGCTCGAACCCGTGCCGCTGGATCAGGAAATCGATTTCATGCTCAGCACCGCGGCGCTCTACCTCGACAAACGCCCGACGCGCGCCGACATCCTCAGCGTTTTCGCCGGCATTCGTCCCCTGGTAAAATCCGGCGCCGGCGCCAACACCGCCGCGCTCTCCCGCGATCACACGATTCACATCGACCAATGCGGCCTGCTCAGCATCGCCGGCGGCAAGTGGACGACCTACCGCAACATGGCGCAGGACTGCGTGGATCAGGCGGCCACGCTCGGCGATCTGCCGGAGCGCGATTGCGTGACGAAGACGCTCAACATCCACGGCTATCATGCGAACGCCGAAGCGTTCGACGCGCTCGCCGTCTATGGCACCGACGCCCTCGCGATCCGCGATCTCATCACCGCCGCACCCTCGCTCGGACAGCCGCTCGACGCCGCCCTGCCCATCGTCGCAGCCGAAGTCGTCTGGGCCGCGCGGGAGGAAATGGCGCGCACCGTGGAAGACGTGCTCTCGCGGCGCACCCGCGCGCTTTTGCTGAATGCCGCCGCCGCCGTGCGGATGGCGCCGCGCGTGGCGGAATTGCTCGCCCAGGAACTCGGCCACGACACCGCGTGGCAAACGCAACAAATCGCGGCTTTCACCGCGCTCGCGCAGGGTTATCAGGTCGTCACGCCAGGCGGCTAAACCAGCACCACTTCCACCTTAAGCCGTTCCACCTCCGCCCGAATTTCCGCCGGGAGGTCCGTGTCGGTGATGATCGTCTGCACCGCGGTGAGCGGGGCGACTTTGATGAAACCACGATGACCGAGTTTACTGGAGTCCGTGAGCAGGATCGTGCGGCGCGCCGCGCAGATCATCGCGTGGTTGATCTGCGCGATTTCCTTTCTACGACCGTGGCGCCGGCATCCATGAGGATGGTAAGTTTTCGTAATTGTTCGGCGTAGTTCGCAACCCCCCTTCGTTCCTCCCATGAAGCATCTCATTGCCATCACTTCCTGCCCCACCGGCGTCGCGCACACTTTGCTCGCCGCCGAGGCGCTCAAAAAAACCGCGGCGTCGCTCGGCGGTTCCGCGGTCGCCGGCGCGATCTCGATGGTCTCCGGCGTGCAATTGCTCGTCCCGCACGGCGGCATCTTCGCGGTGCTCATCCCTGGCGCGGTCACCCATCTCCTGCCGTATCTCGCGGCGATCGTCACCGGCACGGTCGTCACCGCCGCCGCGCTCTTCCTCACGAAAAAGCCGATCACCAACGCCTGATCCCCCTTCCCTCAAGCCCACCGAACCGCTTCTCCCCATGATCCAGCTCACCTCCCAAAACATCCAGCTCCAAGCCCAAGCGAAGAACAAAGAAGAGGCCATCCGCGCCGCTGGCCGCGTGCTGATCAACGCGGGCAACATCGCGCCCGGCTACATCGAAAGCATGCTCGGCCGTGAGGAGCAGGCGAACACTTACCTCGGTAACGGCATCGCCATCCCGCACGGCATGGGCAAAGACCGCGAGTTGATCCACAAGACGGGCGTCTCCGTAGTGCAGTTCCCCGACGGCGTGGAATGGAACCCCGGCCAAATCGTCCGCATCGTCGTCGGCATCGCGGCGAAATCCGACGAGCACCTCAGCATCCTCGCCGCGCTCACCGAAGTGCTCGACGACACCGCAACCGCCGATCGACTCGCATGCACGAACGATCCCGCGGACATCATCCGCGGCCTCGGCGGAAACGGCGCGAAGCCCGCGACGGCGGAGACGCCCGGCGATCTTCCGAATCCTCAATATCTCGAAGTGCAGCTCCGCCCCGGCGCCGGCCTGCATGCGCGCCCGGCGACCAACTTCGTGCACATCGCGAACGAATTTCAGTCCGAACTCCGCGTGAGCTTCGGCGGCAAAACCGCGAACGGCAAAGCGATGGCGTCGCTGCTCAAACTCGGCGCACAAGGTGGCGCGACCTTGCACCTCAGCGCGAGCGGACCCGACGCCGACGCCGTCCTCGCGGCGTTAAAGGAAGGCGTCGAGAGCGGGCTCGGCGATGAGGATGAAAAGGAAACGCCCGTCATCGCGGAGCGCGCCTCGGTGCCGGAATCCAGCGGCCGCGCCATCGGCGGCGTCGCGGCTTCGCCCGGGCTGGCCATCGGCCGGCTGCACCACTTCCGCGCCGATCACATCGTCGTCAAAGACACGCCGGGCGATCCCGATGTCGAATGGGGCAAATTCCGCGACGCCATCGAGAGCGCCAAGGGACAGCTCGAGGACGTGTATGATTCGATGAAAGCGCGGGTCGGAAAAAATGAGGCCTCGATCTTCCGCGCGCATCTCGCGTTCCTCGCCGACGCCGAACTGGCCGGCGAAGCCACCGCGCTGATCGAAGCCCGGCACAGCGCCGCGTGGTCGTGGCAGCAAACGATCGAGCGCCGCGTCGCTGAGGTGAGGCAGGCGAGCGATCACCACATCGCCGCGCGCGCCGCCGATCTGCACGACGTGGGGCAGCGCGTGTTGCGGCTGCTCGCCGAAACCGAGCACAGCGAAGCCGCGCTGCCCGACCAGCCGTGCATCCTCATCGCCGCCGACCTCACGCCGAGCGACACCGCGAAGCTCGATCCGCAGCGCATCCTCGGTTTTGTGACCGTCGCGGGCGGCCCCACTTCGCACACCGCGATCATCGCCCGCTCGCTCGATATTCCCGCAATCGTCGGAGCGGGTGCCGCGGTCCTCGAACTCACCGAGGGCATTACCTGCATCCTCGATGGCACTTCGGGCAGCCTCTACACCGAGCCGAGCGCCGCGGAGCTTGAGTCCGCCCGCGCGTTCCAGGTCGATATGCAGCGGCAACGCGACGAGGAAAACTTTGCCCGTTATCAGCCCGCGCTGATGACCGACGGCCACCGCATCGAGGTCGTCGCGAATATCGGCAAAGCCGCCGAGGCGGCGACGGCGGTCGACGCTGGCGCGGAAGGCGTCGGCCTGCTGCGCACCGAATTTCTTTTTCTCGAACGCAACACGCCGCCGACCGAGGACGACCAGTTCGAGGCCTACAGCGAGATGACGCGCGCGCTGAATGGCCTGCCGCTGATCATCCGCACGCTCGACATCGGCGGCGACAAAGTCGTGCCGTATCTGCCGCAGCCGAAGGAGGACAACCCGTTCCTCGGCGTGCGCGGCATCCGGCTCTGCCTGCGCAAGCCCGAGCTTTTCCTGCCGCAGCTTCGCGCCATTTTCCGCGCGTCGGTGACCGGTCCGGTGAAGATCATGTTCCCGATGATCGCCACGCTCGAAGACCTACGCGCGGCGAAGGAAGTCGCCGAGCAAGTGCGCGCCGAACTCGGCGTGCCGCCGGTCGAGATCGGGATCATGGTCGAGGTTCCTTCGACGGTCGTCATGGCCGCGGAGTTTGCCCAGGAGTGCGACTTCTTCTCCATCGGCACGAACGATCTCACGCAATACGTCCTCGCCATGGACCGCATGCACGCCGCGCTGGCCAAGCAGGTGGACGGCCTGCATCCCGCCGTGCTGCGGATGATCGAGCAGACCGTGCGCGGCGCGGAGAGCGCCGGCAAATGGGTCGGCGTGTGCGGCGGCGTGGCGGGCGATCCGCGCGGCGCAGTGATCCTCGCCGGCCTCGGCGTGACCGAACTGAGCATGAGCATCCCGAGCATCGCCGCGGTGAAGGCGCACCTCCGCGGCATCTCTCACGCCAAGGCCAAGGCCTTCGCCAAACAAGCGCTGGCCTGCAAAACCGCCAACGAAGTTCGCGCCCTGCCGCTGCCATGAAGACCGAACATTTCGACATCGTCACCGTCACGCTCAACCCGGCGATCGACCGCACGGTCACGATCCCGAACTTCACCAACGGCGCGGTCAATCGCGTCGAGACCGTCCGTTCGAATCCGGGCGGCAAAGGCGTGAACGTCGCATCTTCATTGGCTGATGCCGGGCATCGCGTCGCGGTCACGGGTTTCCTCGGACGAGAAAACACCGCGTCGTTTGAAGCGCTCTTCGCGCAGAAGAACATCGCCGATCAATTCATCCGCATCGCCGGCCAAACCCGCGTTGGAATCAAGGTCGTCGATCCGGCGCTGAACCAGACGACGGACATCAACTTCCCCGGCCCGGCTGCTTCGCCGGCCGACCTCGAAGCGCTCGCGCAGCAGATCGCCGCGCTTGATGCCGACTATTTCGTGCTCGCGGGCAGCCTGCCCCCAGGCGTGGCGCCGGCGATCTATCGCGACCTCGTCACCGCTTTGCGTGCGCGCGGCAAACGCGCGGTCCTCGATGCTAGCGGCGAACCGCTCGTGCACGCACTCGAAGCGAAACCGCACCTCTTCAAGCCGAACATCCATGAACTCGGCGAACTGCTCGGCGAAACGATCTCCGGCGAACAAGCCGTCATCGCCGCCGCGCGGAAGTTGATCGCCACGGGCATCGAGCAAGTCGTGGTGTCGATGGGCAAGGACGGCGCGTGTTTCGTCACCGCGGACGAAGCGCTGATCGCGCGCCCGCCGGATGTGGAGGTGCGCAGCACCGTCGGCGCGGGCGACGCGATGGTGGCGGGGATCGTCTCCGCGCAGACGCGCGAGTTCACGCTCGCCGAGACCGCCCGCATCGCCACGGCCTTCTCCGTCCACGCGTTGACGCGTTCCGGCGAGGACGCGAATTTTTCCCAATCCATCGCGTCGATCGCCGCTCAAGTAGCCGTCACCGCGCTATGAAGTCGCGCTGTTCGCCAGCACCCGGAGGGACACGCTCCTGCGTGCTCCCTGATCACGGACGCGCCGGAGCGCGTCCCTCCGAGTTTGGTCCGCCGCTTGACATCCGTTTCCCCGCAGGACAACCCTCCGCACCTCGACGATGATTTCGCAAATCTCCATCACGCTGCCACTTACGGCCTCTGCTTGGCCGACGGTGTCTGCGCGCGTGGAAGGTTTTGCCCGCCTTGCCGTCAACGTCACCAAGCGCAATTGCCACCGCGCGCAGGGTTGTTTTCCGATGACTGATTAGATTCAAACTACAGACCGACGAAACAGCCCTGCCCACCGAAAGGTGGCAGGGTTTTTTGTTCCCCGGTCGCTCCCGACCTATGAGCCCACCCGCCAAACCCAACTCCATGATCGCCGACCTGCGTTCGCTCCCGCGCGCGTTCTGGGTGCTTTTTGCCGGGATGTTCATCAACCGCTTCGGGACGTTCGTCTGGCCATTCCTCACGATCTATCTCACCCGCCGCGGCTATTCGCTGACCGACGCCAGCTACGCGGTCAGCGCGGTCGGCGTGGGCGCACTTGTCGGCAGCCTGCTCGGCGGCTGGTTGAGCGATCACATCGGGCGGCGGCACACGATCGTCTTCGGGACGTTCGGCGCCGCGACGGCGGTGATGCTCCTGTACGCGGCGGAATCGTTTCCGGCGATCGTGTGCAGCGCGATGCTCATGGGCTTGGCCAGCGGGACGTATCATCCCGCGGCGAGCGCGCTGCTGGCGGACATCGTGCCGCCCGAACAGCGGCTGCGTGCCTACGCCGCTTTCCGTCTTGCCGCCAATGCGGGTTTTGCCTGCGGCGCGGCGACCGGCGGCGTGCTGGCAAATTACTCGATGTTCTGGCTCTTCGCTGGGGACGCGCTCACGACAGTACTCTACGGCTGCATCGCGCTCGTGTGGCTGCCGCACGGCCTGCGCGCGCAGACGAAAAGTGCGCCGTGGATCGACGCGCTCTCGCTGCTCGGGCGGGACCGCGCATTTCATGCCATCTGGATCGCGTCATTCTGCTCGGCCATCGTCTTCGCGCAGTTTGGCACGACCTATTCGCTGCACATCATCCGGGAAAAGCTCACGCTTGATGTCTTCGGTTTCCATCTCGCGCCGGAGACCGTTTATGGCCTGCTCATCGGCTGGAACGGTCTGCTCGTGATGCTGTTCGAGTTGCCGCTGACTTCGCTCACACTGCGATTCGATGCGCGCCGCGTGATGGCGTTCGGCTACCTCTTCATCGGCGTCGGCTTCGGTCTCAATGCTTGGGCCGATCAGATTTTCCCGTTGCTCGTGACGATGACGATCTTCACGTTCGGCGAGATGATCAGCGCACCCACAACCAGCGCCCTCATCGCGCACCTCGCGCCGCAAAGGGTCCGCGGGCGCTACATGGGCGTGCTTGCGTTGGCGTGGAACGGCTCGGCGATTGTCGGTCCGCAACTCGGCTTCCGCCTGTTCGCGCTCGACGCTCGTTTCGTGTGGTTCGGCTGCACCGTGCTCGGCGTGACTGCGGCAGGGATCACGCTGCTTTTCAGCAAGTCCAAGGCGGTCAGCGAAACCGCGCCGCCATCGAAAGTGTCAAAACCTGAGATCGCGGCGGTGTAGCGCGCGCAGCGTTGCTGTCGCCCCATGCGGGCGCGGTGCGAAACCAATGCGCGCCGACCGCGCCCGCATTCGGACCAACGCCGCGACGAACAAGAGAAATGATTTTTGCATCGCGCGGAGAGTGAAAATCCGCGCGCGTTCGTCAAGCCTCGCGGCTGCGAAACCGTTTTAAATTCAGCTTTTCTCGCCGATCAACCGCCTATGCGGGTGTGTGGGTGAACTTTCGCACCCGCCCGTAAGGCAGCCATTCGAGCACGTAAACGTTGCCTTTATTGTCCACGGTCAGCGCATGCGGAGTGGCGAATTTGTCCTTCAGTCCCGTTTGGAAATCTTCCTTCTTCTGGCCTTTGCCGTCGCCGAGGCGCGCGACGGGCTGATCGTTTTTGTCGAGGATGACGACGAGGCTCGCGAGGTCCGGGACGAAGAGATGGCCCTTCGCCTGATAGAAGCAGCAGGGGTTGCGGACGAAGTCACCGGCGATGGTGCGCTGGTAGTTCAAGTCGAGGTCGAAGACTTCGTAACGCCCGTTCGCGCGGTCGGCGATATAGATTTCGGGCGTGTCCTTGAGCGTGTTCACCCACACGCCGTGGCAGGTGCTGAAAGTGCCGTGCGGCGCGTCTTTACCCTTCGGCGCATCCTTGTCCGCGCGCCCGCCGATGGTCTTGAGGTGCTTAAAGTTTTTGTCGAAACGGCTGACGATCTGGCTGCCGTAACCATCGACGACATAGATGTCGCCGTTCGGCGCCACGGCGACATCGGTCGGATTCGTCCAGGTGAACTTCTGATGCGTGGAATCCTCCTTCTCCACGTTGCCGATGGTGTAGAGCACCTTGCCCTTGAGATCGGTCTTGTAAACGCGCTTCCCGAGCGTCGGCTGGCCTGCGGCGTCCTTGCCGACATTCTCCGTGAAATAAAGAAATTCCCCGTCCGCTTCCTTGCTCCAATAGACGCCATGCGCGGTCGCCTTCACCTGCTCGGGGTCGTAGCCGTTGCCGAAGTCTTTGCTCCACGTTTCCTCGAGTTTGCCGTCGGCGCCAAAGACCGCGACGCACGGACTGGTCGAGCGCGAAGTCACATAGACGCGGTCTTTTGAGTCCACGACGATGCCGCAGCCAAAGCCCCAACTCATGCCATCGGGCAGCACGCCCCAGCTTTCGTCGAGGGTGTAAGTCCACTGGCCTTCGCCAATCTTGATCGGAGCGGCGCTTTCGGCGCGGGTCCACGCGGGGAGAGCGAGCGCGGCCGCCGAAGCCGCGGTGGTTTTGAGAAAATCACGCCGGGTACGGCGCTGGGGGAAGAGGTATTCGTTGATCATGGGAGTTTTGGGAAGGAGGAGATTTATGGAACGTGCGAAACCGAAACCGGCGCGGTTTGTGCCGCGCCGGTTGGGAAGTTTCGAAATGCGTTATTTCAGGAAGGCCTGATGAAACTCATACCAATCGTCGAGATTGTTGAGGTTCACCGCGTCCGTCGGCGAGCCGTCGGGCAGGCCGCTCGCGCTCAGGATCGACTTGCGGGTTTCGTCGTCGTGCTGGTAGCCCGTTACCGCGGCGTTGTGTTTGGCGATGGCGTCGGCGGTCACGGTTTTGCCATTCGCTTTCACCCACGCTTCAAACTGCGGATAGGTGGGCTTGCTGGTCTTGATGTAATCTTTGACGGCTTGCTCATCGAGGCCGAGGGCGGCGCAGGTCATGCCGTCGTAACCTTTGCCGATGCCGGGATAACCGGGCGCGAGTTTGCCAGCGGCCTCGAGGGAGACTTTCAGCCAGAGGCGCGGCAGGTGGAGGACTCCGAGCGGGCCGGCGACGCCGGAGCTGATGAGTGGAACGTGGGTGCTCATGATGATGGTATGGGTTTTGGTTTGGTTTATTCGCCGCGACTCGCGCCACGTCATGCGGCGGAGCGGGGCAGAAATTGGGGAGTTACTTCTGCTTTTTGACCGCAGGTTTTTTCTGGGTCGCAGACGCCGGCTTCTTTTTCGGCCCGCGGCCTTTGAAGGTCAGCTCCGCGATGCCGCTCTTGTCGAGTTCGCCGAGGCCGAGCTTGGTCATCTTCGTATATTGCGCGAAGGTCGCCGCCGCGAGCGGGAGGGTGAGTTTTGTTTCCTTCGCAAGGCCGAGCGCGATGCCGCTGTCTTTCGCCGCGTGGCTGGCGCTGAAGAAGCACGCGTGATCGCGGTTCACCATGTCTTCGCCATCGGTCACGAGCACACGGGAGTTCGCGCCGGTCTGCGAAAAGACCTTCATCAAAATTGGCAGATCAACGCCGAGCGCGGAGCCGAGGCCGAGCCCTTCGGCGAGGCCCGCGGTGTTGATGTTCATGACCATATTAACCAGCGCTTTGACCTGCGCCGCTTTGCCGGCTTTGCCGATGTAAGTCATCAGCTTGCCGTCGTCGGAGAGTTTGCTGAGCACCGGCTTCACCTTTTCGAAGACCTTCTCATCGCCCGCCGTCATGAGGTAGAGCGTGCCGTTGCGGGCCTGCGTGATCGACGACGCCATGCAGCCTTCGAGCGACGCCGCGCCTGCTTTCTTCGCGAGCTTTTCCACTTCGCGGTGCGTCTTCGGCGAAACGGTTGCGCAGTTCACAAACGTGCGACCCTTTGCGCCCGTGAGCAGGTGGTCCTTTTTGTTTGTGAAGATCGCGAGTTGCGCTTTGTCGTCGGTGACGACGGTGATGATCAGGTCGCTCAGTTCCGTGACGCGCGCGAGCTTGGTCGTGGCTTCGGCCCCGAGTTCTTTGGCGAGTTCCTGCGCCGCTTCCGGGCGCACATCATAGACGGCCGCGATTGTGTAACCGACGTCCTTGAGGCGGCGCGCCATATTCGCGCCCATCCGACCGACTCCGACGAAACCGATTTTTTCAGGCATGATTTAGGGGTGCTGACTTGCGGGGCTTCACGAGTAGTCACGCGGCGCGGCGACTGGCAAGCGCGCGCGTGGGAATTCGCGTTACGCGTCTGCGTAACTGCCGCGCGCCAGGCGCAGCGCCGCGGGCCGGAGCGGGTTGAGCTTGAGCCAGAATTCCTGGCCGTCGCGGTGCGCATCGATGACCTGGGTGATCTGCAGCGCGAAGAGAATGCGCTTGGCTGCGGCCGGATCGGGGATCTCCAAACGCACGCGCGACATCGGCAGGCGGGTGGCTTCCGCGAGGCGGTGAAGGAAAGTCGCGGCGTGCTCGAGATCGGCGTCGCTGAGGCGTTGCCACGCGGCGAGCGTGCCGCCGACGGCCAGCATCATCCGCGGGATTGCGAGCAGGAAGTCAGAGACGACTTCGGCGGGGCGCTTGTCGTCGCGCGGGAGTTCGTTGGGCGTCAGTCGGCGGTCGATCCACGCGTAACCGATCGCGCAGAGCGCCGCGACGGTGAAGACGAAACCGAAGCCACGCGGGATGCCGAGATCGGAGCGATCAATCGCCGCGAGGCCGAGGACGATGAGCCAGCAACAGACGCCGTAAAGCAACAGCCAGAGGGCGAGCGCGGCGCAGAACGTGCCCAGCGCCAGGGTGGCGACGCCGCGATTGTGCCGCTTAAAATGGGCGCGCAGATGGCGGGCGGTTTGGGCCGGCGAGAGGACTCGCACGCTCGGCGGATCGGAAGCGCGGGCCGGAAACATCCGCGTGTCTCAGGCCGGCGACCGATAACCTGCCGGATCGATTTCGACCGCAGCGTAACCGGCCGCGCGCAAGCCCGCTTCGACGGCGGTCGCGACTTCTGGCAGACGCGCCATTTCGTCGGGCGCGATTTGCACGCGCGCTCGGGTGCTGGTCGCATCCGCGAGGTGACGCACGCGAAAGACACGGAAGCCGAGGCTGCGCAGGTGCGCTTCGCCGCGCTCGACCATCGCGAGTGCTTCGACCGTGACCGGCGTGCCGTGCGGAATGCGCGAACTGAGGCAGGGCTGCGCGGGCGCGTCGGCGGTGGGTAGATCGAGTTCGCGGGAGAGCGCGCGGATTTCGGCCTTCGTCAGGCCGGCGTCGCGCAATGGGCCGAGAATGGCAAACTCCGTCGCGGCCTGGCGACCGGGGCGGACCTGCGTCATATCGTCGGCATTCTCGCCGTAGGCGATGGCGCGGAAACCGCGCTCCCTGGCGAGCGCGTCGAGCCGGGTGAAAAGTTCGGCTTTGCAAAAATAACAGCGGTTCATCGGATTCGCCGTGTAGTCGGGATTGTCGAGTTCGCCGGTTTTTACGACTTCGACCCGGGCGCCGATCTGCGCGGCGAGCGCGAGCGCATCAGCCAGCGCCTGCCGCGGCAGGCTCGCGCTATCTGCGATCACGCCGAGCACCTGGTCGCCGAGGGTGCGCTGCGCTTCCGCGAGCAAATACGCGCTGTCGACACCGCCGCTGTAGGCGATGACCAGCGGCGCATGCGCGCGGAGTTGCGCGCGGAGTTGAGTGAGTTTTTCGTTCATGCCGGTCTGCGAGAAAAGCGTCCGATCAAGATCGCCGCCCAGACGAATATCGCGACTAGAAATCCGCCGGCGATCCAAACGACGTCCGAAGCGGGCAGCGTGACGGGCGTGCGAGCGTTGGCCGCGAGGATCGAATGATGAATGCCGGCCAGAAATGCGATGAACAGTCCCGCAAACCAAAAGCCCTGGCGCGTGAGGAAAGCGAACGTCTCCTGCCGCCGCTCGGGCGCGAGCCAGTAGTCTTGGTGCGGGAGATTCACCCAGCGGTCGCCGAAGTGCCGCATCGTCGCAAAGAGTCCGACGATAAACGCGGGCACAGCCAACCCGAAGAGCAGCGTGAACTGCACATGCCCGGCGCGCGTCATCCCATCGTTCGGCTCGCCATTCGCTCCGAAATGCGTGGCCACGCGCGCGGGTAATTGCGCGGATGTGAGCCACACGTAAATCGCGAACGCGCCCCAGAGCAGAGCGAGGATGATCAGGGCAACGCGCGCGGATTTCATGACGACCTTCGGAATCTCACGCAAAGGCGCCGAGGCGCAAAGAGGTTCTGCGGCTCGGCGGTGCTTGGCACCTCGGCGTGAGCTTTTCCGGGAGCGGCTACAGCAGCACTCGGCGGAAGACTTCCTCGATCGGCAACTGCAGGCCGATGTAGAACTCCCCGAACTCTGCGAACTGCGCGCTCACTTCATCGAAGCGCATCTCGTAAACGATGCCTTTGATGTTCAGCGGGTCGTGCGCGAGCAGCGTCACGCCCCATTCCCAATCATCGAGGCCGGTTGAACCGGTGATGAGTTGGAGAATTTTGCCGTGCCAGGTCCGGCCGATCTTGGCGTGGCCGAGCATGAGCTTTTTTCGCTCCTCGAAGCTCAGCGCATACCAGTTCTGCCCGGCGGCGCCGCGGCGTTTGTTCATCGGGTAAAAGCACATCACCGGCCACGGCGGGAGCACCGGGTAAAGGCGGTCCTTCATGTATTTCGCCATGCGTTCGCGGAAGGCGACGACCTTCGCGTCGTGCTCGGGTGTGCCGGCGGCGAGGCCGTCCTCATCGACCAGCGACTGGCCGTAGTCCGCCTCGCTCGTGGTGTATTCGCTGCGCTCGGTCATCGAAAGATAGCTGAACGTCGGCGTGAGCACGTCCGGCCCGAGCGAGGCGGTGAGGCGTTTCTCCAGCGCATTGGCGAGGTGCAGGTCGGCGCAAAGGAGCATGAACCCGAGGTCGGACTTCGGCGAGACCATGGCGAAGGTGAGCAATTGCGCGCCGTCGGTGGTGCCGATCTCGGCCACGAGATCGCTCAAGCGGGTGCGGGCGGTGAACTGCTCCTCCTGGCTGAGCATCGCCCATGCGCCGTGTTCCACTTTGTAGAAAAGATGCAGGACGTGCCAGCCCTCGGCGGGGATGAGGGGGGCGGGAGAATTGTCGGTCATAGAAGAAGAGAATCCCGGCGCGAGCGAAGCGGGTCAACGGTGGATTTACCGCCGCCGCGACCGCTGGTAAAAAACTCGTTGCAATGCAGGCCGCGCCTCCTATTTTCGGGCGCCTCAAACTCCCGCTATTCAACGACTATGGCCGAAATCGCCAACAAATATCCCGAAAACGTCACTGGTGAATTCTACGTGGACGATCAGTGCATCGACTGCGACCTCTGCCGCGAGACTGCGCCCGCCAATTTCACGCGCAACGACGACGGCGGCCACAGCTACGTCTATAAACAGGCAGAGAACGAGGCCGAAGTCGCGCTCTGCAAGGAAGCGATGGAAGGCTGCCCGGTGGAAGCGATCGGAAGCGACGGCGGCGAGTAACCGCCGGTCGTCCCACAAAAAAACTTTGAGAAGCCCTCGCCTCACGGCGAGGGCTTTTTGCTGCAGCAAGAGCGGACTTTTGCGTGCCATTTCGCACGATTCATGGAGAGTTCCCGCAATGAAACCCGAGCAACTCCGCGCCCGCGTCCTCGCCGAATGGCGCGGCCTGCCGGCGACGTTTGAGCGGGCGGACCGCGCGGTGGCCTGCGGGGTGGCGGTGCAAAAGGTGATGAAGGAGTTGGGACTCGGCGAGCGCCTGCGCTCCGAGGAAGTGCTCGGCGCCTGGCATGAGATCGTCGGTGAATTTTTTGCGAAACACTCCGCGCCTCAGCGCCTGAAGGACGGCGTGCTTTCCGTGGCCGTGCTCCAGCCGACGCTGCTTTTCGAACTCGATCGGGTGTGGAAACGCGACATTCTCGACAAGCTGAAAAAGCGGTTCGGCAGCCGCACGGTGCGCGAGATCAAATTCCGCGTCGGCTGAGACATGGTCGATCGCATCCTGATCGAAGCGCTGGAACTCTCGTCCTTCATCGGCGTGCCGGACGAGGAGCGCGCCGCGGCGCAGCGATTGACCGTCAGCCTTGTGCTGGAGCCGATCCGCGACTTCCGCGCCCTGGAGGATCGCCTTGAAAACACCGTCGATTATTTTGCCCTCAGCGAATTTGTGAAGCAGTTCAGCCTCGCCCACCCCCGCCGGTTGATCGAGACGCTGGCCCAGGAAATCGCCGCCGAATTGCTCGCCCGCTTTCCGCTCGGCGCGGTCGAAGTGGAGCTGCGCAAATTCATTCTGCCCGACACCGCGTTCGTCGCCATCCGCCTCCGGCGCGAAGCCCCTCCGAAAATCCTCTCATGAGCAAAAAGCCGCTTCCCCGATTGATCATCGCTTCGAGCGAACACGATGCCGACATGCTTTACGCGACCGGCTTCTTCGTGCCCGACCCGTTCATCTTTCTCGAAAAAGACGGACGCTCGACCGTCGTGCTCAGCGACCTGGAGATCGATCGTGGCCGAACGCAGGCGCGGGCCGACGAAGTCGTCGCGCTTTCGGAGATCTCCCAGCTTTGTCGAAAGGGCAAGGACTCGCCATTCGCGGAGCATGTCGTGGCCTTCCTGCAGAGCCGCAAAGTGCGACGAGCCGCGGTGCCGGGGTCGTTTCCACTAGGCTTGGCGACGAGCCTCGGAAAAGCGGGCCTTCAACTCAAGCCGCAGGCCGGGCTGTTTTGGAAGGCGCGCGAGTTCAAGACCGAGGCTGAGCTGAAGCTTGTTCGCCGCGCGCAGGCGATCACCGAAGCTGGCATGGCGCGCGGGATCGAAGTACTGCGCGCCGCGGAGATCGGACCCAAAAATTGGCTGCGCTGGAGCGGCAACCCGCTCACCGCCGAGCTGCTGCGCGCGGAAATCGATTCGGCAATTCTGCGCGCCGGCGGCCTGCCGGCGAATACCATCGTCGCGGGCGGCGAGCAGGCCTGCGATCCGCACGAACGCGGTCACGGCACGTTGCGGGCGCACGAATTGATCATCCTCGATATTTTTCCGCGGGCGCAGAGCGGTTACTTCGGCGACATGACGCGCACGGTCGTCCGGGGGCGAGCGAGCGATGCACAGCGCCGGTTGTGGGAGGTCTGCCTCGAAGGGCAGAGGCAGGCGCTGCGCGCGATCAAGCCGAAGCAGGTCGGCAGACAAGTGCAGGACAACGTCCGCCAGTTCTTCACCGAACAGGGTTATCCGACCGAGCAGCGCAACGGCCGCTGGACCGGTTTTTTTCACGGGCTCGGACACGGACTCGGGCTGGAGATTCACGAGTCGCCGCGGATCGCCGGGACGACGTTCCAACCGGGCCAGGTGGTCACCGTGGAGCCTGGGATCTACATTCCCGGCTTGGGCGGGGTGCGGCATGAGGACGTGGTGACGATCACCGAGAGCGGTCACCGCCTGCTCTCGCGCTTTCCCAAGCCGCTCGAAATCTGACCGGCCAGCCGCGGATTTTGAACGGTGTCCGGACGACCGTGTCTGAAGTTTCTGCATGATTGTCTCCCTTCTGCTGATGGCCGCTGCGGCCCTTGTTGTTCATCGTTTCACGCCGCCCGCACGCGCCTTGGTCCCGGTTCACATCCCGCCGCCTTTGCGACGCTCCCGATAATGACTTTCGCCTCCACCATCCCCAACGCCGGAAGCGTGCTGTGGCCCGCGGCCAGACCCGCGCCGGCACAAACGGAATTCCCCTCGGCGGCGCGGCCTGCTACGAAGCCGCGAACGATGCAGGATGAACAGAGCCGCAAACAAGACGACGAATTGATCGCCCGCACTCAAGCGGGCGATGCGGCGGCGTTCGATGAACTCATCGTCAAATACAGCCCGCGCCTTTACGGCCTCGTCTATAACATGACGTCGAACCACGAGGACGCGAACGATCTCATGCAGGACATTTGGTCGAAGGCCTACCGTTCGATCAATGGCTTCCGCGGTAAATCGTCGTTCTACACGTGGATCCACTCCATCGGGGTAAACATGACGATCAACTTCCTGAAGAAACGCGGCCGCCGTTTCACGCTCAGTCTTGATGACATCGACTCGAACATTCAGAACGACAAAGAGTTCATCGAACTCACGGCGACGAGCAACCCGGTGCGCGAGGCGGACCTCGGCGAACTCCAGAAGCGCCTGAACGAGGCCATGCAGAAACTTTCTCACGATCACCGCGCGGTGGTCACGATGTTCGATATCCAAGGGATGCCGCACGCCGAGATTGCCAAGATCCTCGGCATTTCCGAAGGCACCGTCCGCTCGCGGCTCTTTTACGCCCATCGCCAATTGCAAAATTTTCTGACCGAATTCCATTAAATCTTCCTGCCTTCCATGACCGACGAACAAATTTCCGCCCTGCTCCGGCTCAAACGCTACGAACAACCACCGGCGCAGTATTTCGACCGCCTCCTCCAAGACGTGCATCGGCGGCAGCGCGCGGATTTGCTCCAACTCCCGCTCTGGAAAATCGCCGTGGAGCGCGTGCAGACATTCTTCGGCGAGCACAGCATGGGACATCTCTCCTATGCCGGGGCGCTGGCTTCGGTGCTGATCCTCGGCGTGACGACCATTGGCCTGATGACTCCCGGAGGCTCGATCGAGCGAGTCGAGGGCGCGCCTCAAATCGCGCAAAACACGGTCCCCGCTCCAGCCACTACTTCCGGGGCTTTGGTCTCTCTGCAGCCCGGAAAAGTGCCTAGCCTCGACGGCCCGTGGCTGCAGACCGCTCCTCCGCAATTCCCGTCCATCACATCCCAGCCGCGCTACATCATCGATGCGCGGCCGGCGAGTTATGAGCAGTCGTCGTCGATTAATTTTTAGACGACCGGCTCGTTCGCTGATCGCTGCGGTCGCGGGCGTCGCGGTCGGCTGTGCACCGCTCCTGCGGGCCGCGGAGAGCGATCCCGCTCCGATCGCCTTCGAAAAACTGCAACAGACGGTGCAGGCGGTCTTCGAAAAGAGCCGCACTGCGATTGTGCGGATCGAAGCGATCGATCAGCACGGGCACCTTTCCGGCACCGGCTTTTTCATCTGCCCGAGTGGCACGATCTTCACCTCCTACACCGTCGGCGGGGAATCCCGGGACATCTTCGTCACCTTCGAAGGCCAACGTTACCCGGCGCAACGCCTGGTCGGCGATCCGCGCAGTGGCGTGGCGATTCTGAAGATCGACGCGGAGACGCCCTTTCTCACGCCCGGCAATTCGCGCCAATTGACCGTCGGCTCACCGATCATCGCGATCGGTTATCCGATGGAGTTGGCACTCACCCCCGCTTTCGGGACGGTCGGCGGGTTTGACCTCAAATATCAGGGCCGCTATTTCGCTACCACGCACATCCGCGCCAATGTCCCCGTGCAACGCGGTGAGGGCGGCGCGCCGCTGCTCAATGGCAAAGGAGAAGTCGTCGGCATTCTCATCAGTCGGCTGGATTCCGGCAGCGCGTCTTTCGTCCTGCCGATCGAAGCAGCGGAGAAGGTGCGGAAGGATTTTGTCCGGTTTCACGCGGTCCGTCCCGGCTGGATCGGCGTGCATGTGAAGGACCTTGAAGAACCGGTTTCCGGCTCCACAGCGCTGGTCGAGGATGTCATCGTCGATGCGCCAGCGGAAAAGGTCGGGCTGCAGCGGGGCGACGTGCTTTTGCAAGTGGGCGAGCACCGCATCACTTCGCTGGAGGATGTCCTGGACGCTTCTTTCTTTCTTTCGGCGGAGGACGACACGCAGCTCCGCGTCGTTCGTGAGGGATCGGAGCGCGAACTCACCGTCACCCCGATCGATCATCCGAATCTCATGCGGCCTCGCCTGCCGGTCCTCGGCTCGACGGGCGAAACGTCCGCCCCGGCTTTGCCGAATCGCTAACTTCCGCCGAAAAGATCGGTCTGCACGCTGGCGGCGGCTCCGGCAGTAGCGAGTAAGGCGAGAAACTGTTCTTCGGAAATGACGGCGACGCCCAACGCCTGGGCGTCGGCCAACTTCGACCCGGCCCCGGGGCCGGCGACGACGTAGTTCGTCTTACGGCTGACCGAACTGGAAACATTGCCGCCGAGCGCGCGGATCTTTTCCGCCGCCTCATTGCGCGACAAGCGTTCCAGGGTGCCCGTGAGGACGAAAGTCTGGCCGGCGAACGGCAGATCGCCCGCGTCGGCGCGACTGCCCGCAGGAGCGATTCCCAGCGCGTGGAGACGACGCACGGTTTCGCGTCCGGGCGTGCTCGCAAACCAATCGAGGGCGGCACGGGCCACGACCGGGCCGACAACGGTGACCACGTCCGCGTCGAGCGCACCCTTCTTTTTTGCGGGCGCGGCAAACCCGGCGTCCAGCAACCGACGGCCCGCGGTATTCGCGGCGGCGAGGAGTTCCGCATGGCGCGAGGCGAGTTCCTGCTTCTCGAGTGCGGTCCGCTCTTTGTGATGCCGGGCGCGGGGATTGGCCGCGTCGGCCTCGGCATGCGCGCGGTCGAGGGTGAGGACGTCGCGCAGCAGGGCCGAATCGCGCAGCGCCTCGATCGTGGGGTGAAACTTCGCCAGATCGTGCGCGGTTTCTTCGCCGACTTCGGGAATGGCCAACGCGTGCAGCCAGCGCGCCAGCGGGAGCGTTTTCGCGCGCGCAACGGCCTCGATGACCTTGCGTGCATTCTTTTCGCCGAAGACGCGCGGCTCTTCGTCGGTCCCGAGATTGAGCGTCGCGAGGGATTCGAGTGGGAGATCGAAAAGGTCGAGCGGATCGCGCACCAGCCCACGCTCCACGAGTTTGTCCGCCACGATGCCGCCGAGGCCGTCGATCTCGAGCGCGCCGCGCTTGGCAAAGTATTCCAAACGGCGCGTGAGTTGCGCCGGGCAGTTCACGTTTTCGCAGACCCAGACGGCGAAATTCGGGTCGCGTTTCACCGGTCCCCCGCAGGCCGGACATTGGCCGCCAATGTGCGCGAGGAAATCAAAGGGCGCGGCGTCCACCGGGCGCTTTGCCAAAACGACCTGCACGACCGCGGGAATGACCTCGCCCGCCTTTTCGATGATCACGGTGTCGCCGAGCCGGATGTCCTTGCGCTTGATTTCGTCCTCATTGTGCAGCGTGGCGCGGCTGATCGTGCTGCCGCGGAGCAGGACAGGTTCGAGCTCGGCCACGGGCGTGAGCACGCCGGTCCGGCCGACCTGGACGGTGATGGCGCGCAGCCGCGTTTCGGCCTGCTCGGAGACATATTTCCAAGCCTTCGCCCATTTCGGCGCACGCGAGTGGAAACCGACGCGCTCGCGCTGGACGAGCGCGTTGAGTTTGATCACCGCGCCATCCGTTTCGAAGCCGAAGGTGTCGCGCACGGAATCGAGTTCGTCGATCGCCGCCATGACTTCCTCGGCGGTCCGACAGACGCGGGTGAACTTGGGCGCGCGGAGCCCGAGCGATTTCAGCCAAACGAGCAGCGCGGCCTGCGTCGGCGGCGGTTCGGCGCTGCTCTCGCCCAATCCGTAGAGCACGATTTCCAGCGGGCGCTTCGCTACCAGAGCCGGGTCGAGCTGCTTGAGCGCCCCGGCGGCGGTGTTGCGCGCATTGGCGAAAGGCTCTTCGCCCGCGGCGATCATTTCCTGGCGAATGCGCTGAAATCCGGCGGTCGGCAGATACACTTCCCCGCGCACTTCCAAGACGCGGAGGGACACGCTCTCGCGCGTCCCACTCTTCTCATCAGCGGTATCCATATCCGATGTGTCGGACGCGCAGGAGCGCGTCCCTCCGAGCCGCAGCGGCACGCTGCGGAGCGTCCGGAGGTTCTCGGTGATGTCGTCGCCCGTCTCGCCGTCGCCCCGCGTCGCGCCGGTTTTGAACAAGCCGTTTTCGTAGCGCAGGCTGACCGCCACGCCATCGATCTTCGGCTCGACGTGCCATTCCAGCGACTCGCCCGGCAGCAATTTCTCGACGCTCGCGACCCATTTGCGGAGCGCCTCGAAGCCGTCCTTCGCAAACAGATTGTCGAGGCTCAGCATCGGTACGGCGTGACGCACCTGCTGGAAGCCCGCGGTCGCCTTCTCGCCCACGCGCTGCGTCGGCGAGTCCGGGGTGATCAGCTCCGGATGGGCGCCTTCGAGCGCCTGCAGCTCACGGAAAAGCGCGTCGTAAGCCTGGTCGGAAATGACCGGTGCGGCTTCGTCGTAGTAACGCCGATTGTGCTCTTCAAGCTCGCGCCGGAGCTGCTGAATGCGCGCGGAAAAATCGGGCATAAATGACAAGGAAGAGCACCGCACCGGCGGCCGCGCCGAGGCAATCAGCCAGCCAGTCCAGCGGATCGGCGCCGGTGCGGTTCGGGGTGGAAAGTTGGTGGAGTTCGTCGAGGGCGCCGTAAACGGCAAGCGCGGCGATGGCGACGCCGGCCACTTTTCCCGACGGCCAGGTAACGCTCCAGCGCAGCGCCAGAGTCAGCGAGACGCCGCCGGCGGCGAAGGCGATGAAATGCGCGGCTTTATCCCAAAGCTGCAGGCCGACCTGCGCGATCTCGGGACCGGTGAGTGACGAAAAATAATGGATGGCCGCCGCCCACACCGCGACAGACAGCCAAGCGGGGATGCGGAGCCAGAGCGGGGCGAGTGGATTCACAGGAGCATTGAGTGCGCGGGGATGTTTCACGATAGTGCGGGCATGGAAAGCCCAAAGCGTATTCTCGGAGTCGAAGGCGGCGGCACCAAGACCGACTGGGTGCTGCTGGCGGACGACGGCACAATTTTGCAGCAGGGCGCACTGACGGCCTCGAATCTCCGGCTGATCGAGGATAGCGCGCTGCTGCGGCTCTTTTCCGTGCTGCCGCCGGAAGCCACGCACGTCGGCGCGTTTCTCGCCGGCTGTGCGACGGAGGAGGATCGCCAGCGGCTGCGCGGTTTGGTGGAAAAAACCTGGCCGACGGCGCACATCGCCGTCGGGAGTGATCGCGATTCCGGACTCGCGACCGCCTTTCATGACGGTGACGGCATCGTGGTCATCGCCGGGACGGGCGCGGCGGTCCACGGCCGGAAAGGCGCGCAGATCGAAAAGGCGGGCGGTTGGGGCCAGATCCTCGGCGACCGCGGCGGCGGCTACGACCTCGCACGCAGCGGTCTGCGGCTGGTCCTGACGCATTTCGATCTGAATCAAAAGATGACCCCGCTTTCCGAGGAAATCCTGCGCACCCTCGGGCTCAATCGTCTGCCCGACCTCGTGGGCTGGGCGATGCAGGCCGACAAGATGAGCGTCGCGCGCCTGGCGCCAGCGATCTTTCGCGCCGCGAAACACGGCGAGCCGGAAATGCTCGCCACCCTCGAAGCCGGAGCGACCGTGCTCGCGGAATTCACCCGCGCGGTGGCGCAGCGGCTCGATTTGCCGGACGCGCGCGTGCGGTTGATCGGCGGGCTGTTCACGCATCACGAGGAATACGTCGCGCTTTTCAAATATCGGCTGAGTACCCTGCTGCCGGCGGCGCGGGTGGAAATCTGTGCGGAATCGGGCGCGCTGGGCGCGGCGTGGCTGGCCGCGCAGGTCGATGCGCGGGGCCTCTTCGTGAAAGTGGAAGATGAACCGCGCGCGGAGGTCGTCGCAGATGCGGGCGCGCTCGCCGTGGCGGCGACGGAGCAGAGCAATCCGCGTTCGACGCAACTCGAAGAGCGCTCGACCGCGGAGCTGGTGGATCTTTTCACCACCGAGGAGCGCGAAGTCGCGCGGGCCCTGGCGGCCTGCCGCGAACCGCTGATCGCGGCGGTCGAACTCGTGAGCACGGCGATGCGCGCGGGCGGACGGTTGTTTTATGTCGGCGCGGGGACGAGCGGGCGGCTCGGCGTGCTCGATGCCAGCGAAATTCCGCCGACCTTCGGCGCGTCGCCGGAACTCGTGCAGGGCATCATCGCCGGCGGCGCGACGGCGCTGCAGCACGCGGTGGAAGGCGCCGAAGATCAACCGGAAGCCGGGGCGCTCGCGGTGCTCGAACGCGGCGTGCGCGCGGGCGATGCAGTCTGCGGCTTGACCGCCAGCGGACGCACGCCCTTCGTGCTCGGCGCGCTCGCCCGCGCGCGGGTCGTCGGCGCGCACACGTTACTCGTCACCGCGAATCCAGCACGGCAGCGCGCGGCGGCGTGGGACGTGGAGATCGATCTTCCCACCGGCCCGGAGATCATCACCGGTTCCACGCGACTCAAAGCCGGCACCGCCACGAAACACGTCCTGAACCTGCTCTCCACCTGCGCGATGATCCGGTTCGGGCGGGTGCGCGGCAACGCCATGGTCGATCTGCATATCTCGAACGACAAATTGCGCGATCGGGGAGTCCGCCTGGTAAGCAGCGCGCTGGGGATTGATTATGCCGCCGCGCGCGCTCTTCTGGAGCGCGCCGAGTGGAATGTGCGCACGGCGCTGGAACTCGGCGGTGAATAGCCGGTGAACAAAGCGCGGCACGGTGCCGAATTTTGCACCGACCCTAGGCACACTGGCTAATTTCCACCACGTCGTGGCGGGCTTTGTTTGACGCCGAACTCCGCGGGGCGCACTGATTTACACTGGCGCGAAAGATTTTTTGGCCCGTCCGAAAGGCTTGGCATGACCGGTGCTAAACGGTGTCTCGTTCGCAATTGCGGACGGGGAAAAAATCCAAATAGGGGAGCAGCTCGACTGGAGGGTTACGTTTGAACGGACCGGGGGGAACCGTTTAGGCTGGGCCAGTCGAGCTGCAATCCTCGTGGGTGAGGAAGTGCTTAGTGCTTAGTTCAAAGTGCTCAGTCGGGCACCCGAGCACGCAGCCTCTTGACTGAGGACTTAGCACTAAGCACTAATTACTAAATCTCCTTCTCCAGCCGCTCGCTCAGCCACTGCTTGATCATGCTCTGATAGTTCAGGTAGCGGGAGCGAGCGATGCGCTTGATCCGCGCGAGCAGCCGCGGGTCGAACCGCAGGGTGATCGTCGTCGATTCCCGGGTATCCGCCTTGAGCAGCGAGGCGTTCATCAGCCGCACGTCGATCCGCGTGTCCGACCAGAAGACCGCTTCGTCTTCCTCGGTCTCGAAGTGCGGAACGTCGCGCCAGTGGGTGATGATTTTCATGAAAAGGGCCGGCGGGATCAGTATCCCTGCTCGGAGTTTTTGCGGTCGTAAAAGGTCAGTTCCTCGGGCGTCATCTCGCGGGCGAAGATCGCCCGGTAGCGCTTTCCGTCCGTCCAAAAGACAGTGAAAATGCCGCGGTCGCCGACCGATTTTCCGAGGTTAAAATAGCGCGCCTTTTCGTCGTCATCCACCCCGTCGGGCAACAGGCGCAGGCTGAACGGGTCCTCGAAGGATTCCTCGATCTCCTTGGGCGTGATCTTCTTGAGATCGAACGAAGCGTCGAGCCAGTCAAATTCCATTGAGGAGAGGCGAATGGCTGCTGGTCGCTCCGAAGCCGCGCGGCGCCTTCATGGCGCGGTTTGGATCAACTCGATCTCGTAACCTTCCGGCGCGTCGATGAACGCGATCACGCTGCCCGAGCCGGTGGGCGTCGGGCCGTCGGAGAGCGGATAGCCGAGCGCTGCCGAGTGCTTGGCGAAGGCCGCGATATCCTCCACTTCGAAGGCGAGATGCGTGGTGTCGTAGCCCACATTCACCGGGCCGCTGCCGTCGTATTTGCAGATCTCGATCTCCTCTTCGCTGCCCGGCGCTTTGAAAAAGACGAGCTCCGAACCACGTGGCGAAGTGTGCCGGCGGGTGAGTTCCAAACCGAGGACGTCGCGGTAAAAGAGGACGGTTTTTTCCAGATCGCTCACGCGGTAGCGGGTGTGAAGGAGCTTTTTGACCATGGGAGATTTGGGTTTTCGGCGAGGGCAGACTGGATTTAGCCTCATCGCTTCTTGGAAGGCGATTGCTTTTCAATCTGAAACCCGAAATCTGCAATCTGAAATCCATGATCTCTCTCGGCATCGACAGTGGCACGCAAAGCACCAAGACGATCGCGGTCGATCTGGACTCCGGTAAAATCCTCGCCGCCGCCTCGGCCAGCTACGGGATGATCCCCGGCCTGCCGCCGGGACATCTCGAGCAAGAGCCGCAGCACTGGGTCGATGCCGTGGACGCGACGGTCCGCGAGGTCCTGGAAAAGCTCGGACCGCGGCGCGATGAGGTGAAGGCGATCGGCGTGAGCGGACAGCAGCACGGTTTCGTCCCGCTCGACAAAAAGAACAAAGTCATCCGCCCGGCGAAGCTGTGGTGCGACACCTCGACCACCGATCAGTGCGCGCAATTCGACGAGGAGTTCGGCGACGCCGCGGGGCTGATCAAACTCGCCGGCAACGCCATCCTGCCCGGCTACACCGCGCCGAAGATCCTCTGGCTGAAACAAAATGAACCGCGCAACTACAAGGCGCTCGAGACCGTCCTGCTGCCGCACGACTACCTCAACTTCTACCTCACCGGCGAACGCGGCATGGAATACGGCGACGCCTCCGGCACCGGCCTGCTCGACGTGCGCGAACACCAATGGTGCGAGCCGCTGATCGAATTCATCGACCCCGATCTGCAGGGCGCGCTGCCGCCGCTGGCCAGTTCGCGCCGCGTCTTCGGACTGCTCCGCGATAGCCTGCGCGAGGCGTGGGGCCTGTCGAAGGGCGAGGTCACGGTGAGCGCGGGCGGCGGCGATAACATGATGGGCGCGATCGGCACGGGCAACGTCCAGCCCGGCGTCGTCACCGTGAGCCTCGGTACCTCGGGGACCGTTTACGCCTTTGCCGACAAGCCGGTCATCGATCCGCAGGGCGAAGTCGCGGCGTTTTGCGACAGCACCGATCGCTGGCTGCCGCTGGCCTGCACGATGAATGTGACCGTCGCCACCGAGCAGGTGCGGAAGATGTTCGGCTGGTCGCACGAGGAGCTGGAGAAAAACGTGGACGAGACTCCGGCGGGCAGCGGCGGGCTGCTCTTCCTCCCCTACCTGAACGGCGAACGCACTCCGAATCTCCCGAACGCCAGCGGTGTTTTCCACGGCTTGAAGACGGAAACGATGACCTCGGGATTTCTCGCGCGCGCCACCATGGAAGGCGTCACGCTCGGCCTCGGTTACGGCCTCGCGCGTTTCCGGGAACTCGGCATCCAGCCCACCGAAATCCGCCTGACCGGCGGTGGCAGCAAGAGCGCCGTGTGGCGGCAGATGGCCGCGGATATCTTCGGCGTGCCGACGATCTGCCTCGCCTCGACGGAAGGCGCCGCGCTCGGCGCCGCGCTCCAGGCCGCCTACGCCAGCCAGATGGCCCACGGCCAGCCGGCCAGCTTTCGCGATCTCTGCGAACGCTTCGTCAAACTCGACGAGAGCACCCGCGCCAAGCCCGATGCCGATCACAAGGAACTCTACACCGAGTTGCTCACGCGGCAGGGCGACCTCACCCGCCGCCTGCACGCCGCGGATTATTTGTGAGCCGCACCGCCCGGCCTGTGCTAATGACGCTGCATGAGCATCGCTGAACTTCCCCAACTGACGAACTTGAGCGTCGAGTCGAAACTGGAACTCATCCAGGAACTTTGGCAGTCGCTGCCGCCCGCCGACGGGGAGGCGAATGACGAATTGGTGCGCTTGCTGGAGGAGCGCATCGCCTACGCCGAGGCGAACCCCGATTCGATGCTGTCGCTCGATGAATTCAAGCGGCGCCTGGCGGAAATGCCGCAGTGAATTACAAGCTTCGGCTCAATGACCGCGTGCTGAGCGATGTGGCCACGGCACGGCGCTGGTATGACCGCAAAGTGCCCGGTTTGGGTCATCGTTTTGAGACCGAATTTTACGCTGCGCTCAAGCTGGTCGCCGGACAGCCGATGACTTGTGCGCCGCTGCTCGTCGTGGCCGGGATGCGTCATCAGTTCATCGAGTCCTTTCCCTACGCCATTTATTTTCGCGTGATGGCCGACGACGTGTGGGTGCTGCTCGTTTTCCATGGCGCTCGCGATCCGAAATCTCTGAGCCGACTGCTGCGGGGGAGCATCTCGCCATGAAACTCGTCATCGCCGCGACCGGTGCGAGTGGCGCGATTTATCTCCAGCGGCTGCTCGATCAGCTCGATCCCGCGGCGCACGAAATCCATCTCGTCTTCAGCGCCTACGCGAAGCAGGTCATCCACGAGGAAATCGGCGAACTCATCGTCCCGCCCGGCGTGCATCAGCACGGCGACCGGACGATGAATGTGCCGTTCGCCAGCGGCTCGGCGCGGTTCGATGCCATGGTCATCGTCCCCTGCTCCATGGGCACGCTCGGGCGGATCGCGGCGGGCACGAGCGAGACGACCATCCTCCGCGCGGCCGATGTTTTCCTCAAAGAGCGGCGCAAGCTCATCCTCGTGCCGCGCGAGACGCCGTGGAATCTCATCCACGCCCGCAACGTCGTCACCGTGATGGAAGCCGGCGCGACGGTG
The DNA here is from genome assembly GCA_038325425.1 of Chthoniobacterales bacterium. Classification (GTDB taxonomy): domain Bacteria; phylum Verrucomicrobiota; class Verrucomicrobiia; order Chthoniobacterales; family Chthoniobacteraceae; genus Chthoniobacter. Next base: position 26,439 of record JBBQIZ010000025.1, read on the forward strand.
CTGCCGGCCTCGCCCGGTTTTTACAGCCGGCCGACCACGCTCGGCGAACTCGCCGACACCGTCGTCGCGCGCATCCTCGATCAACTCGACCTGCCGGCCCCCGGCTCGTTTCGCTGGCAGGAGAACGCCGAGTGACGCCCGAGAAAAAAGCGCGCCTCATCGCCGCCGTCGGGTCCGCGTTTCTGCGGCTCCTTTTCGCCACCCTGCGCTTCCACATCGACGACCGCGCGGGCGTGCTCGCGAAGCCGCCGGCGAAGCCGCTGCTCTGGGTCTTCTGGCACAATCAGTTGCTCATTTCGCCGTACTTCTGGGAGCGCTATTTCCCGACGCGGCGCGGCGCGGCGCTGGCCAGCCAGAGCAAGGACGGCGAGATCATCGCCGCGGTGATCCGTTGCTTCGGGCTGCGGCCGATCCGCGGGTCCAGCTCGCGCGGCGGCGGCCGGGCGCTGGTCGAGATGAAGCGCGCGCTCGACGAAGGATTCGACGTCGCGATCACCCCGGACGGCCCGCGCGGCCCCTGCTACCAGGTGAATCCCGGCGTGGTGAAGCTCGCGCAATTGACCGGCGGCAAGGTCTTCCCGATGCACATCGCCTATTCCCGCTGCTGGCGGCTGAAGAGCTGGGACGGGTTCATGATTCCGAAGCCGTTCGCCACCGTCCGCATCACCCTCGACCCGCTCCACGAGATTCCGCCGACGGCCACCGAGGAGGAGTTTGAATACCAGCGCGCCAAGCTCGAGCAGATGCTGGGGACATTTGGGATTTAGGATTTAAGAATTAGCATTTAGGAAGTTCCGCAGCGACACGCGCGCAGCGCTCTTCAAATGTTAAATCTTAAATCCTAAATGCTAAATTCTCCCTCGCTCATCGACGGCAAAGCCATCGCGCAGAAAACCTACGCGGAATCCAAAGCGGCCATCGCCGCATTGCGCGCGCGCGGCGTCACGCCCGGCCTCGCGGTCGTGCTGGTCGGCGATGATCCAGCCTCGCGCGCTTACGTGCGGTCGAAGGACAAGATGTGCCACGAGCTCGGCATGCATTCGGTCAAACACGAACTGCCCGCCGACACCACGCAGGCCACGCTGATCGACCTCGTGCAAAAGCTCAATGCCGACCCCGCGATCCACGGCATCCTCGTCCAATCGCCGCCGCCGCCGCACATCGACGAACGCGCGATCGTCGAGACGATCGACCCGCGCAAGGACGTGGACGGTTTCCACCCGATCAACGTCGCCAAACTCGCGCTCGGCGACCCGGACGGCTTTGTGCCCTGCACCCCGCTCGGCTGCCAGCGGTTGCTCATCGAGAGCGGGATCGAGACGGCGGGGGCGAATGTCGTCGTGCTCGGGCGTTCGATGATCGTCGGCAAACCGATGGCGCTCCTGCTGATGAACAAGGGCCGCGGCGGCGACGCCACGGTCACCGTCGCGCATTCGCGGACGCGGAATCTCGCGGAAGTCTGCCGCGGGGCGGACATCCTGATCGCGGCGATCGGCAAACCCGAGTTTGTGCGCGCGGATTTTGTGAAGGACGGCGCGGTGGTGATCGACGTCGGCATCAATCGGGTGGACGACGCCAGCGCGGCCAAGGGTTACAAGCTCGTCGGCGATGTGGCCTTTGCCGAAGTGGCGCCAAAGTGCCGGGCGATCACGCCGGTGCCGGGCGGCGTCGGGCCGATGACGATCGCGATGCTGATGGCGAATACCGTCGCCTCGGCCAAGCGGACGCTCGGCTGAGGGGGCGCTTCCACTACGCCCGATCCGGAGGGACGCGCTCCTGCGCGCTCCCATTCCCCGTGAGCAGCGGGTCCTCCGCCAGTGTGGGAGCGCGCGGGAACGCGCCCCTCCGGGTTTGGCTGGGGGCGAATACCGTCGCCTCGGCCAAGCGAACGCTCGGCTGAGGGGGCGCTTCCACTACGCCCGATCCGGAGGGACGCGCTCCTGCGCGCTCTCATTCCCCGTGAGCGGCGGGTCCTCCGCCAGTGTGGGAACGCGCGGGAGCGCGTCCCTCCGGGTTTTTGCCCGCTGCCGATTTCTACTACCTTACTTTCGCGTCGTGGGCGAGGTGCGCTTCTTCACCGCCGTGGCCCGGCGCACCGGGACCGGGGTCGCTTTGGACTCGGCTTCGTCGGCGTATTTCTTGGTCGTCGGCCAAATGAGCCGCCAGGGCTGGCGTTTCAGGGTGTCGCTGCCCTGCTCGAGGTTGCTGCCGATGTTGCTGAACTGCTGGCCGACCTGGGTGAGGGTGCGGTCGAGGTTTTCCGAGGCGCTGCGGAAATTCCGCAGGGTGCTGGGGATGTCTTTATTGCCGGCGAGGTCGGCGGTGAATTTCTCGGTGTTTTTCAGGGTGTTCGAGAGGGACCCGTCGGGGCCGGTCATCTGGGCGAGGTGCTTGAGGGACTGCCCGAGTTTACCGTCGTCGCTGGTCAGGGTTTCGATGTTTTGCAGGGAGTTGCGCAGGGGCCCACCGTAGGTGCTGAGGTCGTTGAGGTTTTTGCCGAATTGCTTGAACTCGGAAAAGGCAGCCGGCAGGTCGGCGCCGTCGGCACTGAGTTTGGCGAGGTTGTCGGAGGTGACCTGCAGGCTGTCGAGGGTGCCGGTGAGTTTGAGGAGCACGGGGTCGAGCTTTTCGAGGATCGTCGGGACGGCGTCGGCCAGGCCGCCGGGCCGCTCGCCGATGAAGCGCGCGCCATCTTCGGCGCGTCCGCTGGATTCCTGGCCGCTGCTGAAGTCGATGACGCTTTCGCCGAGCAGGCTGGGCTGGGTGATCTGGACTTTGACCTGCTTGTAAACGGCGGCGCGGCGCTCGACCTGGACTTCGATGAGGGTCTCCATCTTCGGCTCGGGCCGCTCGTTTTCCGGCACGGGGGAATAGAGGGCGCGGACTTGGCCGATCTTGCGCCCGGCGAGGAGGACCTGGGCGCCGGGTTTGATCCCGGAGGCGTTGTCGAAATAGATGCGGTAAGTGTTTTGCGGGACGAAGACGCCGGGCGCGCCGAGGTAGATGAGCACGACGACGAGCACGGCGAGGGAGATCACGACGAGCAGGCCCGTGCGGATTTCGGTGCGGGAGATGTTCACGGGCAGGTGGCTTTGGGGGGTTCGGGCGCTCTTACCGCAGAGGGAGAAGTCAGAGTTTTCCCTCTGCGGCCTAAAATCTCAGGGTTCTCTGCGGTACAATGGGTCGGGAATTTCACACTCTTAGTCGGGCTAGGGGAAAACATCCCGGATTCATTGGGCATCTTCGAGGATGGGCCCCTCGGTGTCGCCGGAAATAAACTGGGCGACCACGGGGTGCGGATGGTCGCGGAAATTCTCGGGGGTGTCATCGGCGATGACGACACCTTTAAACAACATGGCCATGCGGGTGGCGATGCGGAAGGCGCTGTCCATCTCGTGGGTGACGATGATGGAGGTGGCGCCGATCTTTTCGCTGAGGCTGATAATGAGCTCATTGATGACCGAGCTGATGACCGGATCGAGGCCGGCGCTGGGCTCATCGTAGAGGATGAGCTCGGGGTCCATGATGATGCCGCGGGCGAGGCCGATGCGTTTGCGCATGCCGCCGCTGAGCTCGCTGGGCATCTTGTCGCGGCTGTCGGCCATGCCGACGAGCTCGAGCTTCTCCATGACGAGGTCGTCGATCTCCTGGGTGGTCTTGTCGGTCAGCTCTTCGAGCTGGAGGGCGAGGTTATCGCGCACGCTGAGGGAGCTGATGAGCGCGCTGTATTGGTAAACCATGCCGATCTTCTGGCGCATCTTGTTCAGCCGGCGGCGACCCATGCGGGTGACTTCGAGGCCATTGAAGCGGACGGAACCGCCGGTGGGCTTGAGGATGCCGAGGATGAGGCGGAGGAGGGTGCTTTTGCCGCTGCCGGACTGGCCGAGGACGACGAGCCGCTCGCGCCGGGCAATCTGGAGGTCGATGCCGGTGAGGACTTCTTTTTCCCCGAAGGCGAGGTGCACGTCGGACATTTCGACCAGAGGATCTTCGGCGCTCATGTGTCGAAGAGGGCGACGAGGACGATATTGCAGAGCGTATCGAAGCCGATGACCGTGGTGATCGCCGTGACGACGCTGGAGGTGGTGGCCGTGCCGACGCCCGCCGCGCCGCCGCGGACGGTGAGGCCTTTGTAGCAGGAGACGAGGCCGATGATCAGGCCGAAGAGGAAGCTTTTGACCACCCCGGCGACGATATCGCGGATGAGGAGCTGCTCGATGGACGACTCGACGAAGATCTGAAAGGGAATGTCGAACGCCCAGCGGGAGATCAGCGCGCCGCCGGCCATCGCCGTGAGCGTCGAGACGACCGAGAGGCAGGGCATCAGGAGGAAGACGGCGAGCACGCGCGGGCTGACGAGGAACCGCAGCGGACCGAGGCCCATGGCTTCGATGGCTTCGACTTCCTCGGAGACGGTCATGGTGCCGAGTTCGGCGGTATAGGCCGCGCCGATTCGGGCCGCGAGCATGATGCCGGTCATGAGCGGGCCGAGTTCCCGGGTGAAGGCGATGGAGATGAGCGGCGGGACGAGCCGCTCCTGGCCGAAGGTCTGGAGCTGGTAGCCGGTGAGCAGAGCCATGGTCAACCCGATGAAAAAGGAAACGAGCGCGACCAGCGGGATCGAGCCGACACCGGTGCGGTCGGTCTGCTGAAAGAAGATCGAGAGCCGGAAGGGAAACCGCCCGCGCATCGCGAAGTCGCTCATCTCCCGCACCGTATCGATGAGCAGCCAGACGACGCTGCTCAGGTGCTGGAGCGCCGAGCGAACGACGGGGATCGGGTTGATCATGCGGGCGGAGTGTCCGTCGGAGGCGGGAACCTGTCCAGCGATTGCCGTGGGCCGGCGGCCCGCATCAGAGGTGCTTGACCGCCGCTGGATAAATATCCACACCTTCCGTGCGGCTGCCGTGAATTAAACACCCGCAACCAACCGGTGACATCCGTTTTTCACTGGAAGACAGACCGAAATGCCTCATGGCATGACCGTTGCTAAAGCCGCGACGCCTTTTCCCGCCCCTGCGGGCTGGCTGAACCCTGAAAAACCTAACCGACCCCGCCATGAAGAAAATCGAAGCCATCATTAAGCCGTTCAAGTTGGAAGAAGTGAAGGATGCCCTCGCCGAACTCGGCGTGGAAGGCATGACCGTGACGGAGGTGAAAGGCTTCGGTCGGCAAAAGGGGCACACGGAAATTTATCGCGGCTCGGAATACACCGTCGATTTCCTGCCCAAGGTGAAGCTCGAGATCGTGCTGAGCGATGAAATCACTGACAAAGCGGTAGCGACGATCGTCGCCGCGGCCAAGACGGGCAAAATCGGCGACGGCAAGGTCTTCGTGCTGCCCGTCGAGAGCGCGACGCGCATCCGCACGGACGAAACCGGCGACAAGGCCGTTTAGAGCTTCCGGAGCGCCGCCCGCGCGCGCTCTTTGGTGTCGGCGTCGTCCTTTTCGCGATTGGGCAGCGCCAGCCCGCGCTGCAGGGACGTGCGCGCGAGTTCCGCCTGGCCCAGCGCGGCGTAGGTGCGGCCGAGTTCGACGTGATGCGAGACGCGCTGCGGCGCAATCGCGATGGCCTGTTTGAAATACTTCGCCGCGTCGTCATACGAAGCCGCGGGAACGCCTCCATAAATCAGCTTCGCCAACCCGCGCAGCACCGGATTCAGCCCCGCGAGTTCATAGTTCCACGCGCCGAGCACGTGGTAGGCGTAGTCGCTCGCAGGATCGAGCGCGAGGGACTTCTCGACATGCACTTTGACGAGCTTCGAATGGTTGATCTTCGTCTGGGTATCGAGCAGCGGCGCGACCCGCCCGTAGCAAATGGCCAGCGCGAGCTGCGCCACGGCGTTCGTCGGATCCGCGGCCACGGCGCGCTGCGCATAATCCACCGCCTTCAGTCCGAGTTCCTTCTGCTGCGCCTTGGAATTCGTTTCGACCATCAATTCGGCATAACCCTTGGCGATGCGCCGCAGGACTTCGGCGTCAGCCGGCGCCACTTGCCCGGCTTCGAGGAAAACGGCCAGCGCCTCGCGGGTCTGGAGTTGCCGGTCCAGCGCATCCCCTTTGGCGATCAACGCAGCCGCGCTCGTGGCGCCGCATTCGCCAGCCAAGAGCAGATATCCCAAAACCGCAGCGATCAACGCGGTCCGTCTCATGGCTTGCGGAAAAGGTAGTGCGACACGATCCACTCTTCGCCGCCGCGGTAGCCCCACAACTCCGCGCAGGC
>JBBQIZ010000026.1:0-32361 GCA_038325425.1 Chthoniobacterales bacterium
ACTGGATAAGCGCCTTCGTGTACGGGTGCTGCGGATTGGTCAGCACCTCTTTGGTCTCGCCGTATTCCACGATCTTCCCGCGGAACATCACCGCCACGCGATCGGCAATGCCGCTGATGATGCCGAAATTATGCGTGATCAAAATGATCGCCATGCCGAGGCGCTGTTTCACTTCGCGGAGCTGATCCATGATTTGCGCCTGGATGGTCACGTCGAGTGCGGTGGTCGGTTCGTCGGCCACGAGCAAATCGGGTTCGCAGCTCAGCGCCATGGCGATCATCACGCGCTGCTGCATACCGCCGCTGAGCTGGTGCGGGTAATCGTGCAGGCGTTTCGCCGGATCGACGATGCCGACGAGGTCGAGGTATTTGATCACTTCGGCGTCGATGTCGCGCACTTCGGGCCGGTGCAGCTTGATCGCCTCGGCGATCTGATTGCGGATGGTGAAGACGGGGTTCAGCGAGGTGCTCGGCTCCTGGAAAATGTAGGCGATCTTGTTCCCGCGAATCTTGCGCAGCTCGCCCGGCGACATCTTCAGCACGCTGCGGCCTTCGAGCAGGATTTCGCCGGATTTGTAAATCGTCGGCGGCTCGGGCAGCAGCCGCGTCAGCGCCAGGCCGGTCACGCTTTTCCCGCTGCCGCTCTCGCCGACCACAGCCAGCGTCTCGCCTTTCGCCACGGTGAAGGAGATGCCTTTGACCGCTTCGACGGTGCCGGTTTCGGTGGCGAAGTGAATCGCGAGGTCACGGACTTCGAGGAGTGGCGTTTCAGGCATGAGCGTGGTGATTTAACCGCGTTTGGGATCGAAGGCGCGGCGCAATGAATCGCCGAGCAGATTGAGCGAAAGGACAAGGCCGAAGAGGGCGACGGTCGCGCTGACCAAATTCCACCAGACCATCGGATCGCGGCTGAGTTCGGAGCGGCCGCTGTCGATCATGTTGCCCCAGCTCGGCGTGCCCACCGGCGTGCCGACGCCGAGATAGCTGAGCACGGATTCCGCAAGGACGATGCCGGAAAACCCGAGGACGAAATTGATGACTACGAGGTGCAGAACGTTCGGCAGGATGTGGCTGGTGATGATCTTCCAATGGCTCTGCCCGAGGGCGCGCGCCGCAGTGACGTAGGGCCGCTCCGACTGGCGCAAGGTTTCCCCGCGAATCAACCGGCAGAGCCCGACCCAGGCCGTGAGGCCGAGCGCGAACGACATCGTGCCGAGCCCTTTTCCCAGCACGAGGATGATCGCGACGAGCAGCAGAATCGTCGGGATGGAAGCGAGCGTGGTGTAAACGTATTGGATGAGATCATCGACGCGGCGCCGGTAGTAGCCGGCGACGATGCCGAAAAGCGTGCCGAGCGGAATGTAGATCGCGGCGGTCAGGCCGCCGATGATCAGCGCGGTTTTACAGGCCTTGAGGGTCTCGACAAATACGTCTTTCCCCAGCGCGTCGGTGCCGAGGAGATGGGTCGCCTTGAGCGGGTCGGGCGAGGCAGAGGAAAGGAGCGTATCGGCGAGCGGTGCACTGTAGCTTTTCTCCGCGGGAATGTGGCCGATGAACAGATCGAGCACGCTCCGCGTCCCGCCGCTGCCGGTGGGAAAATGCAGAACTTCCAGCGCGCCGAGCAAAAGATAAAAACAGACGATGATCAGCGCGATGAGCCCGCTGCGGTCGCTCTTGAAGCGCAGCCAGGCGCGACGCCAGCGCTCATGATGGGCGGCGGACCACAGCATCCAGAAGATGAGCCCGAAGCCCGCGAGAACGAGCAGATTGGGCGTGAGCCAGTGGGAGAAAAAAGCGCTCATGCGAAATTTGCCTGCTTAACTGAGCCGGATCCGAGGGTCGGCCAGCGCGTAGCAGATGTCAGTCAGGATGAGGCTCGCAATGTAGAGCAGCGAACCGAGGAAGACGCTGGCCATGACGACCGGTTGGTCGCCCGTGCCGATGGCCAGCACGAGCACGTTGCCGAGGCCGGGAATGCCAAAGAAATTCTCGATGAGCAGCGAACCGGTGATCAACGCGGGCAGGCTGGCGACGGTCAGCGTGATGAGTGCGATGAGGCCGTTTTTGAAAACGTGCGTGCCGAGCACCCGTCCGCTCGACAGCCCCTTGGCCATCGCGGTGCGGACGTAATCCTGATTGATCTCTTCCATGAAAATGGTGCGGTAAATGCGCACGTCGGAGCCGAGATTCACCACCGCCATGATGATGATCGGCAGCGCAACAAATTTCAGCGTCCCTAGTCCCCGCCAGTCGAAACCGGACGCGGGAAAGTAGTTCAACATGAGCGCGCCGACGGCTTGCAGGAAGATGATGTAAACCACCGTCGGCACGCTCATCAGCGCGACCGCGAACAGCGTAATCGAGCGGTCGAGCAGGGAATTGCGGACGAAGACCTGATAAAGCGCGAGCCCGATGCCGCCGACTAATCCGGCGATGAAGCCGGGAATGGTGATCATCAGCGACGGCCCCACGCCGGTCAGAAAAACTTCCTTCAGGTCGCGCCCGGTTTTCCAGGAAGTGCCGAATTCGAAGGTCACCAGCTTCGTGACGTGCCGGATGAATTGCTCGGGCAGCGGGCGATCGAGGCCGCGATTTTTGATCCAGTCGTTGCGGGCCTGTTCGCTGGCCTTCGGCCCGAGCACCAGCGCGGCCGCGGCCTGCGGAGTCTGCAGCACATTGAAAAGCAGGAAGGTGATGCCGATCACGCCGAGCACGATCGGGAAGGCGTAGAGCAGGCGCCGGATGATGTAACTAAGCATTGCGCCTCCGGTTGATGCGAACCGCCGCAACGGCGCAGACCACCACGAACCCGCCGAGCACGGCGATCGGCCAGGCGGGTTTCCGATTCCACTCCTCCTGTTTCTCAGCGCGAATCTTCGGATCGACGGTGGCGAAGCGCACGCCGCCTTCGAGCATCGCGTTGTCCTGAGTGCGCGGCGCCCACGGTTGCACAACGCTGTAGTAGGCTTTGTGGAAGTTCAGGATGTGCGGGCAATCCTCGGAGATCAGCGCCCGCATCTCATTCACGATCGTGAGCCGTTCGGGCCCGTTTTCCATGGTCGCCATTTTCTCGAACAGCCGGTCGAATTCCTCACTCCGATAGCGCGAGATATTCTTCCCCGCCGGCGGCACATTTTTCGAATAGTAGAGGAAATAAAAATTCTCCGGATCAGGGTAATCCGCGCCCCAGCCGGTGCCGCTGGCGAGCTGGAAATCTCCGGTGTCCTGCTTCTGCAGCAGCCGGGCGAAGGTGTTTTCGTTGATCCGCATCCGAATCCCGAGGCGCTCGAAACAGCGCTGTTCGAATTCCGCCCGCTGCCGGTCTTCGCTGCCGACGGCGACCATTTCCATCGTGATCTCCAGCGGGCGGCCGGTCGCCGGATCGATCCCTCCCGGGTAACCGGCTTCAGCGATGAGCTGCCGCGCTTTCTCCAGATTGTAGCCATACGGATTTTGGTAATCGTCCGAGTAGCCGAAGATGCCCGGCGGCACGAGTTGCTCCGCGACGGGCGCGACGGAGTTGTAGAAAATATCGGAGTAAGTCTGCGCGTCGTAGGCCGCGGAGAGCGCCTGGCGGAGCTTTTTGTTTTTGCCGACCAACGGGTCCTCCATGTTGAACGCGATCCAGAACGTCGCCGGATCGACGTCCTTTTCGAGCCGCATGCCGCGCTCCCGCCACTTCGGCGCCAGCTCCTGGCCCGGCGTGATCATCGCCCCGAAGGCGTCCTTGCTCACGCCCATGCCGTCCAAATACCCCTGCCGGGTGAGGATGAAGATCGGGATGTTTTCGCGCACGATCGAGAAGTTCACTTCATCGATGAGGGGCAGCGGTTGGCCGGCAAATTGCCGGAGCCATTCCGCTTTCTTCGGCGGGAATCCATCGGTCGGAAAAGTCGTCGTCGCGTACCCTTCCACGCGAATCAGCCGCACGCGCTGCCGCGGCACATATTCCGCGACGCGGAACGGTCCGGTGCCGACCGTCTTGAACTTCCGAAAATCCTCGCGGATCACGCCTTCGTGCTCCTTGCCGTCGTAATATTCGACCGCCTCGCGGGCCACTGGCGTCGTGCAATGCATCGCCAGCCAGTAGAGAATTTGTGGGTATGGCCGGGTGAGATGGATGCGAAAAGTCCGCTCGTCGATGACCTCGATCGCGGGCAGATTTTGCGTGTCGTAGTTGAAGCTTCCGCTTCGCACCGCGGCGTCGTGCGCCTCCTGCAGTCCCGGAAGATACGCGACGAAGTTCGAGAGAAAGGGCGACTCCACCTTCGGATCGCACAGCCGCTGAAAGGCAAAGTGGACATCGTGTGCGGTGACCGGCCGGCCCTTGCCGCCGGGGAAGCACGGGTCGTCGTGGAAGCGCGCGGCGGGCTTGATCCGGCAGAGGTAGCTGATTTTTCCGTCGGCACTGACTTCCTTCGCCGGTATCTCCTCCAGCATCCCCGGTCGCACCTCGTACGGATCCGTCTTTAGCGGATGATATTCGAGCAGCGTGTCGTAAACCGGCTCGAGAATGCGCCGGCTCATCTGGTCGTACATGACCTGCGGATCGAAGGTCCGCGGGTCGTCGCTCAGCCCAGCGTAACGCACCAGCCAGGGCGAACCGTCGGCGCGCGTTTCGTGAAAGGGTGGGGGATTGGGATCGTTGTCACACGCCGCGAGGAAGCCGGCGGCGAGGGTCAGTGCAAAGGCACGGCAGAGGTGGGGGAGCCGTCGTGCGCCGGTCACTTTTTATTCTGCTGAGCCTTGATGCGATCCCGCAATTCTGCGGCCCGTTCGTAGGCCTCGTCCGCGATCGCCTTGTCCATTTCGCGCTGCATTTTCTGCAGCTTGGTCAGCGGCTGGCGGGCGCGCACTTCCTCCAGCCATTCGCCGAGAAAACCGAGCTCTGCGCTGTTCGCTGCCGCCTCGGGATTTTCCACCTTCTCGTAGAAGTCGCGGATCTTTTCGATGCCCTCTTCGATCTTCAGGACGGCGGCCGCGAATTCCTCGCGTTCGATCTCGATCGAGGCCCGCGCCCGCGTCTGCATCATCAGCACATACGGGGTGAATTGCTGCACCGATTGCGACATTTCCTCCTTCTCCGCGTGCTTCATCACGAACTGAAACATTTCCAGGTTGCGCTGCGTGTCGCGGATCACTCCCTGATAATCGCTGAGCTGAAAAAAGCTGATGTAGCGGTGGTAATATTGAATGCCTTCCTGCTGTAAATCGCCGATGTTATCCGCGCTGAGTACAAAGGTGTGGCCTTTCTTTTCCGCCTTGCGCGCGCGCGTCTGGTGATACTCGAGGAGCGATTCGCAATCGTGCGGTTCGAGCCCGTCCGGCCGGCCTTTGGTTTCCATCTGGATCAGGCCGAGATCGATGCGGAGCTGGATCTTTTCCTTGCCATCGCTGCCGAGGATTTTGCGCACCTTGATCATGCCGGGTTCATGCGGCCAATCGCGGAGCAGATCGTTCAAGTCGAGGCTCATTTCGTGGGCAGTATCGAAACGCCCTTTCGCTTTGTCAATGAACGCGGGGGTTACGCGCGACTGATTTGCCCGTCTCTCGCGTTGCCTCGCCGCTCCCCCGGTGCCACGCCTGGCGTTGCTGTCCGATGCCACGACCTTCCCATCCGCTTCGCCTGCGCCGACGACTACGCCTCCTCACCGTCCGCCATGCTTTTCGACCCCACGCAACGCGCCTGCAAGATCCTGCTCGTCTTGGCGACCCTCTCGGCCTTTTCGATCCACGAGTCCGCGCAGCTCCCGGAGATCATCGTCAAGTTGAACGCGCTGTTTCCCTCCACACTGCGGTGTAGCGGTGTCGGGAAAAGCGTCTTGCGAGCGCCGTGGGGCGAGGGTAAAGCACGACGCGTCTCTTTGCTCGACGCGGAGCCGCACCCGGAATGCGGAGCTGGCACGGGCACCCCAACCGCCCCGCCATCCATGAAACTCTGCCGGTTCGTAATGCTCGCCGCCCTGCTCACCGCGCCCCTCCGCGCGCAGCAGCCGGATACGCTCCAGTACCGCATCCCCGCGTCGGGGAGTCCGGTGCCGGTGGCGGGTGATAACCTCGGTCGGTCCGTCGGGGTCTCGGGATCGCTGATGGTGGTCGGGGTTCCGGGAGACGATACGGGAGCGAGTGCCGCTGGGAGTGTATATGTGTATGACTTGAGCAGCGCGACTCCCACGATGCCGTGGGTGATGCTCCACAATCCAAGCCCTGCGGGCGGTGATCTCTTTGGCCAGTCGGCAGCGATCTCCGGGACCCGCGTGGTGGTAGGTGCCAAGACAGATGAGAGTGGTATGAGGGACGTGGGGAAGGTTTACGTGTACGACCTCGCGAGTGAAGCGCCGACGGTGCCGGTGGTGGTGCTGAATAACCCGACTCCGGCACAGTATGATTTCTTTGGGGATGCCGTGGCGATCTCTGGGAGGTGGGTGGTGGTGGGCGCTCACGAGGATGATACGGGAGCGAGCAATACCGGGTGCGCTTATCTGTACGATCTTGCCAGCGAAACGCCGGCACTTCCTGTGCAGACGTTGACCAATCCCACCCTGCAGGTGCTGGACAAGTTTGGTATTGCGGTGGCGATCTCTGGGACGCGAGTGGTGGTGGGCGCTCCATGGGAAGATACGGGAGCGGGCGCCGCAGGGAGCGCCTATGTTTACGACCTTTCCAATGGAACGCCGGCAATGCTGGTGGCGACGTTGCATAATCCAAGCCCGCAGAGCGGGGACTGCTTTGGTCAGGCAGTGGCAGTCTCGGGGACGCACGTTGTCGTGGGTGCCTGGCTCGATGAAACGGGTGCGAGCAATGCCGGGAGTGCTTACGTGTATGAACTGAGCGACGGGTCGCCGACCCTCGTGGCCACGTTGAACAACCCTAGCCCGGCGGCGGATGATCTCTTTGGCCTTCCGGTGGCAATCTCCGGATGGCATGTGGTGGTGGGTGCCATCAGGGATGACACGGGAGCAAGCAATACCGGGAGCGTTTACATCTACGACCTCGCCAGCGCAACGCCGTCAACGCCTGTAGCGACGCTCAACAACCCAGACCCGGCGCTGGACGATGGCTTTGGCAGCTCGGTGGCCATCGACGCTATGACCGTGGCGATTGGCACTCCTGACGATGATTCTCTTCTCGCGGGCCAGGGTTCGGTCCATGTCTTTGGGCAGGCTCCGGATATTCAAGTGGAAGCGCCGCTGGGCATGGTCCGGGTCAGTGGCGGGTCGCCGCTCAACTTTGGCCTGCAGTCGGTGGAGGGTGCTCTGATCATCGGCGTCACGCATCGGGTCACGAACACGGGGCTCGGGAACTTGACCGGATTGGTGGCGACGATCGTCGGGGCGGCGGCGGATGACTTCACGCTCAGCGCGCTGCCGCCCGCGACGCTGGCACCCGGGGTGAGCTTCCAGTTCGAAGTGCGCTTCGACCCGAGGGAGCTGGGGGCGCGCATGGCGACGCTGTCGCTGGCCAGCAATGATCCCGACGAAATCCCGTTTCTCGTCCCGCTGCAAGGCACGGGCCTGACAGCGCAGGAGGCGTGGCGGATGCAGTATCTCCTGACCACTGAGAACAGGGGCGACGCCGCGGACACGGCGGACCCGGATGGGGACGGGGACGAGAACCTATTTGAGTTTGTGGCCGGGCTGGTGCCGAATGATGCGGGGTCACGCTTCCGGGTGCGGGTGGAGCCGGTGGTAGAGGAGCCGGGACAGAAGGCGATCGTGTTCGGGCCGGTGATCGCTGGGCGAACGTACGAGGTGAAGAGCAAGGGGAGCCTGGACGACCCGACGTGGGAACCGTTGGAAAGCTTCACGATGACTGGCGAAGGCGCAGAGCGCACGGTGATCGATCGCAGTCCTGGCGAGGGACCGCGGTTCTACATCGTGGAGATCATCCGGCCCTGACCGCTAGCGGAAGGCTCGAGGAGAGTCCTGTCGCGAGCCGAGGAGGCGCGTTTTTTCTCGCCAGTTACTTTATTCACGCCGACGCCAGGCTGCCAGGCTTGCGAGGAGTGTGATGGCTGCGGCGACCGGGCTCAGCCAGTCGCCGTGGCGGGTGTAAAAAGTCGTGCGTCCTTCCACCGGCACAGCCACTTCTCGCACCGCGAAGCCTTGCTCGAACAACGGGAGCCAGCGCTGGATGTGGCCCGTCGAAGTCACGACGCAAGTCGCGCCGGTATTGCCGCAGCGGATGAGTGGCCGGCGATTCTCCACCGCGCGGAGCGCCGCGTTGGCGAGGTGTTGTTCGGTCGCGGGTGATTGGGCAAACCAGCCGTCGTTGGTGATATTGACGAGGACTTGCGCGCCGCGCTTCACGAACTGCCGGGTGAGGTCGCCGAGGGTGTCCTCGAAGCAAACCAGCGCGCCGAGTTTCACCGGCGGATCGGAGAGGGTGAGGAGCGTGTGTTCCGTGCCGGGCGTAAAATCTCCGGGGACCAACTGACCGAGGAAGCCGCCGAAGATGGGACGCAGCGGGAGATATTCGCCGAACGGGACGAGATGGATTTTGCGGTAACTCTGCTGCTCCTGGCCGCGCGCGGTGAGGAGCGCCGCAGTGTTGTAATCTTCGCCGCGCTGCGGGTCGAAATCGACGGTGCCCAAAAGTAGCCCGAAGTCGCCGCGCTGCGCCTGGCGCTGGACGAAGCGGTAGGTCTCCTGGCTGGCGAACATGCCGCGCGGGACGGCGGACTCGGGCCAAAGGACCAGTTGTGGGCCGGATTGGCCGGGTGCGGTGACGGTGGCGAGGGCGGTCAGTTGGCCGAGTTGCTCGAGCACGCGGCTCTCCGCCGTGGGATCGAATTTATCGGTCTGAGGAATGTTCGGCTGAATGGCGACGACGCGCAGCGGAACGGTCGTCCCGGGCTCGGCGCGCAGCAGGGTGCGCACACCGAAAGCGAAGACGGCGGCGATCAGCGCCATGGTCGCGCTGAATTCCCAGCGGACGCGCTTGAGGAAAGTGGGGCCGATTTCCCCGATCAGCCGCCGGACGATGATCACCGCCATGAGATTGGTGAACACGATGAGGAACGAAAGTCCGGGCACGCCGGTGAATTCGGCGATCTGGATCATCGGCAAATCGCGATGGAGCGCGACGCCGAGCGGGTTCCAGCCGAAGCCGCCGAAGAGCCGCTCGCGCACCCACTCGTGGAGGATCCACGCGCTCGCGCCGGCGGCGGCGAGGCCAAGATTGCCGAGGGAATTTGTGAAGCGCGGGGCGCGGTTTCCGCGAAAGCAAATCACGCCGACGAACCACGCCCAAAACGCCAGATAAAGTGCGAAGAAGAGCCCGAGAAGTGGCGCGATGGCGAGCAGCCACGGATTGGAATACAGCTCCGACAAGGTCGTGCTGAGCCAATAGAAGGTGCTCGGAAAAAAGACGGCGCCGGCGACGTAACCGAGGGCGGCCCGGCGCCACGCACTGCCCGGACTGAGCAGGGCGGCGATGAGCGGGGTCAGCGCCAGCCAGCAGAGCCAGCCTTGATTCCACGGCGGAAAGCAGAGGAGGAGCAATGCACCGCTGAGCGCGGCCGCCAGCCACGGCCAGCCCTTCAGGATTCCCATCCGATGACCCGGCTATTCACGCCGCACGCGCTTGCTCTTCCGGGGCTTCTGGCCCTGCTGCGGATTGATCGCTTCCTTCAGATCCTTGCTGTAGCCGGAGTTCACCCGGAAGTGGATCGCTTTGAGATCTTCCGCTTTGTAGAACGCGTTTTTATCCGCCTCCACGTAACCGACCGCCATCAAACCTTTGAGGGTTTCGATGAGTTCTGCGGGCACGAGGTCGCCGCCGAGTCGGGTCATCAGATCTTCGCCGTTCATTTCGCCGCTGCCGACGCCCAAGGCTTTGAGGACGCTGATTTCGCCGCCGTCGAGGTTGATTTCTCTGCCGCTCATGGTGGGGATTAAATAAAGGAGAAGTGGAAAATGGGATGCCGCGTCAGCCGCGGTTTGTCACTTCTATTTCGCGTGAAAGACGACTCTGGCCTTGGCGGACTTAAGCGAGACGCTGGGCCACGTCGGCCTGCACCCAGGTCCAGAGCTGTTCGAGCGAAGCTTTCACCTCGCTCTTGATCGGCGCGAGTTCCCCTGCGGTGAAGGCCACGCCGCTGGCCGGAGCGCGGCTGGCGAAGAGGTAGAATTTGATCTTGGGCTCGGTGCCGGAGGGGCGCACGGCGATGCGTCGGCCATCGGCCAGATCGATCATCAGCATCTTTTCCTTCGGAATGACGTCGCCTTCGACATCGGCAAAGGTTTCGCTGGCGAAGTTGCGCGTGCCGGTGACCACGCTGCCGTCCGCGGTTCCAGGCGGCTGGGTGGCGTAGGACTCGACGAGGCGCTGGATTTTCGCGGCGCCGTCCGCGCCCTCGAACGTCAGCGAGCCGTTCTTCTCGAGGTAAAATCCGTAGGTCGCGTAAATTTCGTCGAGCAGATCAATGAGCGTGAGCCCGCGGGACTTGGCGTAGGCGGCGACCTCCGCGAAGACCACGGCGGCACCGTTGCCATCCTTGTCGCGGACGAAATCTGCGGCGCTGTAGCCGTAACTTTCTTCGCCACCGCAGACGTAATAGCTGCTCTTCTGGAGGCGGAGGTCGCGGGTCTCGAGTTCGGGCAGGTCGCGGTAATGTTTGCGGATCTCGGCGGGGAGCGCGTTTTCGTATTTGCCGAGTTTCTCGCCGATGTATTTGAAGCCGGTGAGCGTCTCCACGCAGCGCAGGCCATGTTTGGCGGCGATGGCTTTTTGCAGGTCGGTCGTGACGAAGGTTTTGATGATCACGCAGCGGCGGGCGTTCTCCGGCGTGATCACGCCCTGCGCGATCAGCTTGGTCACGCGGTAATAGGCCATCAGCGAACCGATCTGGTTGCCGGTGAGCAGCTCGAGATCGCCCGCGGGATTGCGCACGGCCACGCCCATGCGGTCGTTATCCGGGTCGGTGGCGATGACCAGGTCGGCGCCTTCCTGGCGCGCCTGCTCGATGGCCAGCGCGAGGGCCTCGGCGTTTTCCGGGTTGGGCGATTTCACTGTGGGGAAACGGCCGTCCTGAATCTCCTGTGCAGCGACGGTCGAGTAGGTGAAACCGAGCCGTTCGAGCATCGGACGGATGATGATCCCGCCGGTGCCGTGGATCGAGGTGAAGACGATCTTCAGTCCGCTGCGCGCGGCCTCGGCGACCATCGGGCGGTCGAGAATGAGCGTCTCGAGCCGCGCCATGTAAGTGTCGTCCGCATCCTTGCCGAGCACGGTGATTTCGCCCTGTGCTGCGGGCGCGACCGGCTCATAGACATCGCTTTCGACGGCGTTGACCTTGGCGATGATCCCGCTGGCGTGCGGTTCGACGACCTGCGCGCCGTCGCCGAAATAGACTTTGTAGCCGTTGTCGTGCGGCGGATTGTGGCTGGCGGTGATGACGATGCCGGCGCTCGCGTTCACCATCCGCACGGTGAAGCTGAGCTGCGGGGTGGAGCGCGGGCCGGCGAAGACGAAGACATCCACGCCGTTTTCCGCGGCGACCTTCGCGGTCAGCGCAGTGAAGTCCTTGGAAAAATGCCGCGTGTCGTGGGCGATGGCGATGCTCGGCCGGCCCGGCAGATCGTTCTTCGCGAAGTATTCTTTCAAGTAAGCCACCAGCCCCTGCGTCGCGCGGCTGATGTTGTAGAAGTTCATCGAGTTCGTGCCCACGCAGGGCCGCTGCGGCCGGTCGAGCGGCTGCGGTTCGCCCTGTTCGGCGGCGGTCACGACTTTACCGATGGTCCGCCCGCGCAGCCCGCCGGTGCCAAAAGCGAGCGTCTTGTAGAAGCGATCGTTGAGCTCGTCCCAAGCCTGCTTTTCGACCAGTTCGGCGATGCTCTGCTGGTAAACCGGCGAACTGCTCCGGGCGAGGAGTTGCTCGATATTCTGGGCGCTGCTGGCGAGCAGATCGCCGGATTGCACGGCTGACAAAAGGCTGGGGCGGAGGACGCTCATGGCGCGGAGTGTAGGGGCGCCGGCGGAAATTCGGGAAGTCTCAACTTCGTGACGAACGGGCGCTGCCTTTGCGCTTGAGAGGCCGCGCGCCCGGCCTAGACTCCCGCTCCCTTTTTTCACCCATGGCCACCACGCCCCGACGCATCGTCCTCAAGTTTGGCTCCGGCATCCTCGCCAATGCCCGCGGCACTGCGCTCGACGATCGGCAGTTCCGCCGGCTCAGCGCGGAAGTTTCCGGACTGGTGAAAGCGGGGCATCAAGTCGTGGTCGTCTCGAGCGGCGCAGTCGCCGCCGGGCTGGGCGTCCTCGGCTTAAAAGCGCGGCCCGAAGACCTGGCGGCGCGGCAGGCCTGCGCCGCGGTTGGGCAATCGAAGCTGATGCAGAGCTACGCCGCGCACTTTGCCACCCACGGGCTGCACGTCGCGCAACTGCTCCTGACCTACGACGACCTCGATAGCCGCACCGCGTATCAAAACGTCCGCAACACGATCGCGCGCATTTTCGACCGGAAGAACGTCGTGCCGATCATCAACGAGAACGACCCGGTCGCCGTCGAAGAGCTGCGTTTTGGCGATAACGACAAACTGTCCGCGGAAGTCGCGCGCCTCGTCGAAGCGGACTTGCTCATCCTGCTGACGAGCGTGGACGGACTGCTCGATGCGGACGGCGAGATCGTGCGGGTCGTCGAAGACATCGATCGTGTGGCCGGCTTTGCCCGGCAGGAGAAAGGGAAATTCTCCGTCGGCGGCATGATCTCCAAACTTCAGGCGGTGAAGGTCGCGATCGAGGCGGGCATCGCCACGTCTATCGCCAGCGGGCGCAAGCCAGGCCGCATCCCGGCGATCGTCGCGGGCCAAGTCGCGGGCACGCGCTTCATTGCCAAAGCCAGAAGCGTGTAGAAACTTGCCGCCATGTCGGACCTGAAAACACAAATCGAAGACCTCGGACGCCGCGCGCGCGCCGCTGCGCGGGTGCTGGCACGGACGAGTTCCGAGCAGAAAAACCGGGGCCTGCGGGCCATGGCCGACGAAATCATCGCCGCGTCCGAAGAGATCCTCGCGGCGAACGCCAAAGACCTCGCCAACGCCGCGGCCAATGGTCTCGCCAAGCCGATGATCGAACGGCTCACGCTCAACCCCGCGCGCCTCGAAGCGATGGCGAACGGCATTCGCGAAGTGGCCGAACTGCCCGATCCGGTGGGCGAGACGCTGAAGGACTGGACGCGTCCGAACGGTCTGCGCATTTCCAAGGTCCGCGTGCCGATCGGCGTGGTCGGCATCATTTACGAATCGCGCCCCAACGTGACCAGCGACGCCGCGGTGCTCTGCACGAAAACCGGCAACGCCACGATCCTCCGCGGCGGCAGCGAATCCATTCACTCGAACGTCGCCATCGCCGCGGCGCTCAGTCGGGGCGGCGCCAAAGCCGGCCTGCCCGAGGACGCCGTGCTGCTCATCCCGACGACCGATCGCGAAGCGGTGAAGCACCTTTGCGCGATGGACAAATTTCTCGACGTCATCGTCCCGCGCGGCGGCAAGGGGTTGATCGAGACGGTCGTCAGCCACGCGCGCATGCCGGTGATCAAACACTACGACGGCATCTGCATCATCTACGTCGATCGCGAAGCCGATCTCGCCATGGCCGAGAGCATCGTGATCAACGCCAAATGCCAGCGCCCGAGCGTCTGCAACGCGATCGAGACGGTGCTCGTGCATCGGGACGTCGCGGAGAAATTCTTCGCCACGACCGGCCGGGCGCTGCTCGAAAAGGGCGTGCAACTCCGGGCGGATGCGCGCGCTCTGGAACTCGCGCAGGGCGCTGGTTTTTCGCCGACCGGCGCGGTGGCCGCCACCCCCGAGGATTATCGGACGGAGTTCCTCGATCTCATCCTTGCGGTGAAGATTGTCGATTCGCTCGAAGAGGCCATCGACCACATCGAACTCAACGGCTCGCATCACAGCGACGGCATCGTGACGACGAATGAAACGACCGCCGAACGCTTCCTCGCGGAAGTGGATAGTGCGACCGTTTATTGGAACGCTTCGACGCGTTTCACCGATGGCGGCGAATTCGGTTTCGGCGCCGAGATCGGCATCTCGACGGACAAGCTGCACGCGCGCGGCCCGATGGCGCTCGAGGAGTTGACGACCT
This sequence comes from Chthoniobacterales bacterium, assembly GCA_038325425.1. Taxonomy (GTDB): domain Bacteria; phylum Verrucomicrobiota; class Verrucomicrobiia; order Chthoniobacterales; family Chthoniobacteraceae; genus Chthoniobacter. The sequence goes on from JBBQIZ010000026.1 coordinate 14,106, forward strand.
ACAAATATCTCCTGCGCGGCAACGGCCAGATTCGCGCCTGACGCGCAGTTTCTTTCCAGCATGCAAACGCATCGCCGGGGCAGCAGCGAATCGCAAACTTGCCTCACGGCAGAGCGCAGGCATGGTTTCGGCATGCCGTCGGATTTTCCCATTCATTGCTCGCTCGGAGGATTTCGCGCGCATGAATGAGACGCTCGATCCGGTCGCAGCAATTCCGGATACACCGCCACCGCCACGCCGGCTCTCCGGTGAAATCGAGATGCTGCTCGCGGCGCTGAGTGAACGCCCGGTGACATTGCGCGAAATCATCGCGGTCACGCATTCCCGCGCGTACACGCTGCTGCTCATCTTGATTTCGCTGCCCTTTTGTCTGCCCATTCCGGTGCCGGGTCTTTCCACGGCGCTGGGGGCGATAATCGCGCTCATCGGGCTGCGGCTATCGCTGCGCGCAAAACCGTGGCTGCCCGCGGCGGTGCTCGATACCCCCGTGCCCTCGGCGAAAGTGGCGCTGATTCTGCGCGGTTCACTCAAGATCGCGCGGGGGTTCGAGATTTTCCTGCGGCCGCGGTTGTGCTTCCTCGTCGATTACGCGGTGTTGCATCATTTTTACGGTGCGATGATTTGCATCAGCGGGCTCCTCTTGATGCTGCCGCTGCCGATTCCCTTCAGTAACCTCATCCCGGCGCTGGCCGTCATTTTCCTGGCGGCGGCGCTGATCGAACGCGACGGTTATTTCATCATCGCGGGCACGATCATGTTTCTCGCCACGCTGGCCTTTTTCGGCGCGATCTTTCTCGGCGGCGCCGCGATGGTGAATTGGCTGCGCGATTGGTTCGGCGGCGCCTTTGATCCCCGGGAAACGCTGCCGGAAAACTTCCCCCTGCCGCTCCCGGCGGACCTGCCGCTTCCGGCGGATTTGCCGCCGGTCCCCGAGGATCTGTCGCCGGTCATTGACTAGGCGGTGCGAGCGGCGCATGCATTTCGCCGGTTCGAGACTCGCCAAATCGGGGCCAATGATTTATTGACGACCATTCCCCGGAATGACCCCCACTGATCCCCCAGGTAATCTCGAAGCGCTCCTCTGCCGGGCGCTGGTCTTCAATCAGATCGAGGAAGCGCTCATCGTGACCGGGGTGGATGACACCATTCTGGATTGGAATGCCGGGGCCGAACGGATGTTTGGCGGGACGCGGGAGACGGTGGTGGGGCGCGCGGCGGCGGATGTGTATCGGCCGACCATCGGCGACTCTGGCAAGCCGCTCGGGACCGTGGTGCGCCGCATGGGGCGCTGGTCGGGGACAATATCTTTCGTCCGCGAGGATAAGAGCGCCGGTCAGTGCGACGCGTCGGGATTGCCGCTCGTGGACGCCGATGGGCAGGTGCGCGGGATGCTTTTCGTGCATGCCGAGACCTCGCCACCCGCGCCGGTGGACGGCGGCGAAAACCGCAACGGTTCGAATCGCGCGCCCGCTTCCGCGCCGGTTCACGACGAGCGGTTTCTCCTGCGCAAACTGATCGACGCCGTGCCGGACCCGATCTTTTGCAAGGACCGGGAAGGACGTTACCTCCTCCGGAATTCCGCTGATTTGCACATGTTCGAATCGGAGCCGAGCGGCCAGACGCTGGGGATCACGGTCTTCGATCTGCCCGGTCTGCGAGCCCATGCGGAAGTCTATTATGCGGACGACCTGGCGGTGGTGGAGACGGGTCGCTCGGTGATCAATCGCGAGGAGCCGTATGAAAAACCGAATGGGCAAAAAGGCTGGTTTTTGACGTCGAAATTCCCGTTGCAGGATGAGGACGGGGAAATCATGGGCCTGGTCGGGATCGCCCGCGACATCACCGACGTCAAACGCGCCACCGAGGAGTTGCGCGCGGCGCAGTCGCGGCTCAGCGATCACGTGGAAAATTCTCCGCTCAGCGTCATCGAATGGGGACCGGATTTCTGCGTCACGCGCTGGGCGGGGCAGGCCGAGCAGATGTTCGGCTGGACGGCGGAGGAAATCGTCGGTCGGCAATTTGGCGAGTGGCCGTTTGTGTTTCCCGACGATGCTCAGACGGTCAGCGATGTCCTCCGCCGGCTGATTGACGGCACCGATCAGCGCAATCTCAGCCAGCATCGCAACCTGACGAAACTGGGCCGTATCCTGCACTGCGGCTGGCAGAATTCCGTGCTGCAGGACGCGACCGGGAAAAGCGTCTCCGTGCTGTCGCTGGTCCAGGATGTAACCGATCGCGTCCTCGCCGAGCAGATCGGGAAAAAGGCCGCCGCGGAAAAACAGGCGCTCGAACGCAAGCTGCAGGAGTCGCAGAAACTCGAAAGCCTCGGCGTGCTGGCCGGCGGCATCGCGCATGATTTCAACAACCTCCTCACCGGCGTGCTCGGCAACGCCAGCCTGGCCCGCATGGATCTGCCGGAGGAATCGCCGGTCCAGCCGTTTCTCGAACAGATCGAGCTCGCCGCGATGCGCGCGGCCGATCTGTGCAAGCAGATGCTCGCCTATTCCGGCAAGGGCCGCTTCGTCGTCAACCGGCTCGATCTCAATGCGCTCATCGAGGACACCACGCGGCTGCTCCAGGTCTCGATCAGCAAACGCGCGGTCATGAAATTCCAGCTCGCGCCCGGACTGCCCGTGGTGCTCGGCGACGCCACGCAACTCCGACAAGTCGTGATGAATCTGGTCATCAATGCATCCGAGGCGATTGGCGACAAGAGCGGCTTCATCGGGGTGACCACCGGCCTCACGCGCGCCGATCGCGCCTATCTCGCGGGCGCCTATTTCGCGCGGGAATTGCCCGAGGGCGATTATGTCTCGCTGGAGATCAGCGACAACGGCGGCGGCATGGCGCCGGAGGTTCTGGAGAAAATCTTCGATCCGTTTTTCACCACCAAATTTACCGGTCGCGGCCTGGGTCTCGCCGCGGTGCTCGGCATTGTCCGCGGACACAAGGGAGCGTTGAAAGTCTTCAGCGAACCGGGGTGGGGGACGACTTTCAAGATCCTGCTGCCGTGTGCGGAAGGCGTGGCCGAGGAAGTGGCCCGCGCGACGCCGGGTCTGGCCGGATGGAAAGGTTCCGGGCTGGTGCTGGTGGTCGATGACGAGGAAACGGTGCGAGTCACGACCGCGCGCATGCTGGAAGCATCGGGGTTCACGACCCAACTGGCGGACAACGGCCGGACCGGCGTCGAGGAATTCACCGCGGCCCCGGATTCGTTCACGCTCGTCATGCTCGATCTGACGATGCCGCACATGGACGGCGACGAGGCGTTCCGCGCCATCCGCGCCATCCGTCCCGACGCGCGCGTGCTGCTAATGAGCGGTTTCAACGAACAGGAAGCGGTGGCGCGTTTCACCGGCGAAGGGCTGGCCGGATTTTTGCAGAAGCCATTCACGTTTCCGGCCCTGCGGGAAAAGCTCCAGGAAATTTTCCGCTGAGCCGCCCCTCGGATGTCCGACTGCACTTCCGGGCTTGAGCTTGGGCGCGAGGTTAGTTCAAGTTCGGGCATGAAACGTCTCGCCCCCCTGTTCGCCGTCCTTGCTTTCCTGCCGATTTCCATGCTCGCCGCTGACGCCACTTTCTATCTCGGGACTTACACCAAACCCGGCAAAAGCCAGGGCATCTACGTCGGCACTCTGAATACCGAGACCGGGAAACTCGGCCCGCTGAAGCTGGCCGGCGAAGCGAAGAACCCAAGCTTCGTCGCACTCTCCCCGAACGGAAAATATCTCTACGCCTGCGGGGAAGCGGGCGGCGGGGCGGGCGGGTTGATGTCCTTCGCCGTGCAGCCCGATGCGACGCTCAAGCTGCTCAATCAAGGGGACACCGGTGGTGCGGGCGCCTGTCATGTGTGGGTGGATGCGACGGGTGGAGTCGTGCTCGCGGCGAACTACGGCGGCGGCAGCATTGCGGCGTTCCGGACGCAGCCCGACGGTTCGCTCGGAGATCGCAGCGCGTTCGTCCAATTCACCGGCAGCAGTGTGAACCCGCGTCGGCAGGAAAAACCGCACGCCCACGCGATCTATACGGACGCGGCGAACAAGTTCGTCTATTCGCCCGACCTCGGCACAGACAACGTCTGGACTTTCCAGCTCGATCCGGCCAAAGGCACGCTGACCGCGACCGAACCGCCGTCGGGCAAAGTCCCGCCCGGCAGCGGCCCGCGCCATTTGGCGATTCATCCGAATGGCAAATTCGCGTTCGTGAACAACGAAATGACGCTCACCGTCACGGCCTTCCAGCGCGATGAGTCCACCGGTGCACTGAAGGAAATCGAGACCGTCTCCACGCTGCCGCCGGACACGGAAATCAAAGGTTACTCGACCGCGGAAATCTTCGTCCACCCGACCGGCAAGTGGCTCTATGTCTCGAATCGCACGCACGACACCATTGCGGTCTTCAGCATCGCGGCGGACGGTAAAATCACGCTCCTCGAAGCCGCCCCCGCCGGGGTGAAAGTGCCGCGCGGCTTTGCCCTCGACCCGAGCGGAAAGTGGCTCATCGCCGGTGGCCAGAACGACGACCGGATCGCGGTGCACAAGATTGATCCCGCCACCGGTAAACTCACCCTGACGGGTGAATCCGCCGAAGTCGGCGCGCCGGTCTGCGTGCTCTTCGCTCCGGCGAAATAATCCGAACGACGCTTCGCCCGCACGGCGTCAGCGCCGTCGGCGTAAACCGAACAGCATCGCGGCACCGCCGAGCACAGCGAGTCCGGTCGCCGGTTCCGGCACTGCCACCACTTGGAAACCGGACACCCGGATCCGCGGCGTGGCGGGATTTTCGCTGCTCATGCGAACCGGTGATGGCCGTGCCCCCGCTGGCCGTGCTGAACATGTTGTTCCAGCGCGCGACCACGCCCGCGGCGGTGGCGCAGAGACTGGCGATGGCGGGGCGGAAGAGATAGGGGTCTCTTGGGCCGACATGATTTCGAGGTAACTGGGGAGCTGGCATGCGCAACTCCATTGTCGCCGCGTTCCGGGGCGGCCGGGCGGGGCACGAATTTAACGATGATTGCCGCCGCTGCGGGTGCGGCGGGTGGCGAAGACGAGCAGACCGAAACCGAGGAGCACCGCGCTGGTCGGCTCCGGGATGAGTTGGAGCACGATGTCGTCGCCGGAGACGGCGAGGGTGCTGCCGGAATAGGCTTCAAGGCCGGAGCCGATGGCGAGCCCGCCAGTAATGGTCTGACCGTCGAGAGTGAGGCCGCTGTAGGCACTGGCGACGTCGGCGGTGAAGAGGGTGTAGTTGCCCACCGCGAGGGTGCCGGCGGTGAGGTCGGTGAAGTTGATGACGTTGTTGCCCCCAAAGAGGATGTCGTTCGCGGAGCCGTTGAGCAGTGAGATACGGTCGCTCTGGAGGCCGGTGTCGAGCCGGAGCTGCATTTTGGCGGAGGAAGCGAGGTTGAGGATGTTGGCGGCGGTGCTGCTCGAACTGTCGAGGGTGAGCGCGCCGATGGTGCTGGTGCCGCCCGGAGCGAGGATGCCATTGGCGGCGACGCTGACCTGCGCAGTGGCGCTGACGTTCGCCCCGTCGCCCGGACGAATGGTGCCGTTGCCGCTGAGCGTGGCGTTGCCCGCGACGCTCACACCGCGGGTGCCGTTGAGGCTGCCGCTGACGTGCAGTTTACCGGCGCTGACCGTGGTCGTGCCGTAGTAGATATTCGCGGCGCTGAGTTCCCAGGTGCCGAGGCCGGACTTGGTGAGCTTGATGTTGGTGGGGGTCGTGCTGAATGCGCCCCCGCTAAGTCCGCCGAGGATTCCCGAGTAAACGCCGTGGCCGGCGCCGATGAGTTCGATGGCACCGAAATAGTCTGCCGCGGCAAGTACGGAACCGTTGGAGCGGAAGTTGCCGTTGAGGGTGAGGGTCTGTCCCGCGACGGTGTTTTCCAGGATGGCCGTGGCAGGAGAGCCGACGGTATTGGCGGAACCGGATTGGAGGATAAAGGTTCGGTTGGTGGCTCCTCCGCTGGCTCCGGTAAAGCGCAAGGTGGCGATGTTGTCCGAGGTCTGGTTCTGCCCGATGAGGATCGTGTTGCCGGCGCCCAGCGGGGAGTTGAGTCCGCCGTTGGCGAGGCTGGCCACGCTGATCATGCCGGCGCTGAGGTTCACCGAGCCGGCGAAGGAGTTCGCGGCGTTGGTCAGGGTGAGCAGGTTGCCGTTGGTTTTGGTCAGCGAGGCCGGGCCACTGATCAGGCCGTTGACGGTGATCGCGTTGTTTCCGCGAAGGACGATGCCGCTGGTGTTGGTGATGGCCCCGTCCAAGGTGAGCAGCCCGGTGCCGTTGTTGAAGAGGCTGCCTCCGGCTGCGGTGATCGTGCGGTTGCTGGTGGCGGCCCCTCCGGTGTAGATGAGGAAGCCGTTGCCGGCCACGCTGATCGTGCCCTTGGACCCGGTGCCGAGAGCGCTGGCTTGGCCAATATTGGCAAGACTGTTGAAGTAGAGGGTGCCGGTCGTGAGGGTGACGTTGCCGGAGAAGGTGTTGGCTCCGGTCAGGTTCCAGGCATTGATCCGGGAGGAGCTGGTATTGGTCCCATTGATGGTAACGGCAAGGCCGTTCGTCGCGCCTCCATCCGAAATGACCCCGCTGATCGTATTCGCCGAGGTGAGCGCGCTGGCGCTGTTGCTCCCATTGCGTGTTCCGACAGTGCCCGCAAGCGTGAGGGTGATGCCCGCGCTGGTGGTGCCGCCCGAGATGTCTCCGGCAAAGTTGAGCTTCGGTGTGCTGGCCGTGGTGTCGGCGCCGCTGATCGCGCTGTTGTTGAAGCTGGAGGTGCCGGCGGTGGAACTGCTCGCCGGTTGCAGGATGAGCGGGGCGTTGATCGTCGTCGTGGCGGTCACGCCCGTTTCGAGGGTGATGTTGCCGCTGCTGCTCAGGCTGAGCGCTTCGCCGGTATTGGCCGTGGTTTCGCCGATCGTGAAAACGCCCGCGCCGGCGCCGAAGGTGAGCGTGCGGATGTTCCGGCCCGCGTCGATGGTCACGTTCGTGCCCGCGGTGGCGGTGTTGAAAGTGGCGACATCGGCGTTGGTCGTGCCGCTGGTCGCGCCGGGAACGGCGGGATCGGTGCTCCAGTTCGCCCCGTTCGACCACGCCTGAGTGCCGGTCCCACCTGTCCAAGTCGCGCTGGCCGCCCACCCGGTGGTTCCACCCAGGCCGACGATGGCGAGCAGGAGGGTGAGCGGACGAATCCGCCGAACGAGGATGAGGGGGCGCGATGCAGGGACGGGCGAGAATTGAGGCATGATGGGTATGGGCGGGTTGGTCGGGCTCGGGGTGGGCGTCCAAGCGTCCGCCCGGAGGCGCGCGCTGATACGGGCGCTCGCGCGGCATCTCAAGGGACTTTTCCCCGGCAGGATCGCAAAAGCGTCGTCGTCCGACATTTGTTCCGGAAAGGCCGAGGCGGCGGACCGCTTGCGCGGTACGTTAAGCTCGGCGCCCGCCCGTGCCTGAACCCACCACTTCCCGCTGGAAACTCTCCGTGCTGTATTTCAGCACGGCGGCGGCGACGGGGATGTGGAGTGTGCCCTTCGGCAATGTGCTCCGCGCGCACGGACTGGAGTCGATCATTGGTTACGCCTACGCCTGCAGCGGGGTCGCGGCGTTCATTTCGCCGCTGGCCATCGGGGCGCTCGCCGATCAGCGCGTCTCGCCGGTGCGGCTGCTCCGCTGGCTGAGCGTGGCGACGGCGGTCTGCCTGACCGTGGCGTTTCTCGCCATCGAGCGGCGCTGGGGCGCGGCCGCGGTGCTGGCCGCGATGCAGGCGCAGGCGATCTGCGCGGCGCCGACCTTCGGCCTCGCGACGAGCATCATCCTCGCGTCGCTGGGGGATGCGCGCCGCGAGTTCGGCCCGATCCGCGCTGTGGCGACGCTCGGCTGGATGGTCGCCTGCACCGCGGTCAGCTTTGTGTTGCGCGCGGATACTTCCACGCTCACGGGTTTTGCCGCCGCGGGCACCTGGCTGGTCACCGCGGCGCTCACCTTCGCCCTGCCGGAGACGCCGCCGCTGGAATCCAAAGAACCGCGCGATCTTTTCGGGGTGGCCGCGCTTTCCCTGCTCCTGCACCGCGATCACCGCGTCGTTTTCCTCACCGCGGCGCTCTACAACGCGGCGCTCTCGGCCTTCTACCCGTTCACCCCGATCCACCTCGCGGAGCGCGGCGTGAAGCACGCCACCGCGGCCATGGCGCTCGGCCAGGTGACGGAACTGATCTGTATGTTCGCCATCGCGGGTTTGTTCGCGCGGGTGCGGTTGAAGTGGATCTTTCTCACCGGGATCGGGTTTGCCGTGCTGCGCCAGGGCTTGTGCGCACTCGATACGCGGGCCTGGCTGCTCGCGGGGGTGACGCTCCACGGCTTCGCCTTCACGCTCTATTTCATCACCGCGCAGATTTACCTCGAGCAACGGGTCGATCCCCGGATGCGGACCCGCGCGCAGGCGCTGCTCCAAGTGATGGTTTCGGGCTTCGGCAGCCTGGCCGGTTATCTCGGCACGGGTTGGTGGCGGAATGCGAACCTCACCGCGGGGGTGACGGACTGGCCGCGTTTCTGGTGGGGGATGACCGCCGTGGCCGCCGGAGTGTTCGTGTGGTTTGCGCTGAGCTATCGCGGCCAGCCGCACGGTGAGCGCGAGGCGGAGACGTGACGGGGCGACTGGAGGTCCGGGGTCGGTGGTTCTGGCGGCGCGGGTTGATCCGGCGAGCGGAAGCCTCCGCGGACCGGGCTGCCGTGCGCTGCGGGCAGCTCCGCGGCTGCGGTGTGCAAATGCCTGCTAACAAAGCTCCGCCGCGTGGATTCCTCCAATGACCGTTGCAACTTCCTCCATGAGGGTGTAACTGCTTTTTCAACCCCATACGCTTATGAACATCGCCAGTCTTTTTAATCTCGCCGGGCCGGACCTCATCATCATCCTGCTCATCGTCCTCCTGCTTTTCGGGGCCAAGAAACTTCCGGAACTCGCCAAGGGCATGGGCCAGGCGGTGCGTGAGTTCACCAAGGCCAAGGATGAATTTGAGCGCGAAGTGACGCGCCCCGTCGCTCCGACGGAAGAAGCGGTCAAGCTCGACCAGCAAAAGACGGAAGCCGCGCAGGCCGAAGTCGCACACGATCCGCACGGCGACCAGACGCAGGAACGTCAGGCTGAGCATCATCAAGAGCCGCAAACGCGCGTCATCTAAACACCGGGAACTTTTACCCAGGGCTCGTCCGTATTCCGGGCGAGCCCTTTTTGCTTTGGCGGTGCCTGACCGGTCGCGAACCGGTGTTCCCCGCAGATCATTTGGCGGCCAGCCTGCGGCGTTGCGCATTGCGGCCTTGCTACCGCGTGGCGGAAAGCGGATGGGTGAGCACTTCGTCCATGAAATTCCCATTCGCCGCCTCGCTCGCCGCTTTCCTCTTCCTCGCCCTGCCGCTTTTCGGTGCGCAGGAGATCGTCGTGGCGACTTACAATGTGCGGAATTACCTCAGTGCCTCGCCGAAAGGGCCGGGTGACCGGTACGCGACGCGGGCCAAGCCGGAAGACGAGATCGCGGCGCTGATCAAAGTGATCAAAGATGTGAATCCCGACATTCTGGGCGTTTGCGAAATGGGTTCGCCGGAGCGGTTCGAAGATTTCAAAAAGCGGCTGAACGAAGCCGGCCTGGGTTATGTGGCCTGGGAGTATCTTCCGGCCGCGGATGAAGATCGCCGCCTCGCGCTGGTCAGCCGCTTCCCGATCGTCGCCCGCAACTCGCGCGGAGACGTGCCCTATGTGCTGAGCGGCAAACCCGAAAAGGTGCGGCGTGGCATCCTCGACGTGACCGTGCAGGTCAATCCCGGCTACCAGCTCCGCCTCGTCGGCGTGCATTTGAAATCGCAGATGCCCGCGCCCGAGGGCGAGGCGCTGATCCGTCGCATGGAGGCGCAGCAGTTGCGCAAACATCTCGACACCATTCTCACGGCCAATCCCGCAACCAACCTCGTCTGCTACGGCGACTTCAATGACTCGAAAAATGAGCCGGCATTTCAGGAAGTGACGGGGCCGAAGAAAACGCCGATGCACATGGCCGATCTCTGGGCGCGCGATGAATTCGGCGACAAGTGGACGCACTACTGGCCGACAGCGGACGAGTATTCGCGCCTCGACTACCTGCTCGTCAGTCCGGCGCTTTTCCGCGAGGTCGTGCTGATGAAATCGCGCATTCACCGCGCGCCGTATTGGAATGACGCCAGCGATCATCGGGCGGTCTTCACGACCATCATCGCCGAAGACAAGAAGTGAAAATGCGGCGGGCGCGACTCTTGGTCATCCTTGTGGCGTTCGCGGTGGCCACTGCGGCCCAGGCGGCCGGTCCGGCGGATGAGGATTGGCAGGCCATCGTCGCGCTCGATGCCGGCCCGCGGGAACAGCCGCCCACCAAGGAAGCGGTCGCCCAGATGGTGCAGGCGCACCTCGCGCAACAGGAGCGCGCGTTGCGGAATTTCATGACCGCGCATCCGCAGGACGCGCGCGGTTTTGAGGCCCGGCTGCGGCTGGCCCGGCTGCTCCAGATTCGCGCCGATTTCGACGGTTCGGAGCGGCCGCGGGCGGAAGCGCAGCGCCTGCTCGACGAGCTGGAAAAAACCGCCACGCCCGAGCAGCGCCCCGAGCTGGATTTTGCGCGCATCGCGCGCCTCATGCGCAGCCTCCGCGCGCCCACGAATGCGCAGCGGGAGGAGTTGCTGCGCGCGGCGCGTCAGTTCCAGTCCGCGCACCCCACTGACCGCCGCCTCGCATCGCTGTTCGCGGAAGTCGCCACTCTTTTCGACCACCAACCGGTGACCAAGGAAGCCCTGCTCGAAGACGCGCGGGCCCTCGCCACCGATGAGGAACTCCAGGCGCGCATCGCCGATGATCTCAAGCGCGTCCGCCTGCTCGGCCAGGAAGTGCCGCTGGCCTTCACGTCCGTGCAAGGTCAGGAGATCCATCGAGACGCGCTGCAAGGCCGGCCGGTGTTCGTCATTTTCTTCGCCCAATCTTCACCGCCGTCGATGACCGCGCTGGCGAAGTTGCAGCAGGAAACCGCCGGTCTGCCCAAAGGCAGCGTGCGGGTGATCGGCGTCAGTCTCGACGAAAAGCGCGAGACGCTCGCGCCGCTGCTCAAGGCGCGCGGTCTGAGTTGGCCCGTGGCCTGCGATGGCCGGGGCTGGCAGGGGCCGCTCGTCCGCGAATTGGGGATCAATGCGCTGCCTACGGTCTGGCTGCTCGATGCGCGCGGCCGACTCCGTTCACTCAACGCCCTCGAAGGCGCGGCGGCGAAGGCGCGCGGGCTGTTGCAGGAACGCTGATCGGCGGCGGAAAAAGCCTTTGCATTTTCGGGCAAGTTGCCCACGCTCCGGCCCGATTTCCGCTACCCTAAAGCCCCATCATGAGTTGGTACTACGCTGAGAATAATGAACGCCGCGGTCCGATCGAGGACGCCGCTTTTCAAACGCTGGTCGCGACCGGCACGATCACGCCCGAGACGCTGGTCTGGCGCGAAGGTTACGCCGATTGGTTGCCCTTTTCGAAGGCTCCCGCGTCCGCCAATACCTCCCGCCCGGCGCCCGTGGATACCGCCGGTCCGCTGGCCACGATGGAGCCGGTATCCAGCGCTGCGGCCTGCAGCCAGTGCGGTCGGCTTTTCCCCGCGGATGACATGGTCAGCTACGAAAACCGCTACGTCTGCGCGGACTGCAAACCGGCCTTTTTTCAGAAGATCAAGGAAGGCGCTTCGGTCGTTGGGGAGCGGGAATATGCCGGTTTCTGGATTCGGTTGGGCGCGAAGTTTTTGGACGGCATCATCATGAACATCGCCAGCCAGATCGTGCAGCTCATCATCGGGATGGGGATGCGCAATAGCCCGGAAACGGCGGCGATCATCGGCGCGGTGGTGGCGCTCGTGATCAACGCCGGTTACGTCATCTATTTCACCGGCAAATACGGCGCGACGCCCGGCAAGATGGCCTGCAAGCTTCAGGTCATTCGCGCGGACGGCTCGCCGCTGACTTTCGGCCGCGCGACCGGCCGTTATTTCGCGGAAATTCTCAGCAGCCTGACGCTTCTCATCGGCTACCTGATGGCGGCGTTCGACGAAGAAAAGCGCACCCTGCACGATCGCATCTGCGACACGCGGGTCATCCGCAAGCGACCGTAACCCGCGCCCCGGATGACGCCCCGGCTCGTTGCCTGCACGAAGTGCCGCGCTTCGCTGCCTCCCGTGCTTTATAACGCCCCGGATTTACGGGCGTGCCCGGCCTGCGGTGCGCGGACCCAGGTCGAGGTCTTCCCGGCGGCGCTGCGTTCGGCGGGGTCGGCCTCGATCGGCGAGGCGGTCATCGTGGAAGGTGAGGCGAGTTGTTTCTATCACCCGGCGAAAAAGGCGGTGTTGCCCTGCGAAAGCTGCGGCCGTTTTCTCTGCGCGCTGTGCGACGTCGAGTTGAACGATCAGCACATCTGTCCGGCCTGCCTCGCCGCGGGCAAAAAGAAGGGCAAACTCCAGCAGTTCGAAAATCGCCGGACGCTCTACGACAGCCTTGCGCTGGCCGTCGCTTTCTTCCCGATGCTGCTCGTCTGGCCGTCGCTGCTCGGCGCGCCGATCGCCCTCTACATCGCCCTGCGTTATTGGAAAGCGCCGTCGAGCATCGTGCCGCGCGGCAAGTGGCGCTTCGTCGTCGCGATCATCCTCGCGCTGGCGCAAATCGGCGGCTGGACCGCCATGTTCATCGCCATCTTCCACCGCGACTGATTCCCATGGCCGCGCCCGCTCCCTACACCAAGCTCCCCGGCCGCGGCCTGCGCCGCGCGATCCTCGCGGTCACCGCGACGCGCTGCCGGTTGTGGCTGGCGGCGGATCATCTACTGGCCGTCGATTACACCATCGCGTCCGAGGAATACCGGCGGTTTTATTTCCGCGACATCGAAGCTTTCATCGTCCGCCGCACCGCGCAGCGACAGGTCTGGAACTGGATTCTCCTCGCTCTCCTGCTGCTCACGGCTGGTCCATTTTTCGTCGCGTGGCGCTCCGAAGGCAGCGGCGGATTCCTCATCACCACGCTGATCTTCGCCGCCTTCTGGTCGATCTGTCTGCTCGTCAATACGCTGCGCGGGCCGACCTGCCAGACGCACATCCGCACCGCCGTGCAGTTGGAGCAATTGCCCAGCCTCAGCCGGTTGCCGGTCGCGCGGCGGGTGCTCCGGTTGCTGCAGCCGTTGATCATCGAAGCCCAAGGCGCCGCCACGTCCGAAGAACTCGCGGCCGCGCCGTGGATGGCCGCCACGACACCGGTCGGCCCCGCCTCGGCGGTCCGCTCGGAACCGAAGCCCCCGCGCGCCGATCGCGGCTACCTGCACGGCGCGCTCTTCGGTTTGCTCATCGCCGAGGCGGCGCTCACCGCCGTCGCGTATTTTTTTGGGGATGAGCCCATCTCGATTTTCAGCCTGCTCGCCATGCTCGGCGGTTGTGTGATCTGCGTGACCGCGCTGATCCGCCAGGGCGAGACGGATCTTTCCGCCGCCGTGCGCGGGTTGGCGAAGGTGGCGCTCGGTTATTACGCCCTCAAGTCCGTGATCGGCTTCGTCTACATGATGATTTTCGCGGTGCGCAATCCCGGCACGCCGATGGTCACCGGACTCGAAATGGTGGACGAACCTGGCTTTTCGGAAGTGGCCCTCGGCAGCGCGGGCCTGGGTGCGGCGATCGGATTGATCGGCCTCATTGTCCTGCTCGGTCATTTCCGCCGCCCGCCCGCGTCGCCTGCCGCCTGAAGCCGATGGCCGTCCTGCTCACCCACCGCTGCCTGCATCATCCGGTGCGCGAAGCCGTCGCGCGCTGCCCGGAATGTGCGCAATTTTTCTGCCGCGAATGCATCACCGAGCACGACGACCGGGTCATCTGCTCGTCGTGCCTGAAAAAACTCACGACCAGGACCGAAACGAAACGCCGGAGCTGGGCGCCGCTCGCACGCGTGTCCGTCGCCTGCGCCAGCCTGCTCGTCGCCTGGCTTTTCTTTTTCCTCATCGGCCGGCTGCTCTTGAACATCCCGACCTCGTTTCATGAAGGCACCGTCTGGGAGCGCGACTGGCTGAGCGAGGAGGAGGAATGAGCCGCGCCGCCAACCGTCGTGCGGGCCGGCCCGCGCTCGAACTGATCGAAGCGGCCGTGCATCTCCTCCGCTCCGCGCCGGCCGGCGCGCTGCTCGCCTACTACGCCGGCAGCATCCCGTGCGTGCTGGGCCTGCTTTATTTTTGGGCGGACATGAGCCGCGGCGCGTTTGCCCGCGAGCACCTCATCGAGGCCTCTTTCGGCACCGCGTTGCTCTACCTCTGGATGAAATGCTGGCACGCGGTCTTCGCCGCGAGACTGCGCGCGCATCTGCTCGGCAGACCCGCTGCGCCGTGGACCATCGCCCGCGTGGCGCGGCTCGCGCTCGTCCAGACGGCCATTCAGCCGCTCGGGCTTTTCGTCCGTCCGATCGCCGCGCAGATCCTCATCCCGTACGTCTGGACCTACGCCTTTTTCCAGAACGTCGGGGTGCTCGGCGACGGCACCCGCGCGAGCCTCGACGAAGTCACGCGCGAAGCCGCCCGGCAGGCCGGAATGTGGCCGCGGCAGGCGCACGCCGCGCTGGGCTGCATCTTCGGTTTTTCGCTTTTCGCCTGGCTGAATGTTTGCGTTGTCTTCGGGTTCGCGCCGATCTTGCTCAAGACGTTTTTCGGCATCGAAACCGTCTTCTCGCGCCACCCGATGGCGATGCTCAACACCACGACCTTCGCCGCCACGCTCGCGGCGACCTATCTTTGCATCGACCCGATCCGCAAAGCGCTCTTCGTGCTGCGCTGTTTTCACGGTGCTTCGCTCCAGTCCGGCGAAGACCTCCGCGTGGAGTTGAAGGCGCTGCGACCGTCTGCGCGAGCCGCCGTCGCAGCACTGCTCTTGGTCGGCCTGCTCTGCGGCGGTCCGCTCACTCCCGTCCGCGCTGCCGAGCCGCCGCCTGCGCGCATCGAATCGACCGAACTAAACGGTTCGCTCGATCGCGTCCTCCAGCGGCGCGAATACGCCTGGCGTCTGCCGCGCGAAGCCGCCACCGATGCGGACGCCCAAAAAGGCTGGTTCACGACATTTTTCGAGGGCTTGTGGAAGAAGCTCGTGCGCACCGTGAAGCAAGTCGTGAAGTGGGTTCAGAAGGTTTACGACTGGCTGCGCAAGATCTTCGACCGCGAGCCCAAGCCTCGGGAGACCAGCGCGCGCGGCGACATCGATTGGTCTTCGACCGCGCGCTGGACGCTGATCGCCCTCGCCGCCGCGCTGCTCCTCATCCTCGGCGTGCTGCTCTGGCGCTGGCGGGCGGGCCGCCGTGGTGAAGTGATCGCCGCGCAGGCCGTCGACGCCGTGCCGGATTTGAATGAGGAAAACGTCACCGCCGATCAGTTGCCGGAGGACGGCTGGCGCCAGCTCGGTCGCGCGCTCATGGAGCGCGGTGAACTGCGCCTCGCCCTGCGCGCCTTCTACCTGGCCGGCCTCGCGCACCTCGGGCAGCGCGAATTGATCCACCTCGCCCGCCACAAATCGAACCGCGACTACGACCGCGAACTGCGCCGCCGCGCGCGTGCCAATGCCGATCTGCTCTCCGCCTTCGACGCCAATCTTCTCGTCTTCGAGGCCGCGTGGTACGGCGAGCACGCGGTCACGCCCGACACGCTCGGCGGCTTCTCGCAGAACCTCGAAAGAATCCGCGCATGCTGAGGAAACCGCTGCTGACTTTGCTCCTCGCGCTGCTTCTCGGCGGCGGATTCGCCTACGGCCTCGTCCGGCTTTTCGTCCTGCGTTACGAGGTCGGCGACGTTTATCCGCCCTACTCGTCGCTCCGCGCCGATCCGCTCGGCACCAAGGCACTCGCCGAAGCACTCGACGCCCTGCCCGACGTCGAAGTGCGCCGCAACTTCAAACCGCTGCCCAAACTGCGCCCCGAGGCGCCGGTCACGCTCGTCTATACGGGCGTGCCGCACCGCGCCTACTGGTCCGCGCAGGAGTTGGCGGCTTTCGAGTCGCTGGTCGTGACCGGTTCGCGGGCCGTCTTCACCTTTTATCCGTTCGAGAAAAAGCCGAGCGAGAAGGACGAAAAGCGCGCCCGCGATCAGGAGCGCGTGAAGAAGGAGGAAAAAACAAAGAAGGCTCAACCTGACCCCAAAAAGAAAAAGGCGCAGGACAAGAAATCGGAAGAAGAATCCGCCAGGGACGAAGCCGAGGAAAAGCGCGGTCAGCGGTTGATCGACTTTGCGGACGTGGCTAAACGCTGGGGTTTCGTCTTCGACTATCTACCCGAGGAAAAGGAGGCCTACGACCGGCAGGCCGCGCTGGTCGAACCGGGCGGACTCCTCGAGTCGGATCTTGCCTGGCACAGCGCCCTCTATTTCCGCGACCCCAAGCCGCAGTGGAAAGTGCTCTACATGTGCGGCACGATGCCCGTCGTGATGGAACGCAAATACGGCGACGGCAGCATCGTGCTCGTCGCGGATTCCTTCCTCGTGAGCAACGAAGCGCTGCGCAAAGAACGGCATCCGCGCTTGCTGGCCCGCCTTTTTTCCGGTCCGCCGCTGGTCATCTTCGATGAGGAAAGCCGCGGGCTGCGCGACGATCCAGGCATCGCCACGCTGGCCCGCAAATACCGGCTGCACGGCGTCATCGCCGGACTCTTCCTGCTGGCCATTTTCTTCGTCTGGAAAAACGCCGTGCGCTTCATCCCGGCCTACGATCCGCAATTCGCCGAGAGCGACGTCATCGCGGGCAAGGAATCCAGCGAAGGTTTCATCAATCTGCTCCGCCGCTCAATCCGCCCCGCAGCGGTGTTCCAGACGTGCCTCGCGGAATGGCGGAAAACCTTTGCCCACCAGCCGCGCGAGCTCGCGAAGGTCGAGGAAATCTGGGCGCAGGATCAGGCCCGACCCGCCCGCGAACGCGACCCGCTCGCCGCGTATCGAGCGATCAGCCGCGCCCTGACCCGGAAGAAATAGCCAAGCCATTTACCTACCCAAAACCGCATGCCTACCGACCCCGCTCCCATCCAGGAAGTTCTCAACCGCGCGCGCGCCGAGGTGCGCAAAGTCATCATCGGCCAGGAGGACGTAATCGAGAAAGCGCTCATCGCCATCTTCACCGGACACCACGCGCTCATCGAGGGTGTGCCCGGCGTGGCCAAGACGCTGCTCGTCCGCACGCTCGCCCGCGTCCTTGGCAGCGAGTTCAACCGCATCCAGTTCACGCCCGATCTCATGCCCGCGGACATCACCGGCACGAGTGTTTTCAACATGCAGACCAATGAGTTCACGCTCATCAAAGGCCCGGTCTTCACCACCTTCCTGCTCGCCGATGAAATCAACCGCGCGCCCGCCAAGACCCAGTCCGCGCTGCTCCAGGCAATGCAGGAACGCAAGGTGACCATCGACCGCGACACGCACACGCTCTCGCCGAACTTCACCGTCTTCGCCACGCAGAATCCGGTGGAATACGAAGGCACGTATCCGCTGCCCGAGGCGCAGAAAGATCGCTTCATGCTCAAGGTCTCGATGCTCACACCCGACCGCGACAGTGAACTCCTGCTCGCCCAGCGCATGCTTGGATCGAACTCGCCGGAGGAGGCGCTCGCCGCCGGCGCCGTCGAGGCCGTCATCACCGCCGAGGATCTAGCCAATCTGCGGCAATCGCTGGAAGGCATCACTGTCCGCGAAGAATTGGTCGCTTACGTCGTCGATGTCGTCCGTGCGACGCGGCAAAACGACAGTGTGCTCGTCGGCGCCGGCCCGCGCGCCACGCAATCGCTGCTCCTCGCCAGTCGCGCGACGGCGGCGTTGGCCGGCCGCGATTTCGTGACGCCGGATGATGTGAAATCGCTCACCGAGGCGGTGCTCGGACACCGTCTCGTGCTGCGCCCCGAATACGAAATCGAAGGGGTGACGATCAGCGAAGTGATCGGGAAGATCCTCGAACAAGTAGCTGTCCCGCGATGAATACGCCGCGGTTGGTCTGGCGCGTGCGATGGCAGGTTCCGGGTAGCGCGGGCCTCCGGCCCGTTGGTTTCGGCATCCTGCCGAAACGAACTTTCCGCGAGCTGGCCCATTGGCGCAGAGCCCTCGCCGAATCCGGCCGTCATCTTCAGGAAGTCCGTCGGCGCAGGACGCGCCGACCAACGGGCCGGAGGCCCGCGCTACCCGGAACCGCCGGGATGCTGCCTTTCCTCCCATGATCGTCCCGCGCACCAGATTGCT
>JBBQIZ010000027.1:0-32033 GCA_038325425.1 Chthoniobacterales bacterium
CGACCATGCGGTTAACTCGCGCTCGACTCCGAGCGGACGATCGATGCGGCAGAAGTTTACCCGCCAGCGCGTCCCCGCACCGGGCAGAGTCGCCGCCACGCTGCGCAAGGGCAACGCCAACTCCGCGCACCAACCGGCCGCATGGCGCGTCACCGCCGTGCGCAAACCATCGCAATCCCAGGCGAGATCTTTCGTGATTCCGCTCCGGTTCTTGCGGATGACCAGGTCGACGACGGTGTTGAGAGGATTGACCTCGATCTCGAAGTAGCTCGCGAGATCGCCCACGGGATCGAGAAAAATCTCGGCGACTTCCTCCTCCCAAAGCGGTCCGTCGCGCTTCGTTTGCGTGGCCTGGACATGGCGGTCGGTCATCTCGAAAAGCACGCGCAATTCGGCGTCATCCCACGCCACTTTCACCGCGGTGCCCTGCTGCGCAGGCGTATCCTGCACCGTGTCGCGCAACGAATAAACATGCAGCCCAGCCCAGCATTCCGCGCGGGGGTCAGCCGCGACCTTCGCGAACTTGCGTCGCACGCAGCGGATCGTGGGCAGCATCGCAGCCGGGATCGGGACTCAAAGCGCCGGCGGCTGGATTGCGAAGACTTGCATAACCGCGTAGCCAAAAGCCAGCACCGCGACCGCGGCCAGGGCGAGCAGCGCCACGCCGATCGGGTCTTTTTTCTTTTGCCGCTTTTGAAAGGGCGAAGCGTTCGCAAAATCCGCCGGCCGCGCGCTCGTTTCGCCGACCACCGCCGCGACTTCCTCGGCCTCGGGCAGCGGTCGCGCTTCCGCGGGATTCTCGGAACGGTAGCTGGCGTCCACTTTTCCGAAGGTCACTTTGTCGCCGTTCTGCAATTTGTGATCGGTGTCGGGATCGATCGACCGCCCGTTCACTTCAGTGCCGTTCGTCGAGCCGATATCGCGCAGAATGTAGTCGCCGCTGGGATCGAGCGTGAGGACCGCATGACGGCTGGAAACGGAGATGTCCTCGATCTGCAGGAGGTTCTCCGAAATGCGGCCGACGGTGATTTCGGCTTCCTGCAAATCGTGCGTGACTTCGCCGCTATCGGGGAGGGAAACGTGGAGCTGGGGCATGGCTAGCGGAAAGTAGCGACCTCAGCGGGACGATTCAATGAGTTTGGCGAACTGCGCGAAAAAATAGCTCGCGTCGTTCGGGCCGGGCGCGGCCTCAGGATGATATTGCACGCTGAAGATCGGCAGCGTCTTGTGCCGCAGGCCTTCGACGGTGTTGTCGTTGAGGTTGATGTGCGACACCTCCACATCGGCCGGCAGCGAATCCGCATCGACCGCGAAGCCGTGATTTTGCGAGGTGATCGTGACTTTGCCGGTCGCCAAATCTTTCACCGGTTGATTCCCCCCGCGATGACCGAACTTCAGCTTGAAAGTCTTTCCGCCAAAGGCGTAGCCGAGCATCTGGTGCCCGAGGCAGATGCCGAAGATCGGCGTTTTGCCCATCAACCCGCGGAGATTTTCATGCACGTAGGTCAGCGCGCCCGGATCGCCGGGGCCGTTGGAAAGGAAAACGCCATCCGGTTTCAGCGCGAGCACAGCGGCCGCGCTGGTGTCCGCCGGCACGACCTGCACTTGAAATCCCTCCTGCCGAAGGCGGCGCAGGATATTGCGCTTCATCCCGAAATCGTAGGCCACGATGCGGTGTTTGACCGGCGGGAGTTGCTCGAAGACTTCTCCGTCTTCGGTGATCTGCGTGGCCGCGCCTTCGCCCTTTACGATGGTCCACGCGCGGCTCTCCTGATCCTCCGGATCCCATGCGTAGGCCGCTTTCGGCGTCACTTCTTTCACAAAATCCGAGCCTTCCATCGGCGGCGCGGCTTTGGCCCGTTCAACCGCCTGCTCCGGCGAAATGTCTTCGGTCGTGAGGCAGCCCTGCATGGCGCCGCGCGAGCGCAGGTGTTTGGTCAGCGCCCGCGTATCGACGCCCTGGATACCCGGCACATTCCACTTCTTCAAATACGCATCGAGCGTCCCGCGCGAGCGCCAGTTGCTCGCCACCGGGCTGAGTTCCTCGATGACATATCCGCGGACATGGACGGCGTTGCTTTCGTCGTCGAGATCGTTCACGCCGTAGTTGCCGATCTGCGGCGCGGTCATGGCCACGATCTGGCCGCGATACGAAGGATCGGTCAGCACCTCCTGATAACCGGTCATTGAGGTATTGAAGCAAACTTCGCCGACCGTAGAACCGGTCGCGCCAAAGGATTCGCCGAGAAAAATTCGTCCGTCTTCGAGGGCAAGGATTGCGCGCATGGTGGCGCGGACAGTACGCGGGAGCGGCGTGAGATGAAGCGGAAAACTCAACCGACCCGCAGAACATTTATCTGGCGCGGATTTACCCTCCCGTCCCACCATCCCGCCGTACAGATGAATGCAAACTTCCTATCCCGGCGCACGCGCCACCAGACCCAGGCGATGCTGGCCGCGGCGCTCCTCGGATCATTCTCCGGCTGCACCACACTTCGGGAAAGCGTCCAGCCCACCGGGGGTGCGCCGGCGAGCGGGACATCCGAGCCGATGGCGGGCGCCGCGCCGTCGGGCAGCGCCCTCGATGCCCAGCTCGCTGGCTTGAACCGCCAAATCGAGGGCCGTCAGGAATACAACACCAGGTTGCGCGAGCTCGTCGCCACCAAGGAGCAGCAGCTCGCATCGGTGCTCGCCTTGGATCGTTCCGCCGGCCCCGCCGTTCAGGAGTTTGATCTGCGGACTTCGGTGAATTCCGAGATCGGGAAGGTCGATCGCGCCGCGAAGGCCTGGCAGGCAACCATCGATGCCCACCAAGCAGTGCTCAAAGGCGCCTCCACCGACCCGCGCGGACCGGAACTCGAAGCGGAAATTAATCGCCTCGCCGAAGAGCGGGCCGAACTGCTGCGCCAGCGCGCCCGGCTCCTCGCGATCAACGAAAAGCTGCGCCGGTAACCAGCCCGCACCGGCGAGGCCCGCCGCAAAAAGAAAAAGGCGCCCCGGAAGCGACAATCAGCAGTCAACATTCCAGAGCGCCAGAGAGATGCCCCACTTGTGCCGTCCAGGCGGAGTTCCACGTTCCCCCTAAGGTTAACGGGCGGATGACCTGGGACGGGCCTCGGTCTTCCTGAAAAGGCATGACCTAAACGCGCCCACCCCGGCCTCCTGAGTTGTGTTAAATACCGGATCGGGATTTCCACCCTTTGGTCGAACACAGCAGGGCAAATTTTTTCTAGGAAAGATCATTCTCGAAGCGTCACGGCGAGCGCCGTTTTCAGGCGCTCCTTTAACCGTGCGTGCGCCGCATTCACTTCGTCGGCGGTAAGAGTTCGGTCGCTGCTTCGATAAGTCAACGAATATGCCAGCGACTTTTTGTCCGCGGGGATTTTCGCACCGCTCGGATCGGCGAAGACGTCGAACAATTCAATATCGGCGAGCAAGGGCTCCTTGGTCGCCCGCAGTACGGAAACGATTTCGGCGTGCGCCAGCGGCAGCGGCGCGAGGAGTGCGATGTCGCGCGCGGTCGCGGGAAAGCGCGGAATTTCCCGATATTTCTGCGCCGCCGTTGGCGCCGGCTGCGCGCTCAGATCGATCTCGGCAAAGAACACCGCTGCGGTGGCATCGAGAGCCCGCGCATCCTTCGGCCAAAGCTGCCCGGCGAAACCAACCGACTGCCCGCCGACCTTCACGACGAGCGAAAGCGCGAGCGCGGAATTTTCGTCGGGAGCGAACTCCGTCTCCGCGCCGAGCGCTGCGCTGACGATCCCTTTGAGATGAAAAAGATCCGCTTCCGTCCCCTCGCCCGCGCGCCAGGTGCGCTCGGTCAGCGGGCCGCTGAGAACCAGCGCAAGGTGTTCGGATTCTTCCGTCGCAACGGCGGAGAAGACGCGGCCGACTTCGAAGAGGCGGACCGTCTTCGCACCCGCGCGCACATTTTCCCGCAGCGCCTGGAGCAGACCGGGCAGCACCGCGGGCCGCAGGATGACCTGATCGTCGTTCATCGGGTTTTTGACGCGACGCAGCTTTTCCTCCGTCCCGTGGAGGAACAGGAGCCCGGGCATCTTTTCGCCGATGAGCGTGAGGGTGCGCGCCTCGGCCAAGCCTTGCGCGACGAGCGCCCGGCGCAATGCCATGGCCGAATCGTAGGCGCGATCAGTCGCCGACGTGGGCGCAAACTGGGCCTGCACCCGCGCGGGAATGGCGTCGATTCCAACCACGCGGGCGATCTCTTCGATCAAATCAATCTCGCGCGTCAGGTCGGGGCGGAACGACGGAACTTCCCAGCCGGTTTCCGCCTGGCGCAGGCCGAACCCGGTCAGGATCGCGAAGAGGCGTTCGGCCGAAACTTCCCTGCCGAGCACTGTCGCGACCCGCTCCGGACGCAAGGCCACCGTGCGCGTGAAAACCGCGCCCGCATTTTCATTGAGCATCGCACCCGGCTCGAAACCCGCCGTCGAATCTTTCGCCGTGCCCACGCTGAATTCGCCGACGGTCCCGCCGGTCAATTCCACGATCAGTGCGGCGGCGCGCTGCGAGGTGCGCAGCACGCCGGCGATGTCCACGCCCCGCTCAAAGCGGTAGCTCGACTCGCTGGAAATCCCGAGCGTCCGCGAGGTGCGCCGGATGTTCGCCGCGTCGAACTGCGCGCTTTCGAGCAGGATGTTCCGCGTCGTCCCGGTCACCCCGCTGTCCGCGCCGCCCATCACGCCGCCAAGGGCCAGCACCCGGCGGTCGTCGGCGATCACGAGCATCGTCGGATTCAGGCGATAGGTCCGTCCGTCGAGCGCGGGAAACTCCTCGCCGTCGTGCGCATACCGCACGCGGATGTCGCCCTCGACCTTGTCCGCATCGAAAGCGTGGAGCGGCTGGCCGAGCGCAAGCATGAGATAATTCGTGGCGTCCACGATGTTGTTGATCGCGCGCTGCCCAACCGCCTCCAGCTTGCGCCGCAGGCCGTCCGGGCTCGGGCCGACCTGCACGTTGGAAATCTCCAGCACGGTGTAGAGCCGGCACTCCGCGGGCTCGACGTCCACCGCGCTGGCGATGAACGGCGGCGGGGTATTTTCCGGCGCGCTCGAGCGGAGTTCGCCACCGGTCAGCGCCGCGATCTCGCGCGCCATCCCGGCGTGGCTGAGCAGGTCCGGGCGGTTCGGGGTCACTTCCAGATCGAGCACGGTGTCGCCCGGGAACACCTCCGCCAGCAGCGCACCGACCGGCGCGTCCGCGGGCAGGATGAGCAGCCCATCTGCGCCCTTCGGCAGGCCCAACTCTTCCGCGCTACAAAGCATGCCCTGCGACTCCACGCCGCGCAGCTTGCCGACCTTGATCTTGAAATCCGGCCCGAGCACCGCGCCCGGCAGCGCCAGTGGCACCTTGTCGCCGACCTGGTAATTTTTTGCCCCGCAGACAATCTGCCGCGCCGCCCCGCTGCCATCATCCACCTGACAGACGCTCAGCCGATCGGCATTCGGATGCTGGACGCTCTCGCGGATCTGCGCGACGACGACCTTCTCGATCGCGACGCCGTGTGTCTCGACACCCTCGACTTCCACGCCCGCGAGCGTGAGCAGATCGACGAGTGGCGGCACGGATGGCGGAAGATCGACGAGTTCACGGAGCCAGTTGAGGGAGACTTTCATAGGGAAAAAACGGGGCGCTACCAAAGACCCACCGGTGCCTTCCGGCAAGTCTTTGCTCGCGCCGTCGGGTCCAGGCAGCCGCGCCTCGCTCGGGATTGTGCTCCAATGCTTGCCTTGCGGCAGACCGCCGACCATCTTCCGGGCCTTGAAAGTTTCGTCCTCTAACAGCGGTAAAAAGCAAACGAACCGGCGGCGATGGCTGATCGTTGGTTCGGTAATCCTCGGGCTCGGTTTGGCTGTCGCCGTGCTGGGCTATATTTATTTCCCGAAATTCAACGAGGAGCGTCTGGTGCAGCGCGCCGAAATGTTTCTGGCCGCCAAGGACTACTCCTCCGCGGCGATCACCGCTCAGCGTGCGCTGCAAATCAACGAACAGAACCTCGCGGCGGTGCGCACCCTCACGGCCATCCTGAACGAAACGCGGGATCCGACGGTTCTGACCTGGAAACAGCGATTGGTGGACCTCGAACCCGGCTCGCTGGAAAACCGGTTGTCGCTCGCGGAAAGCGCGCTGGCGCTCGGCCAGGTGGTGATCGCCGACGAAACGCTGACTGCCGCGCGCGATGCTGGCCAGGGTCAGGCGCGGTATCACGCGCTGGCCGGTCGGGTCGCTCGGGCCACGAACAAACCGGAGCAGGCGGAGACGGAATTCGCGGAAGCGGCCCGGCTCGAACCCGCGAACGCGGAGTATCAATTGGATTGGCAGGCCGCGCGGTTGCAATCCGCCGACCCCACCACCCGCACCGCCGCGCGCACCGCGCTGGAAGCTTTGCGCGATCAACCCGCCGTTTCCGCGCGGGCGTCGCGCGTGCTGATCCGGGAAGCGATGCAAAGCCGCGACGGGGAGCGCGCGCTGGCTCTCGCCGAGAGTTTGGAGAAGAGCGGCAGCGTCACGTTCGAAGACCGCCTCGCCCATCTCGATCTTCTCCACCGGCTGAAGCGTCCAAACTATCCGACCTATCTCGCGGCCCTGCAGGAAGAGGCCGCCCAGAAACCGGAGCATCTCACCGTCCTGATTGGCTGGCTCAACGAACGCCATTCGGCGCTGGTCGTGGTCGATTGGTCCCGGCGGTTGCCCCCCGAAATCCTGACGACCATGCCGGTGCCGGTGGCGCTCGCCCAAAGCTACGTGCGCCTTCGCGACTGGGCCGGGTTGAAGCCGTTCATCGCCGACACCGCCGTCATCGCCAATCCGCCCGCGACGAAGCTCGGCGAAGCCGCGGTAGGAAAATGGGGCGAATTCGAATTTCTGCGCCTCGCCTACCTGGCCGCCATGCACCGGGCGGACGGTGATCAGGAACAAGCCAAGGTGCGCTGGAATGCCGCAGTCAAAGCCACCGCGAATCGGCCTGGGGCGGTCGCCGCGCTGGCTCGTCAGGCCGTCGAATGGAATTGGGGGGCCGATGCCACCGATTTGGTTTGGCAGGCAGCGCGCACTTCGCCGGCGCCATTGTGGGCGTTGCAGTTTCTCTACCGGACCTACGAGGAACAGCAGGCCACGAGCAATCTCCGACAGGTGGCGGCGAAGGTGCTCGAGGTCGAACCCACGAATCGCGACATGGTGAACAACCATGCGATGCTTTCCCTCCTCCTCGGCACGGACGTCGCGGAGTCCGTGGACAAAATCCGCGAACTGCACCGCCTCGACCCGCAGAATCCGAATTTCATTTCGACCTACGCGCTCGGCCTGTTCCTGCAGGGATTTTCGCAGGAAGCGTTGGCTCTGATGAAGACCCTGACTCCGGAACAATTGGAGCAGCCCAGCATCGCCGCGTCTTACGGGATGATCCTTTCTGCAACGGAGGAAAAAGCGGAGGCCCGCAAATTCCTCGAACTGGCCAAAGATGCGAAACTTCTGCCCGAAGAAAAAGAGCTCATCGCCCAGGCGTGGAAACGCATCGCAGCGACGACGACCCCGGCTCCCGCAAGGCCGGACGAATAAGGGCAGCGCGCCGGGAGATCAGCTCTTGGAGGAAGCGGCGGCGATGAATTTTTTCACCGCCTTCGAGTCGGCACCTTCGCGGCAGACCGATCCGACGGTGACGGAGTACGGCGCGGGCGCGAGCGGAATGATTTTCAAACGCGGACCCGCGAGGCAGGCCATGCAATCCGGAACGAGCGCGACGCCGCGGCCCGCTTCGACCGCGGCAATCAGGCTGGTCACGCTGTCGTGCTCTTCGGCAATCACGGGCGCGCGGCCCAGCGGCGCAAAGAACTCCGCCAGGCCGGCATGGTATTCGGGATAGTCCGCACGGCTGTAAGCGATCAGCGGTTCATCGGCGATTTTCGCGAGCGACAGCGTGCGGCTGCGCGCGAAACGATGACCGGGCGCCACAGCCACGCACATCGGGTAACGCGCCAGTTCGTGGAATTGCAGGCCACGCATTTCCTTGCCGGTCGGCTCCACCATCAGCGCAAGGTGCAGTCGGTTTTCGCGCAGACCGGCGAGCATTTCTTCGGTCGAGAGATCGTGCAACGAGACACGCACCTCGGGGAATTCGGCCTGAAAGTTGCGCAGCGCTCGCGGGAGAATTTGCACGGTCAGCGAGGGCGCATAACCGACGTGCAATTCGCCGCGCAGCCCGCCGGCAATGGCCTGCACTGCTTTCACCGCCTCGTCCGCGCGTTGCAGCACGGCACGGGCTTCCGCCAGGAAGGCGCGACCGGCATCGGTCAACCGCACCGCCTTTGCACTGCGTTCCAGCAAGGCAAGGCCGAGTTCGTCTTCGAGATCGCGGATCTGCCGGCTCACCGCCGGCTGGGCGACACGCAGTTTCTCGGACGCGCGGGTGACATTCTCCGCTTCGGCGACGGCGACGAAGTAACGAAGGTGGCGGAGTTCCATGCGCGGGCGAGCATGCCTTTCCGGCATGCTGAGGCAAGGAACATGATATTTCCGCGACCGGCGACCGCCGGCGTAGGCTCCGCCCATGATCACTACCCGCAAAGCCAACGACCGCGGCCATGCCGAACACGGCTGGCTCGACACGTATCACTCCTTCAGTTTCGCCGATTACTACGATCCGCAATGGATGGGTTTCCGCAGCCTCCGCGTCATCAACGACGACCTCGTGATGCCGCGCATGGGCTTCGGCAAACATCCGCACCGCGACATGGAAATCATCACCTACATCCTCAGCGGCCAGCTCGCGCACCAGGACTCGATGGGCAACGGTCGCACCATTGCCGCCGGCGAATTCCAATACATGGCCGCGGGCAGCGGCGTGCAGCACGGAGAACAAAATCCCTCCGGCACGGAAGCGGTGCATCTGCTGCAGGTCTGGATTCAGCCCGATGAAAAGGGCGTAAAGCCGCGTTATGCCGAGAAGTCGATGAAGGACGCCGCGACCGGCGCACTGCATCTCATCACCAGCAAGAGCGGTCGTGGCGATTCGATTCCCATCCATCAAGACGCCGATCTTTACCTCGGCAAACTCGACACCGACCAAAGCGTCACGCACAAACTGGCACCCGGACGCCATGCCTGGCTGCATGTCGCCGAAGGCGAAGTGACGGTCAATGGCCAGACCCTCAGCGGCGGCG
This sequence comes from Chthoniobacterales bacterium, assembly GCA_038325425.1. GTDB lineage: Bacteria > Verrucomicrobiota > Verrucomicrobiia > Chthoniobacterales > Chthoniobacteraceae > Chthoniobacter. Next base: position 9,180 of record JBBQIZ010000027.1, read on the forward strand.
ACGCCGTGGCGGTCAGCGACGAATCCACGCTCGAACTCCGCGGCACGAAAGCGTCGCAAGTCCTGCTCTTCGACCTCAATTGATCACACCAACCCAATCACCACACCGCATGTCCAAAATCCTCGTTCTCTACTACTCCACCTACGGCCACGTCGAAACCCTGGCCGGAGCCATCGCCGAAGGCGCACGCAGCGTCGAAGGCGTCGAAGTGATCGTCAAACGCGTGCCCGAAACCATGCCGCCCGACGTCGCCAAACAATGCGGCGCCAAGCTCGACCAGGCCGCGCCCGAGGCTTCGCCGAAAGAACTCGGCGATTACGACGCGATCATCTTCGGCACGCCCACGCGTTTCGGCAACATGGCCGCGCAGATGCGCAACTTCCTCGATCAAACCGGCAGCCTCTGGATGCAGGGCGCGCTTGTCGGCAAAGTCGGCAGCGTTTTCACCAGCACCGGCACGGGCGGCGGCAACGAGAGCACGATCATCAGCTTCGTGACCACGCTCATGCACCACGGCATGGTCTATGTCGGCCTGCCCTACGCGTGCCCGGAACTCTCGGACATCAGCGAAGTGAAAGGCGGTTCACCGTGGGGCGCGGCGACGATCGCCGGCGCGGACGGTTCGCGTCAGCCGAGCGGGAAGGAACTCGCGCAGGCGAAGTTCCAAGGCGCGCACGTCGCCAAGATCGCGGCGAAACTGAAAGCCTAAATCGAGTCAGCCTGGCTCATTTTATGAAATTCCTTACGATCGCCGCGCGCCTTTTGCTCGCGCTCATCTTCGTCGTCTTCGGCCTGAACTTCTGGATGAAATTCATCCCGATACCCCCACCACCGGAAGGTTTGCCCGGCAACTTCATGGGCGCGCTCTTCCTCAGCGGTTATCTCGCCGTGGTCAAGGTCCTCGAAGTGCTCGGTGGTCTGCTCGTCGCCAGCGGCCGTTTTACGCCCGTCGGCCTGCTCATCCTCGGCCCGATCATCCTGAACATCCTGTTCTTCGATCTCTTCCTCGCGAAGGGCTTCAATCCAGTGAGCACCTTCGCCGCCGTGCTGGCGCTCTTCCTCCTCTGGTCCGAGCGCGCCCGCTTCGCGCCGCTGGTGAAAGCGTAAATCGTTTGAGAGCGCGGAGCGGTCGAGACACAAATAACCGCGGCAGGGAAAGCTGGAAGTCGGGCGTTTCGCCGATAGGCTGCACTTCCCTTGGAACCCGACGAACCCGATCACTACGCCACCCTGGGCCTCGATCGCCGATGCACGCTGGCCCAAATTCGCGCCGCTTACCGCCTGCTCGCGAAACGCCATCATCCCGACGTCAACGACGGCGCGTCCGAGGCGGTGCAATTCTCGCAGCAGCTCAACGCCGCCCACGAAGTCCTGAGCGATCCGGCACGCCGCCGCGCTTACGATCGCGACCTTGAAGCCCAAAAAAACGCCGACGCTCCGGTTCGGGCGGCGAAAATCGAGCGCAACATCGCGCAGGATGTCCATCTGCGGATCGAAGAATTTCTCCGCGGCGTTACCCTCGAAGTGCGCGTCAAAGACCCAGCCAATCCGCACGGGTCGGAAGTTTATCCCCTCGAGATTCCACCCGAAACCGCACCCGGCACGCGCTTTCGCGTGCCGCGCGACGCACCGTTCGAGGGCGGATTTGTGCAGGTGCGGGCGCGCGCACTCCCCGGCTTTCGCTTCAAGGCGCGCGGTTCCGATCTACGCTGCGACTTGCGAATCAACGCGCAGCGCGCCACTCGAGGCGGGACGGAGATGATCGCCGGCCCGAGCGGTGGGCCGCTGAGGATCTCGATCCCGGCGGGTGTCCCGCGCGGCGAGGTCTTGCGAATTCCGGGAGAAGGTCTCCCCAAAACCCGCGGCGGTCGCGGCGATCTGCTCGTGCGCGTCACCTACCGGCCCGAAGTGCGCATCACTCGCGCCTCAGGCCGCTAACCGCTTCCGCGAGCGGTCAGTCTTCCGCCAGGCCGTGACAAATCTTATACGGCATCCCACTCCCGCAATAACACGGCTGCTCGTGCAGCATCATGCGGCGCGGTTCCACGTCTTCGCCCTGCCAGACCATCCGCGAGTCCGAAAGAAAAAGAATCTCGGTGAGTCCATCGGTCCGCGGAGTCACGTCGATCAGCGCCCCATCCAGACGACGCCAGACCGCGTGAAAAGCCCCTTCGACATACGCCGAAGCCTGCTCGCGCATGCGCCAGCCATGCTGGACCGATCCACCATTCCGCCGAACCATGGCTGCGACGTTTTGAAAGCAATTGCCCAACAAGCAATCTTCGCCGGGTTCGACGGCCACAAATTCCAGCGTCGAGGTAGCATCGATCTGCCGCGCCAGTTTGAGGACACCCTTCGCGATTGGTCGCGCCGCCGCGCCTTTGATGGACATCAGGTCGCGGCGGGTGGCGTGGGCTCCGAGGCATCTCCGGCCTCACCCTCGGCCGGGGTGGTTCCACCCTCCGCCTTGCGACGACGTTTCTCTTCCTTCTTCGCCTTCTTTTCCATGTCCCGCCGCCGCTTCTCGAATTGATAATTTGGTTTCGCCATGATGCTACTTCTTAACCGTGACCGGGGAGTTGCTGAGTTTCCGGGCCGCAAATTCCGCGTTTAGTTCGGCAGTCGTCTCCATGAAGCTCGCCAACCCGGCGGCGACTCCGCGATATTCCTTGCCGACTTTCTTCACGATGCCGGCGTCGACGAGGTTTTGCAGTTTCTCGTAAGCGCGCAGGCGGAGCATTTCTTCACCACCGCTCGCCGCATTGCGTTCCTTGAGATTGGCGTGCACCACGGTGAAGAGCGCCTTAAACTCGAACGCTTCCTTGCTGCTGGAAAGCACCGTTGCCAATTCCTCAGCCACCCGATCCGGACCCCGACGCGAAAAGCCGTAATTTGATTTCATCCAGCTTTATAGCAGAGTTTCGACGGAAGTCGAGGGTCGTGCCCGGTGTATTTCGCGCCGCCGTTCAAATCCACGCGGTGTCGATTTGTTCGTAGGCGTTTTTCATCAGACCTTTAGGCGCTGCCGCTCGAGCGAAGCGAGCGCCCGCTACAATGGCGTTCCCGGAAAAATCGAAAGCGTCAGCAATCATGGGGCGGGAAGGCAAATGCCCCCGCGGCTCGAAGGCCAAGCAAATGCGCGCCCGCGCAACGGAAAATCGCGCTGCCTAGTATTCGATCTTCACGACCTCGAATTCCGCTTCCTCGACCCGCACCCGCTCGCCGACGCGGGTTCCGATCAACGCCCTGGCCAGCGGCGTCACCCAACTCACCCACGTCGGATCGAGTCGCGTCTCATCCACGCCCACAATGCGATGACGCGTCAGTTCGCCGCCTTCCTCTCGCACCGTCACCGTGGCACCGAAGAGCACTTCGTCCGCCGGCGACTCCGGCGCGGCCACGACCGTCGCCGAGGTCAGCACCCGCTGCAGTTCGGCAATACGCTCTCTCGCTCCCTTGGTGCTTTTCACCGTTTGCGCCAAAAGCAATTCCTCGAGCTCGCCACGCAAGCGCCGCTCCCCTTGGGCCGTCAGGTAATTGATCGCACCGGGCGGCAAGCCGGACGACGAGCGCACCCGCACGGATCGCTCCGGGATTTCGTCATCTTCCTTGGTGAAGGCTTTGCTCACCCGGCACCATTCGCCAGCTTCGGCATAAAGCAAAAGGCCCGTGCGACTTCCGGCTCGTGAGAGAAGGCCTTCGATTCGTAATTTGGCACCATCGATCCGCTTTCCGACTAAATGCTCACGACGAAACGAGCCCGATTGCGCCCCGGTTCCCGAGCACCCATTGCTGGCCCACTGTGGTTAACCGCGCTTTCCGAGAACCAGCCGATAGATGAGGAGAAGCAACATCGCGCCAATCACCGCACCGATAAATCCAGCCGGTTCGCCAACCCGGTAAAGGCCCAAGGCCTGTCCCAGATAGGCGCCGACCGCCGAGCCAGCGACGCCGATCAGGGTGGTGATGATGCAGCCACCGGGGTCCTTGCCCGGCATGAGGAATTTGGCGACAGCGCCGATGAGGAGACCAACGAGGAGTGTGTAAATGATTCCCATACGTCCACTGATCGCACGGCCACAGGCCGCTGGTCGGGTGCGTTTTCCGGTAGCGTGTTCGGATCGAACTCCCCGGCGAGCGCGCAGGTGCGAGCCGCCGCCGAAAGCTAACCCTCCCAGGCCTCGACGAGTTCGACGAGGGTGCGCACTCCGAAGCCGGTCGCGCCGCGCGCGAGATCGGCGCGGTCCTTTTCTCGATGGGACATGTAAGCAATATCGAGATGCGCCCACGGCGTAGGTTCGGCGAACGTTTTCAGGAAAGCCGCGCCAGTGCAGGCGCCACCGAGACGACCGCCGGAGTTCTTGATCAGCGCCACGTCGCTTTTGATCTGATCTTCGTATTCCTCGAAAAGCGGCATCGGCCAAAGCCGTTCGCCCGCACGGGCGGAAGCGGCGAGCACGCTTTGACCAAAGACTTCATCATTACTGAACAAGCCGGCGGCGTATTCCCCGAGCGCCACTCCGCACGCACCGGTGAGCGTGGCCAGATCGATGATCGCCGCCGCTTTCAGATCCTTGCGCGCGTAAGCGATGGCGTCGGCGAGAACTACACGCCCTTCGGCGTCGGTATTGACGATCTCGACGTGTTTGCCGTCGTATGTCGTGATGATGTCGCCGGGCCGATAGGCGTTGCCGTCGGGCATATTTTCCGCGCTCGCGACGACGGCGACGACGTTGCGTTTCACCCCAAGATCGGCCAGGGCGGCCATCGCGCCGAGTACCGCCATGCCGCCGCACTTGTCGAAGATCATATCTTCCATGCCAGCCGCCTGCTTGATCGAGATGCCGCCGGTGTCGAAGGTGATTGCCTTGCCGACGAGCGCGATCGGCGCCTGCGTTTTCGGTCCGCCGCGATGTTCGAGGACGATGAGGCGCGGCCCGCGCACACTCCCCTGCCCGACTGCGATCAAGCCGCCAAACTTTCCGGCGCGCAGCTTCTTTTCGTCAAACACCGTGACCTTGAGTCCGAAGTCTCGCGCCAGTCGGACGGACCGGGCGGCAAGGACTTCCGGATAAAGCAAATTGCCGGGCTGATTGCCGATGTCGCGCGCCAGGTTGGTCGCTTCCCCGATTGTCGCGCCGCGCTTGCCGACGCTCCGGGCGCTGACCAAGTCCTCGGCGAGCACCTGCACGTGCAGGCTTTCGAGGGCGGTCGTCTTCTTCGTTTTGAAACGCTCGAAGCGGTAGTTGGCGAGATGCGCGCCTTCCACCGCCGGACCGACAAACTGCGGCCATTCGTCGAGCGAGAAGGTGAGCTTCGTCTGCCCGATTTTCTTTAGGAAAATCACCGCCGCGCCAGCCGCGCGGCGAAAAGTCGCAGCGTCGATCTTCGCGCGCTCGCCGAGGCCGACATGGAGCGTGGCATCGTGCCGCGCGTAGAGGAGCGCGCTGGCTCTGCCGGAGAACTCGGCCTCGGAAACTGCGGGACTGATCTTTTCGCGCGCATCCTTCGGGACGAAACGCACGGTGACGGTCTTCTTCCCCGCGTCCGGGCCGTAGGTCAGTTTCATAATTGGACGACCTGCGCCGTGTGGATGTCCGCTTCGGCCAGCAATTCCTTGATCAGCGCGTCGCCGGGCACGGAATCGAGATTGAGCACGGTCAACGCTTCGCCGCCGGCTTCATCGCGGCTGAGCGACATGCTGGCGATGTTCACCTTGTGTTTACCCATGAGCGTGCCGACGTGGCCGACGATGCCCGGTCGATCGCGATTTTCGAGCAGGAAGACGACGCCTTCGGGTTTCGCTTCGACGTGTTTGCCGTTGATTTTCACGATGCGCGGCGTGTGGCCGAAGAAGGTGCCGGCGACACTCACCCAGCCGTTTTCGCCGGTCGCGGTGAGTTCGATCAATTCGGCGAAATCCCCGACGCTGCTTTCACGCGACTCGGTCACTTTGAGGCCGAGATTTTCCGCGAACGCCGGCGCGTTGACGACGTTGACATCACCGCCACCCGCCGGCTTGAGGAAGGTCGCGAGAATGCCGCGCATGATCGGCGTCGTATCGGTGTCGTTGATCTTGCCGGAGAAGTTGATGTTCAGGCTGTCGCAGCGTTTGGCGGCGATCTGCGAGAGGAAGCAGCCGAGCTTTTCGCCCAGCGCGATGTGCGGCCCGATTGCCGCGAGGGTCTTCGCGTCGATGCTTGGCATGTTCACCGCATTGCGGATTTCGCCGCTGAGCAGCGCTGCGCGAATCTGTTCGGCCACTTCGATGCCGACGCCTTCCTGCGCCTCTGCGGTGGAGGCACCGAGGTGCGGCGTGAGGATGAGATTGGGTAATCCACGTAACGGCGAATCGGCCGGGAGCGGCTCAACTTCAAAGACGTCGAGTGCCGCTGCCGCAACGTGTTTGGACTTCAGTGCTTCGACGAGCGCGGCTTCATCGATCAGCCCGCCGCGCGCGCAATTGACGATCCGCACCCCTTTCTTCGCTTTCGCGAGACGCTCGGCGTTGAGCATGTATTTCGTCTCCGCGGTCAGCGGCATGTGCATCGTGATGAAGTCGGCCTGCGGGATGATCACATCGAGGCTCTCGATCAATTCGACCTGCAGGGAACGGGCGCGGCTGGCGGAGAGATACGGATCGTAAGCGAGCACGCGCATGCCGAAGGCAATGGCGCGGCGGGCGATCTCGGTGCCGATCCGGCCCATGCCGAGAATGGCGAGCGTCTTGTTGTAAAGTTCGACGCCGACGAACGTTTTCCGATCCCACTTGCCGCTCTTCACGCTGGCATCCGCTTGCGGGATGTTGCGCGCGGTCGAAACCATCAGCGAGAAGGCGTGCTCCGCGGTCGAGATGGTGTTCCCGCCGGGCGTGTTCATGACGATGATGCCGCGTTTCGTTGCCGCATCCACGTCCACGTTGTCCACGCCGACGCCGGCGCGTCCGATGACTTTCAGATTGGTTGCCGCCTCGATGACTTTGGCCGTCGCCTTGGTTTCGCTGCGGATGACCAGCGCGTGAAATTCGCCGATGATGGCGAGCAACTCATCCGGCTTGAGGCCGATCTTGACGGTCACGTCGAGGGCGCCCCCGCTGGCGAGTTCATCAATGCCGCGCTGGGCGATGGGGTCGGCGACGAGGACTTTGGGATTGGACATGGCTTGGGAAAAAAAGGAGCGCGATTCTCAGCGCGAGCAGAGAAAGCGCAAACGAAAATTCCCCGCGCCATCCGCCGGAGCGAGGCCCGCGGCTGCCGACCCGCTGGCGGTCTCGCCCGCGCTATTGGCTGATGATCTCTTTGACGTAGATCGTGACGACGCCATCCGCGCCGCGGCGGACGTCGCTGATCAGATAAGGACGAGCGGAGTCGCGGACGAAACGCTCGCGCTCCGGCGGCGGCACGGAGCCGGCGGGATATTCCACCACGACACGCGGGGATTGATCGTCCGGCTTGGTCGCGTCGCGCAAGACCGCGCGGTTCGCCCCGGAGGCGGTCACGCGGAATTCGCCCCGTAAATAGAGCCGCTCGCCGACATCGCCGCGGTCGGCGATCGGGCCGACATCGTCCAGCGAAACCGCGCGCGCCGGCGGCGCCTGGCCCGGCGCATACGTCCGCCAGGAAGCGCCCGCGTTGGGCATGTTCGGGTCGCGTTGCGCGGCGACGAAAGGTTGCAGCGGCACCCCATCCGGAGAAACCCGTGGCAGCGGCGTAATCGGAGGCCGGGTGACGGCCAGCGGCGTGGAGACCGGCATGGGCGGAGGCGTGGCGGTCATCGCCACCCGGGCCGGCGGAGTCGGCACCGCGGTGGCGGACGCGATCGGCCGCGGCGTCGCCCGGCCAGGAATCGGCACCGGCGTGGCCACCGCCACCGCCGGCATGGCGCCCGTTTCCGGCACGGGTTGCCCCGGTTCGACGGTATCGACGCGCACCAATTCCGGGGCCGGTGTGGCCGCGGGAGCGCCCGGAGTCACGTCCCCCGGACTGACCGGATTCCGAGTGCGATAGGCGGTAAATTTCTTCAGCCCTTCCTCAAGCATCTTCCCCTTAATCACCGGCAAACCCGGCTCCATGTTCAGCTCCGGCGGCGGTTCGAGACTGAACGCGCCCAGCCCGCCGTAGCTCCCGTAGAGCAAGGGCACGACGGTGAATTGCAATCGCCCATCGGCGATTTTTTCAACGTGAACGACGGCCGCAAGATCGTTGGTTCGCTCGAGTTTCACCGGGTTGCCGGTTTGCAGCGAAGCCCGCGCCGCCGGCACCGTGCGCGGGGCGGAGGTATAGACGTGTTCGATCAGCACCTGCGGGAAATCCGTCGATTGCGCGAGGGCGACGACCCCGGTCGGAAACAGGTCAGTCTTCTTCAAATCGTAGGAGTCGAGGATGACGTAACGCCCGGTGACGTAGGGCACGAGCTTCTTCGTCTCGCGATAATTGCGCAGGTAGTTGCGGATCAGTTCCTCGTTCTCGCGCTCCAGTTCCAGCCGGGAAAATTTGGTGTACCGCTCGAAGAGCCGTTGGGCGCTGAGGAATTCCCCCGGCGGCGCGGCGGTCACTTCAAAGCGGCGCGGGGCCTCGATTTTCTTCAGCTTCTTGAGGAGTGCGTAGGCCTGGGGATGCTCGGGATGGCCGAAGATGTAAAAGCTCCCGAGCCAGCAGGCGAAAGCCACGCCGATTAGCAGCAGGATAAAAACCGTCCACAGAAACAGGTTGTCGCGGCCTTTCGGCTCATCACCTTCGTCATCGTAACCGTAAAAGTCGTCAGCCATGCGGGAGCGGGGCGAAGCGGGGAACGCCTCGGAAGGTCTTAATGTTGATGCGCGGGCGCTTCGGCGGCGGCGGGTTCGAAGGACGTGCCGCAACCGCAACTGCGCACCGCATTGGGATTATTGATGCGGAAGCCCGCGCCGGCGAGGTCGTCCGAATAGTCGATGGTCGAGCCGTTCAAAAAATGCGCACTTTCCGCGTCGATGATCACTTTCACGCCGTCCTGCTCCACGATCTCGTCGCCATCCTTCGCGTGGTCCAGCCCCATCCCATACTGCAAACCAGCGCAGCCGCCGTTCTCGACATAGATGCGCAGGCCCTTGCCCGGGTCTTCCTGCTCGCTGACGAGGACTTTTAGCTGTTGGAACGCCGGATCGGTGACGTGAATCATGGCCGCAAGCTATCAGTGGAAATTGCAGGTGGAAAGTGACAAGTCACGCGCCGCCGTCCACCTTCCCCGTCCACTTTTCTTTTTCACCGTGTCCCGCATCGCCCTCCTCTCCGAAGCCGTCGCCAGCCAGGTCGCCGCCGGCGAAGTCGTGGAGCGCCCGGCCAGCGTGATCAAGGAACTGGTCGAAAACTCGATCGACGCCGGGGCGGCGAAAATCGAAGTGCTCATCCGGCGCGGCGGCATTTCCCAGATCCGCGTGGTCGATGATGGCTGCGGCATGGACCGGGACGACGCGCTTCTTTGCCTGGAACGCCACGCCACGAGCAAGATCCGCACGGGCCACGATCTCGCCTCGATCCACACCCTCGGCTTTCGCGGCGAAGCGCTGCCGAGCATCGCCAGCGTGTCGCGCTTCCGCCTCGCCACCCGCGAACGCGACGCGCTCGTAGGCACGGAAGTGATCATCAACGGTGGCAAAATCGAGAGCGTGAAAGACGGCGGCGACGCGCCCGGCACGCAGATCGAAGTGCGCCATCTCTTCTACAACCTGCCCGCCCGCCGCAAATTCCTGCGCACCGAAAACACCGAAGCCAGCCACGTCGAGCACCAGCTCCATTTGCAAGCCATCGGCCACCCGCACGTCGGCTTTGTCTTCGTGAATGACGAACGCGTGGTTTACCAACTGCCGCCCGCCACCCATCTGCGGGAGCGCATCCGCGACCTGTGCGGCCCGGCGCTCACCACGGAGCTTCTCGAAGTCCCGGAGTTCACCTCCGACCATATTTCGATCCGCGGTTTCATCGGCAAAGCGGGCGTCAGTCGCAGCTCGCGCGCGCAGCAGCTCGTCTTTCTCAATGGCCGCGCGGTCGAAAACAGCACGCTCAGCTTCGCCCTGCGCGAGGGCTACCACACCGCGCTGATGCGCGGGCAGCACCCGGTCACGTTCCTTTTCATCGAGATGGACCCCGCCGCGGTGGACGTGAATGTCCATCCGGCGAAGCGCGAAGTCCGCTTCCGTAACTCGGCGGAAATCCGCGAAGCCATCGTCGAGGCGACCCGCCGCACCCTCGAAACGGATCGCGCCAGTTGGAGCGCGACCTTTCGCGCGGGAACGGCGGAGAACATCCAACCAGCTCCGGAGCCCGCCGAAACGCTGCCACTCATCCCGGCCGCGGAACAGGTCGCCCTGCGCCGCGACTGGAGTTCGCTCCCACTCCAACCCGCCACCACTCCCTCCTATCCACTTCGCCAACTCGCTCGACCTCCTGACACGGCCCCCAAAAACGAAAGCGCGCCTCTCAACGCTCAACCCTCAACGCTCAACTCTCCGCCCTCCACCCACGACTTCCGCATCCTCGGCGTCCTGGGCAAGCTTTACGTCCTGATGGAAAACGCCAGCGGGCTCGTGCTCGTCGATCAGCACGCCGCCCACGAGCGCATCCTATTTGAGGAGATGCTGGCGCGAATGGAGCAGCAGGGCGTCCCGACCCAGCGCCTCCTCCTGCCACTCACCCTCCAGGTCAGCCCGCGCGACGCCGACTGGCTCACCCGCCACCTCGACGTGCTCACGCGCGCGGGCATCGGCCTCGAGCCCTTCGGCGAAAACACCTTCAAAATCGACAGCCTCCCTTCCTTCCTCCGCGGCAGCGAACCCGCCCCGCTCATCCGCGAAATCATCGACGACCTTCGCGAAACCAGCGCCCAGACCAGCAAACTGCGCCTCGGCGAAGACATGATCGCCAAAACCGTCTGCCGCCACGCGGTTAAAGCCAACGACTACCTGCGCGAACCCGAACTCGTCCGGCTCATCCAAGACCTGCTCGCCTGCGACCTGCCCTACTGCTGCCCGCACGGCCGCCCGACGATGATCCAGATGAGCTACGGCGAACTGGAGAAAAAGTTCGGCCGGAAGACCTGAGCGGAGACATTCGCTCCTGTGAACGCCGGGCTTAAAATCGTACTTTTACTGCGGATGCGCGGGAGGACTTCTCCTGTGTTGAAGACCACGGACCGAACATCCTAACGCCCGGTGCTCGCCCGCTGGCGCATCCTGCCGAGTGCGGCCGCTCCAGCGAGGAAGAGCAGCCCCGTGCCCGGCTCGGGGACCGCGCTGGTGAGCGTGATATCATTCCCGGTGCCGCCGAGATAGCTGATCGTGACGACTGACGAACCGATCGGAAACTGAGCGCCTTCGGCAAGGCCACTGAAAAAACCCGCGATCGGATCGAGGGAGGTATTCTCCGCGATGGTGAATTTGAGGCCAGGGGAGAGGAGGCTCGTGCCCAGATCCAGTGCGCTGAGCGACGCGCCAGCGGAAATGGTGAGACCATCGCTCACGACCCGATCCGTGAGGCGCAGATTGCTATCGATCTCGAGCTGGAAAATGGAGGTAGATTCCAGCGTCAGGGCGCCCGCAGCGGAGAACGTTCCAATGCTATTGCCGGGCGCCAAGATGGCGATGTTACCTCCGGCAGCTTCGCCGATCGTGAGCGCGCCGGCGATGGTGCCCGAACCCTTGAGCGCTCCACCGTCGAGCACTGAGATGGAGTCACTCGCGAGCGAGCCGTCCACCTGCAAGGTGGCGCCCGCTCCGGAAACGATGGTGGCACCGGTGTAGGTATTCGCGCCCGAAAGGATCAGCGTGATCGGGGCATTCAGCTCGAGGCTTCCCCCCGTCCCGGAGATCTCGCCCGATACTTCTATCGTTTCAGTAGCTGGGGCGATGACGGCCCGCAACTGGGCGCCGGCGGACGGCGGCGTGTATCCGATTAGGATGACCTTCTTGGCCCCAAGAACGAAGCTCCCACCGCCCTCGATGCTACCAATCGTGGTTCCGGCGGATGTAAGCGCGCTGACGTCGAAACGACCGCCGGCTTGGTTCTTCACCCTTGCGGCGCCGCCGCTGGATAAGTCGAAGAGCGACATGCGCCCTCCACCACCACCGTTGGTGCCGCCCTGGATGATGATCGTGGAGCCTGCGGCCGTCGAAGCATCCCGGAAAGCTACGTCCCCCCCACCCGCCCCCGCGACAGCGCTGCCCTCGGTGGTGATCGTCGCCTCGCCGGCACTCGCGGTGCCGGTGAAATATGTCTGCCCGCCGCCGGCGTTGGCGACGGTCCCTCCGCGATTGGTGATCGTCGCCGAACCGCCGACCGAAGTGGTGAAGAAGCTGAGCACACCGCCAGCCGCATTCGCCGCGGTGCCACCGCGATTTTCGATCAACGCGCGGCCCGCCGCGGCAACATCGAAAAACTCGGTCACGCCACCATTCGCGCCGCTCAGTCCGCTGCCCGCGTTTGTGATGGTCGCCGCCCCGCCGGTCGCCCCACTGCGAAAAACCGCGGCCCCTTGGAAGGCATTGACCGCATTGGCTGCGAAGTTCGTGATCGCGGCCGCGCCCGCAGTCGAGCTGCCGAAAAAGTTCGCCTGACCGCCCTCCGCATTCGCCGCGAAGCCGCCACCGTTGAGGATCGTGGCCGCATCCGCCGAGGCGAAGTCGGTAAAGAAAATGTCCCCGCCGCCGATACCACCCGCGCCGGGTAAAAATGCGGAACCCAAGTTGTTGATCGTCGCAGTGCCGGCGCGCGAGTTCGTGTAGAACTGCGTGCTCCCGCCCGCGCCGCCAGTGCCGATGGAGCCGCGGTTGACGATCGATGCGGTGCCCGCGGTGGCGGAAGAGCGGAATGTGGTGATGCCGGGAAAAGACGGGGAAAGGCTGCCTCCATTCTCGATCGAGACCGCGCCCGCAGACGAAGTGAAGGAAAAGCGCAGTTCGCTCGTCGCCGTCGCCTGCACGACGACCGGCCCGGTGCCGAGGCCGAGCCCATTCACATTCGTCACCCGCAGGATGCCATCAGCCACCGTCGTGCCACCGGTATAGGTGCTGTCGCCTGCGAGCGTTTGCATGCCGGTGCCGACTTTGATCAACTTGCCTGCTGTCCCATTCACGAAACCGCCATCGCGGAGCAGCCCAGTGAACTCCGCGGCGAGATTGTTCGTGCCCACCGAGAGCGTCTTGCTCCCGAGGCTCACGATGCCGCCACCCTCGATCGATCCGATGCCCATGCCCGCGTCGGCGAGTTGGCTGATATCGAGTCCGCCCGGTGACGTCCCGCCTCCACCGCTGATGATGGCGCGGGCCGTTCCGCCGTCGCTGGTATCATGAAAAATGATGCCGCCACCAGGTGCGGTGCCGGTGCCCCCATCGGCGTAGAGCGTGGCTTGGCCGGCCGAAGAGGAATGATAGAAGCGGGTGCGCCCGCCATCCCCCGTCGCAACGCTGGCGCCTTCATTGCGAATCGTGCTCTGGCCGGCGCTGGCGCTGCTGTAGAAGTACGTCTCGCCGGCGAAGGAAGTCGCGACGGAACTCGCCCGATTCGTGATCGAAGACGTGCTGGCGCTACTCGAATCGTGGAAGCGTGTGAGTCCCCCGAATGCCTCGGCGATCGAGGCGCTTCCATTGGTGAATAGTCCGGAGCCGGCGGTGGACGTGCCGTAGAAATCCGTGCGCCCACCCGAGGCGAAGCGCGCCTCGCCAGGAAGGTTCAGGAAAATCGCGGCTCCTGCGGTGGCAGTTCCTACGAACACCGTCGATCCGCCATTGTCCTGGGATTCGATCCTCCCTCCTTGGTTCGTGATCGCGGCGTTGGCAGCCGTGGTACCCTCGAGGAACTCCGTCGTTCCCGCCAGCGCGCCGCTGACCGTTGGCGATTTGTTGAGGATGGTCCCGGAATCCGCCGAGCTCGAAACGAGGAACAGCGTGCGCCCGCCGCGGGCACCGAACACCGTTCCCGACTCGTTCGTGATCGATGCCGAGCCCGCACGACTGTTCTGGAAGAATTGCGTGTTGCCCTCGCTGCGCACGTTGCTCGCAGCGGGGTTTGCGGTCTGCGCGCCCGCGTTGAGAATCGTGCTGCTGCCGGCGGTCGCGTTTCTTTGGAACAAGAGGAGACCGCCGCCGCCTTCCGCGACAGTAGCACCGTGGTTTTCAATCCGGGCATTTCCGGCGGATGTTCCGCTAGTTAAAGGACTGTCAAAGAAGACGCGACCGCCACCAGCTCCAGCGACCGTACCGGCGAGGTTGTTTAGCACCGCGCTGGACGCGTTCGCGTTGTCGCTGAAAAGGACAAAACCGCCAAAACCTCCACTGATGGTGGAGCCTTGATTGAATACTCTCGCCGCGCTTGCTACCGCTGAACCTGTAAAGTAAAGGGCGCCCGCGAAAGCCTCGAGGACACCCGCTCCCTCATTGGTGATGATCGCATTCCCCGCGGTTGCTCCGTCTCCGATGCGCGTCCTTCCGCCGAACGCGTTGGCCGCTTTTCCACCACGGTTGGTGACCGTGGCGTCTTCCGCCGAACTGGTTTCAGCAAAACTCGTCACCCCGCCACCTCCGAAATTTACCGTTGCCCCTTCATTGAAAATCTTCACCGAGCCGCCGTGAGACGTTCCGACGAACAGCGTCGTGCCATGGGCGAAAGCCGAAGGACCGCCGGCGAGATTGGTGATCGTCGCTTGGTCGGCGCTCGAGTTGCCGAAGAAGCTGGTCATCCCGGAACCTGATCCATCGACCGCGACTGCCTGGTTGGTGGCTTCATTTTGAATCGTCGCGGTGCCGGCATTAGCGTTCTGATCAAATCGAAGTCGCCCGCCAAAATCTCCGGTTGCCCCGTCATTGGCCAGGTTGCGGATCGTGCTCGCGCCCGCAGTGGCGCTGCCCGTGAAGGCCGTCGTTCCTCCGCCCGCGACAGCGGGATTCGTGGCATTGGTAATCGAGAGCGTCTGCGCCGAGGCCGCGTTGAGGAATTCCACCGTAGCGCCGGTATTCACCGTCACGGCACCTGAGCCGAGGCCGCCGGTAGTGGCGACCGAAAGCTTTCCTGCGTCGACCCGGGTTCCGCCGTTGTAGGCATTTACCCCTGCCAGGGTGAGCGTGCCTGCAGCAACCTTGGCCAGTGAACCAGCACCGACCAGCGGCGCGGCGATGGTCGCTCCTAACCCCAAATCGACGCGGAACGTGGTCGCTCCAACCAAGGTAATTGACGCGCCCGGATCCGCCGCAATCGTGTAGCCAGCGGTGGCAAACTGCATGCCGGTCGTGCTTACGCTCTGCTGCAGCGTGACGACGCCGCCGGTCGGGCCGCTGAAGACGGCAAACGTGTTGTCCCAATCGGTATTGATGCTTCCATCAATGTTTGTCCAATTGGTGTTGCCGGGGTTCCACTCGCCGGCGCCACCATCGATCGCGCCGTTCGCTGCGCTCGCCTGACCGTCCCAAAAGAGCATGGCACCACCGGCGACTAGATTCACCTGACCTGCGACGCTGGTTTGGACGATAAAGTTCAGCGGATTGGAACCTGCTGGGACAGCGCCGATTCCCAGGCCGTTGTTCGTCAGGGTGCCTCCGTAGTTGATCAGGCGATAGGTGCCGATGCCGAACCCGCCAGGATTTGCGACATTCAGCAGGCCGTCGAGCGTGAGGTTGCCGGCGACATCGAGAAGGTCGTTGCTCGCCCCGCCCACGATGCCGGGGGCTCCGAGTCGAAAGTCGAGGCTCGAGGTCGCGCTCAGCGTCAACGAGCCGAGCGTCAAGGTCCCCGGGATCGCGGAGCCGGGCGCGAGACTGCCGCCATTCGCGATCGTGACGGCACCGCCGACCGATCCCGCCCCGCTGAGGGTTCCGCCATTGGCCACGCTCACCACGCTCGTCGCGGCCAGGGAGCCATTCACACGAAGCACGCCTCCGGTCACGGCCGTCGTGCCGGAGTAGCTATTCACCCCGGAGAGCGTCAGCACTCCATTGCCGATCTTGGTCAGCGAACCGCCGCTGCCGCCGCCGAAGCCTCCATTCTGGATGACCCCGGAAAGCTCCGTGCTGACGTTCCTGCTGCCGATCGCCAGGTGATTCGCCCCGAGGAAGACATTCCCGGTTCCCTCCACGGAACCGATCGTCAGGACGGACGGAGTGTGAAAGCTGAGATCGAGATTGCCATTGCCATAAACCTTCACTGCCGATGTGCCACCGCTCGATTCGTCGAAGAAGAGGATGCTTCCGCCCTCACCTCCGGCGGTGCCGCCGTGAGCGACGAGGGTCGCATTCCCGGCTGTCGAGGTATCGGTAAAATCCAATTTGCCGCCGCGACCACCGCTCACGGTCGCGCCGAAATTGGTGAAGGTGCCGTTGGCCGCAGTAGAGGAGACCGTGAAAACGGTATAGCCGCCCCGCGCGGTGCTGACAGCCGCGCCGAGGTTGGTGAAGGTGCCATTCCCCGCGGATGCGGTGGCGATGAAGACCAGGCTGCCACCCAAAGCCTCGCTGACCGCCCCGGCGTGATTTGTGAAGCTGCCGGTGCCGGCCGTGGACGTAGCGCCAAAATAGATGACTCCACCATACGCTCCGAAAGATGCGCCGCCCTCCGTATTGAAGGTGCTGTTGCCGGCGGTGGTGCTATCGCGAAACCGCATGGTGCCGCCGTACTGTCCGAACACGGTGCCGCCACGGTTCGTGAAGTTAGCACCGCCTGCCGTCGCGCTTCCGTAGAACTGAATGTTGCCGTAGTCGATGCCGCTGACTGCCGTGATGAAGTTCTGGGCGATGCCTGAGCTGTTCACTATTCCCACTCCCCTGATCGCCAAGGTAGCAGCCGGGCCAGCGGTGATAGAATATGCGCTCGCTCCCGGGTCGAAGGTGATGCCGTTCACCTCCCTACTCGCCGCGATGGAAAGGGTCGTTTTGCTTGAAACCGCGAAGATTGCCGTGTCTCCGGGGGCATCGGGGACGATCCTCGTGTCCCAGTTAAACGTCTCGTCCCAGAGGCTCGTCGAACCCGCGCCCGTCCACGTCGCTCCCGTCGCGAACGCAGGGCACATAGTGATCGCGAATGCGGCCAGCGGCGCCAAACTCAGCATACGCCAAACATACGGCACGAACCTCCTCCACCGGGTCAACACAGTTTCCATTGAGCGGGTGCAACCGGAAGAACGGGAAGCGGGAAACGAACGAATCGCTAGGGGTTGCCGGCCACCGAGCCGAGGGGCTTCAGCGTTTTCTGCCAGCGTAATCACGGCTGCATACGAGCGTAACCAACTGGAGCTTACAAGACAGGAATTAGAGTTTCTTCGATTTTGCGAGCTGGGCTGCGGCAAACACAATTGACAGCCATAAACAGCAATTGAACCGGTCGCCGCTACGACCGTGAGTTTAAGAGCAACGCCGTAACGCTGGTGCGCGTAGCCAGAAACCGCAGACTAGCTTCGGCTCCGCCAAGGCGGCGAGCAGCGGGTGGTGGGAAGGCTTCGGACCGCGAGGCGTGTAGCCCACGCGCACCCCTTCCTGATGCCCGTCTTCATGCACGGTGGCGGGGCTGTCCAGATCCAAGGGGTGTGGCGACGAGGGTCGCCCGGAAGTCTTGCACAGAGAAGAGCGACGACGAAGGCCACTTTCGCGAGCAACTCTGCCGACCGAAGCCATGGAGCGAGGCATCTTTCCCCACGAAATGCGCTTGCCGCCGCCGCGCTCGCGTGAATCCTCTCCGCCTTTCCAAACCATCCCCATGAACACACGCAACGGAATCCTCGCTGGCGGCAACTGGATCATCGACCACGTCAAGATCATCGACACGTGGCCCGAGCAGGACGCGCTCGCCAACATCCTTTCGACCACCCACGGCACCGGCGGCAGCCCTTACAATATCCTCATCGACCTCGCCAAACTTGGCGCGCCAATGCCGCTTTCCGCCGTCGGGCTCGTCGGTCAGGACGCCGATGGGCAGATCATTTTGGACGACTGCGCGCAGTTCAAGATCGACGCCAGCGCCCTCCAGCAAACCAGCCGGGCGCCCACGTCCTACACCGACGTCATGACCGTCCAAGGCACCGGCCGGCGCACCTTTTTCCACGCCCGCGGAGCCAATGCGCTGCTCGATTCTTCCCACTTTGATTTCGTAAAAACAAACGCCAAGCTGTTCCACCTCGGCTATTTGCTTCTTTTGGACAAACTCGACGGTTCCGATCCCACTCACGGAACCGTCGCCGCGGCGGTGCTCGCCCGTGCCCAAGCCGCCGGGCTCAAGACGAGCATCGATTTGGTCAGCGAGGACAGCGACCGCTTCGCCAAAATCGTCCTCCCCGCGCTCCAACATGTGGACCTTTGCATCATGAATGAGTTCGAGGCCGGGCGCGTGACCGGCTTGAAAATCCGGACCGACGCCGGGCTCGACCGGACCGCACTGACCGCGGCCATGAAGCAACTTCTCGCCGAGGGCGTGCGCAGCCATGTGATCGTCCACTTCCCCGAAGGCGGCGCCGCGCTCGGCCACGACGGCCAGCTTCACGAGCACGCCAGTGTTCAGATTCCCGACGCCTATATCAAAGGCGCCGCCGGGGCCGGCGACGCCTTCACCGCCGGTGTACTTCTCGGCTGGCATGAAGATCTGCCGGTCACCGAATGGCTGCGTTACGGCGTCTGCGCCGCCGCCGCCAATCTCGCCGACGAGACCTGCACCGGCGGTATGCTGCCTCTCGCCCGCTGCCTCGAAATCGGCGCCCGCTACGGCTTCCGCGCCTGACGACGGCGTCAGTGCCGGGCGCGAGTGAGCATGATCTCATTGCCCTCCGGGTCAGCGCACATCGCCAGATGGGCCGGCTCCTCGGGCGTGTCTTCCGGCGGACGGAGCACCGTCCCGCCCGCGGCCCGGAGCGCGTCGCAGGCCGCAAACAGGTCGCCGATTTGAAAAGTCAGCCCGGTCCAGGTGCGCTGGCCTTCGCCCCCGCTGTGGATGCCGATCGTGCCGCCGGCGATCTTTAACTCGGCCATGACTTCGTTCTCCCGCACGACTTCCGCCTCAAAGACCTCCCGGTAAAAGCGGACGGCGCGGGCCATGTCCTGCGCCCAGATGAGATACTTCAATTTTTCGACGTGCATGCGGTGACCGTAGCCGTCGGTCGCGGAAACCGGAGGCTTATTTTGACTGCCGACTTCATCCGAACGGCGGGCGCGCAACCCGCTTCACCGGGGATTGCCCTCCGCCAAAAACCGCGCAGACTCCAGCGCCATGGCTCAGTTTCCTGACGAACAATCCGAGGACGGCGAATTCGCGCGACAGGAGGACGCCTTTCGCGATCTGGTCAGCGCCGACGGCTCGACGCCGTATCCGGCGGAGAGCGGTCGTTATCATCTCTACGTCTCGCTGGCCTGCCCGTGGGCTAGCCGGACGGTGATCGTCCGCCAGGTGCAGGGTCTGGAAAACGCCATTGGCCTGACCGTCCTCGACCCGATCCGCGACGAACGCGGCTGGGCCTTTCGCAACGGCCCCGGTTACAGCCACGACCCGATCAATGGCTTCCAATTCCTCAGCGAAGCTTACGCGGCGACTGATCCGCACTTCGACGGCCGCGTGACCGTTCCGGTGCTTTGGGACAAACAATCGCGGCGCATCGTGAACAATTCCGAGGACGACATCTGCCGGATGTTCAATGACGCCTTTGGCGGAAAGCGCACGGTCGATCTTTTCCCCGCTGACCTCGAACCCGCCCACGCCGAACTTGCGCAGTTCATTTACGAGGAAGTGAACAACGGCGTCTATCGCGCGGGCTTCGCCAGCAAACAGGCCGCCTACGAACGCGCCTGCCGCACGCTTTTTGCCGCCCTGGACAAACTCGAAGCGCGCCTCGGCACGCAGCGTTACCTGTTCGGCGACCGCATCGTCGAAGCCGATTGGCGGCTCTTCTGCACGCTGGTGCGCTTCGATGCGGTCTATCACGGCCATTTCAAATGCAACGTGCGGCGCATTGGCGATTACCCGAACTTGCAAGGATACCTTTGCGACCTCTACCAGCAGCCGCGCATCGCCGCGACGGTCAACTTTGACCACATCAAACGGCACTACTACTTCACCCACGACGACATCAACCCGACGCGGATCGTCCCGATCGGCCCGGAGCTTGATCTCACCCGCCCGCACGGCCGGGCCAGTCGCTGACCAGCGCGCTCCGTTTCAGCGCCCGGGAAACACCCCCGCAGCCGAACTTCGCATGCCCACTTCATCCCCTGCCCGCTCCCATCGCCTGTGGTTGCCAGCTTCGATCGCCCTCCTCGCCGCAGTCGGCGTCGCCGTCATCCGCCTGCAACCCGAACTCGAGCGCAACTACAAGGGTTGGATGACGTCGGCCGTGCTCCTCCTCGCCGTCCTGCTGATCTTGCTTTGGTTCCTGTTCCTGAGCCGCTTTGCCGGACGGCTCCGCCTGATCTCCTTCGCCGTCCTTGTGCTCGTCGGCTTCACCCTCTCCCAACTTCTGCGCGTCGATGGCACCGCGGACGGGATCGGGTTGCCGAAGTTCGCCTGGAAATGGACGGCGGCCCGCGTCTTGCCGCTCGCCACGCCCGCCGTAGCCAATATCCCCGCCCTCGCGCCGATCGCGGACCTGCGTGACGTTCCCCAATTCTTCGGCCCCAACCGCGATGGCATCGTGACCGGCGCGAACCTCGCCCGGGATTGGAACGCCACGCCGCCCAAGCAGCTCTGGCGCCAACCGATTGGCGCGGGTTGGTCCGCCTTCGCCGTGGTCGGCGGGCGCGCCTACACGCAGGAACAGCGCGGCGAAATGGAGTTGGTGACCTGCTACCAATTGCCCACCGGCCGCCTGCTCTGGACGCACGCGAACAAAGCACGCTTCTTTCAATGGCAGGGCGGCGAAGGTCCGCGCGCCACACCGACCGTCGATCGCGGCCAGGTCTTCGCCATCGGCGGCACCGGCATCCTCGACTGCCTCGACGCCACCACCGGTCAGCGCGTCTGGTCACGCGATGTGCTCGCGGAAAACAAACTCGAAAACCTCACCTGGGGAGTGAGCGCATCGCCGCTCGTCTTCGACGACATCGTGGTCGTCACGGGCGGCATGACCAAAGGCCCGACCGTGCTCGCCTACCACCGCGCCACCGGCGAACCGCTCTGGCAGTCCGGCTCCGACAAAGCCAGCTACGCCTCACCGATCCTCACCACGCTCGCCGGCAAGCGAGTCATCCTTTCGAACAATGCATCGTCGGTCACGGCGCACGATCCCGCCACCGGCGCGCTGCTCCTCGATCACCCGTGGTCCGACGGCAAAATGCCGCGCGCCTCCCAGCCCGTGGTCCTGCCCGGAGACCGCGTTTTCCTCTCCGCCGGTTACGGCATCGGCTGCATCCTGCTCGAAATCAAAGCGACGCCCGACGGTAAACTCGCCGCGACGCAGCTCTGGAAAAGCCTGCGCATGAAGACGCAATTCAACAGCGCCGCCGCTCGCGATGGCTTTCTCTACGGCCTCGACGACGGCCTGCTCGCCTGCGTCGAGCTCAGCAGCGGCGAGCGCAAATGGAAGGACGGCCGTTACGGTTCGGGGCAGACGCTGCTCGTCGATGATCTCCTGATCATTCAAAGCGAACGCGGCCCCGTGTCCCTCGCCGCCGCCACTCCCGAAGGGTTTCAGGAACTCGGCCGCATCCCGGCGCTGAGCAGCAAAACGTGGAATCACCCCACGCTCGCGGGCCGCTACCTCCTCGTCCGCAACGATCAGGAAGCGGTGTGCTACGAACTGCCCGTGCAGGACGCCGCATCTGCCGTCACAAAGCGCTGACGGCGGAGCCGCTCACGCGAGGATGTCGCGGATGACGTGCCCATGGACGTCGGTGAGCCGTCGTTCGATCCCGTTGTTGTAAACGCTCAGCCGCTCATGATCGAGCCCGAGCAGATGCAGAATCGTCGCGTGCAGGTCGTAGATCGTCGTGACCTTCTCGACCGCCTGATACCCGAACTCGTCGGTCGCGCCGTAACTGAACGCCCGCTTCACGCCGGCCCCGGCCAGCCACACCGTGAAGCCCTTCGGATTGTGATCGCGGCCATTCGCGCCTTTTTGGAACGTCGGCATGCGGCCGAATTCCGTGACGAAAACGACCAGCGTATCGTCGAGCAATCCGCGCTGGCGGAGGTCGCGCAGCAACGCCGCCGCGGGTTGATCGAGGATCGGCGCGTGAACCGCATACTGATCGACAATCTTCTTGTGCCCGTCCCAGTTGCCCACGCCTTCACCCATGGCGTAGGAGCCATTGAAGAGCTGCACGAACCGCACGCCGCGCTCGAGCAGACGCCGCGCGAGCAGGCAGTTGCGGCCAAAGCCGGCTTTGTTTTTGTTCGCGTCGTTGATCCCGTAGGCGTCCAGCGTGCTCGCGCTTTCGCCGTCCGTGCCGCCGACTTCCGCCGCGGCGAGCTGCATCTTCGCCGCGAGTTCGTAGGAAGAAATCCGCGCCGCGAGATCGCTGTCGCCGGGATTGCGGGCGAGGTGTCGATCGTTCAGCACCTTCAGAAAATCCCGTGTTGCCCGCTCATCGCCTTCGCTGATCGCAGCCGGTCGCTGCAAGTTCGGGATCGGCTTCTCCGCGTTGAACGCGGTGCCCTGAAACGCCGCCGGGAGAAACGCCGAAGCCCAGTGCCGCGACCCATTTTGCGGCACGCCGCGCGGATCGGGGATGGCCACGAACGCCGGCAGATCCTGGCAATCGCTGCCCAGCGCGTAGGTCGTCCACGCGCCGATGCCGGGGAAACCATCGAGCGTGAAGCCTGTGCTCATCTGGTTCTCCGCCGGGCCGTGCGTATTCGACTTCGCGGTCATCGAGTGGATGAAACACATCTCGTCGGCCAGCTCCGCGAGGTTCGGCAAAAGATC
>JBBQIZ010000028.1:0-31774 GCA_038325425.1 Chthoniobacterales bacterium
CAAATCATGGATTCGCCCGTGGTTGGTGGCCGCGAATTTTGGCGCGCCCGTGGTCCTGATCGGCACGCAGTTTCAGTTTCCGTGGCTGAACGCTGCCGCCATTGGCGTTCACGCCGCATTCTTTTACGCGATCGTCACGCCCTCCTGCGGCTGGCTGCAGCCGGTGGCCACCCGGTTTTCCGCCCGTGGTCAGGAGGTTTGGCTGACGATCGACGATGGCCCGGCGGGAGACGCAAGTTTGCGTTTGTCCGAGGAAATGGAGCGCCGCGGCGTGCGGGCGACGTTTTTCGTGAAGGGCGAAAACCTCGCCCGCGATCCGGAAGTGGGTCGCGCGCTGCTCGCCGCCGGCCATACCCTCGCCAACCACACGCAGACGCATCCCGCGCACCTCTTCTGGTGGCTGCGCCCGGCGCAGTTGCGGGCGGAAATCGACGCCTGCAACGAAGCGTTGCAGCGCGCGGGAGTGGCGGCGCTCCGTTGGTTTCGTTCGCCCGTGGGGCTGAAGAATCTCTTTCTCCAACCCACGTTGGTGCACCGCGGGATGCGGTTCGTGGGCTGGAGCGTGCGGGGTCACGACGGGGTCTCCTGCAACCCCGAAGCGGTCGCGCGGCGCGTCGGCCGGAGCGTTTCGCCGGGCGCGATTGTGCTGCTGCATGAAGGCCGCGCGCGCAGCAATGAAGCCATCTTGCGAGTCATCGATGAATTGCGCACCCGCGGTTATTCCTTCGTGATTCCCGGCGACGAACAACTCATCTAGCGGTGCTCCACCGGTTCGCGCGCCATTTTCATGGGCGTCGTTTTCTCCAATACCCTGCGGATCTGCGCTCTCGACCTGGAGCACGCCCGCCGGGCGGAGTCCGGACGGGTTCTTTCCCACCAAGATCGTTTGCGACGAAATTGTTGCGCCTGAAAACCGATCTCGCCGGCCGGGCCGGCAAACGCCTTCTCTTCCTGCGGACGCTGCACCCCGGCCAACCTTGTGGAACCCGGCTAAAACCGGCGTTCGCTGTGTGGAACTTGACGCTGCCACGGCTGCGGCGAATCGCGCGACGCTCTTGGAATTGGCGCCTTGACGGAGCCGGAGGCTTCCATTAAGCACCGCGCGCAACTGATGGCCACGCAACCGATTCCGCAGCAGGAACCACTCGAACAACAACTCGTCCGCCTCGTCAGCGAGCGCCTCCTCGAAACCCAACCCGGCTTTGACGCCGACAGCGATCTCTACGACTCCGGGCTCGATTCGATGGCCATCATGCAGTTCCTGATCCTGATCGAAGAGGAGTACGGCGTGGCCCTCCCTGAGCGCGACCTAACCCGGCAGAATTTCAGCACCGTGCAGGGTGTCGCCCGACTCATCCGCGCTCACGCCGCGGCTTCGACGGAGGGTTAATGGCTCCCGCGGCCCGACGCGTGGCGCGGCTTCCGGTGCGGGTCACCGATTGTTTTTTGCTGGCGCATGATGACTTCATGCAGCGCACGGGGCAGGGGCGGCACGTCACGCAATCCGTGCTCGAGCTCGACCGGGTCCCCGATGTGGCCAAAGTGCGCGCCGGCTTGGAGCGCCTGGTGCAAAAACATCCGCGCCTGGTCGCACGCCTGCGGCGGAATTGGTGCACGCTGCTGCCCTTCTGGGAAGTGCCCGAACCGCCGGCGCGGGGCTTGCCGCTCGGTCTGTGGCGGGAGGCCGGAGGGCCCGGTGTGCTTGCCGAAGGCGCAGAGATCGCGGATGTGCCGGAGCGGTTGCATCGCTCCATGTCCGAGCCGCTCGCGGTGGACGGCATCGATTTCAAAGCACGGCTCGACGTGATCGAACTTCGCAATGGGCGGGCGCTCGTCGCCCTTTCGTGGTCGCATTTACTGATCGACGGCAAAGGCGCGGAACTGGTCTTCGCGGAACTCGGGCGGCTGTGCGACGGCGTCGATCTCGCCTGCGAAACGCCGGAGCCGCCGCCGCGGGTGCAGCCGTGGAGCGAAAAGCTGAAGAAGACGAAAGCAGCCGTGGCGCATCTCGAAGCGCTGGCGAAGATCGGCGCGCCGTCGCTCAGCGGCCCACAACCGCGTGCCGGTCGCGGGCATTATTGGAATCTCACGCTCTCCACGGAGGACTCGCAGAGGCTGACGCAGCGGGTCGCGGGACTGGTGGGGGCGCTTTTTCCGATGGCCTTCTACGTCGCCTGCGCGGCGCGGGCGCACGACCGCGTCTTCCGCCATCGCGGCCAGGCACCGCGTGGGTACGTGGCCAGCGTCCCGGTGCAGATGCGCAAACGTGGCGCCCGCGGCCCGCTTTTTCACAACCACGTCTCGATCTTTTTTTTCGGCGAGCAGCGCCAGCATCTCGGCACCATCGAAGCTTGTGCCGGGGCCATGAAGCAGCAGTTTTCCGATATGACTCGCGCCCGGCTCGACGAATCGTTTCTTGCCGTGCTCGATGTGATGATGCGGCTGCCGTCGTGGCTGTTCATGCGGGTCGTGCGCTGGCAGTTCAAGGGCGAGATCGCTTCGTTCTATCATTCGCACACCGGGCTGTTTGCGCCGGAGCTGATCGATTTCGGCGGAGGGAAGATCATCAACGCCTACCACCTGCCGTGCTTTGCGGTGCCGCCGGGCACCGGGCTGTTTTTCTGCGAACGCGACGGGCGGGTGAATGTCACGCTGGCCTGGCGGGAAGGCTGTCTGACGCTGGAGGAACGCACGGTGATGATGGGGCAGGTGATGGAGGATTTGTTCGGAACACCGCGACCGGAGTTGCTGCATGGACTGTGACGTCCTCGTCGCGGGCGGTGGCAGCGCCGGACTCGCCGCGGCGGTGGCGTCCGCCCGGCTGGGGGCGCGCACGCTACTCGTCGAGCGCCACGGGGTGCTCGGTGGCATGGCTTCCGCGGCGCTGGTGCATTCGATCTGCGGGCTCTATCGGCTGGGCGATGGCACGCAACCGCCGGAACTTGCGAACGAAGGTTTTGCCGCGGAATTTTCCGCGCGATCGGTCGCCGGAGGTGGCGCCAGCGGACCGGTTCGCATGGGGCGCGTCGAGGTGCTGCTCCAGCGTCCCGCGGCATTCGCGCAACTGGCGGACACCATCGTTCGCGAAACGCCGGGACTCGAGTTGCGTCTCCATACAGAGATTGCGGCGGCGGGTGAATTTACGACGCTGAGCTGCCGCGGACAGTCGGAAGAGGTGCGGGCCCGGGTCTTCGTGGATGCCACGGGCGATGCCGCGCTGGCGACCCTCCGCGGTGCTCCCTGTGAAATGGCGGACGGTGCGCGGCTCCAACGGCCGGCGTTCATTTTCGCACTCGCGGGAGTGGCCGGCTCGAGCCTCGGCGATGACGCGCGGTTGCGGCTCGCGCAGCGGATCGGGCGCGCGGTTCAAACGGGACGCCTGCCGGGTGCGGCGATGGGGGCGCACCTGCGGGCCAGCGTGCAGGAGGGCGAAGCGTTTGTGACGATCGATCTCGCGGGCGGGCCGGGCTTTGATCCGCTGGATGCCGCATGCCTGACCCGCGTGGAAATCGAAGGGCGCGAGCTGGCCGGGCGGCTGGCGGATTTTCTCCGCGGCGAAGCGGACGGTTTCGAGCGCAGCTATGTGGCGGCGTGGCCGAGCCGTGCGGGAGTGCGCGAGAGTCGGCGGATCATCGGGCGCGCGCGGCTGGAGACGGCGGACGTGGAAAACGGTGCGCAGTTTTCGGATCAAGTCGCGTTGTCC
This sequence comes from Chthoniobacterales bacterium, assembly GCA_038325425.1. Classification (GTDB taxonomy): domain Bacteria; phylum Verrucomicrobiota; class Verrucomicrobiia; order Chthoniobacterales; family Chthoniobacteraceae; genus Chthoniobacter. The sequence continues at coordinate 3,704 of JBBQIZ010000028.1, forward strand.
GCCTGGCCGATGGAATTGCGCGAGACCGCGACCGGCCCGCGCCTGCGTTACCCGAACGGGAATCAGCCGTGCGGAATCCCTCTCGGAGCGCTGCGCGCCCGCGCTGATGCCGCGCTTTTTATGGCGGGCCGCTGCATCTCCTGCAGCCACGAGGCCCAGGCGTCGGTCCGGGTGATCGGCACTTGTCTGGCCACAGGAGAAGCGGCCGGATTGGCCGCGGCTTTGCAAGTGATGGGGAGTGACGTGACCGCCGATGCGGTGAACACCGCGCGCGGAAAACTCGCCCGATGAACATCGTCGAACACATTTTTCAGAACGCGGATCGCCGGGCGATTGCCTTGATCGGCGAAGGCGAAGAAGTCAGCTACGGCCAGTTGATTGAGCGGACCGAGGTGGCGGCGCGGACGATGGCCGCGACGGCCGCCGAACGCGTGGCGCTCGATTGCCCGAACGGCATCGCGCACATCGTGCTCGCGCTGGCGATTGTCCGGGCGGGCAAATGCCTCGTACCGATCGCTAGCGAACTTTCCGCCCGCGAACGGGAGCGGGTGATTCGCGAAACCGGGGTGGGCGCGATCGTCGATGCGGCGGGCCTCGTGCGCACCGTTCCGGTGGGAGACCTGGCGTTTGATCCCGCCGCGCTGGCCGGGCTCAATCCAGCGTTCATCCGCTTCAGCTCCGGAACGACGGGCACGAGCAAAGGCATCGTCCTCTCGCACGAAAGCCTGCTCGCGCGGGTGACTGCCGCCAACCGCGGACTCGGCATCGGCCCGGCGGATCGCGTCGTGTGGATCCTGCCGATGGCGCACCACTTCGCCGTCTCGATCTTGCTCTATCTGCTCCATGGGGCGACGACCGTGATCGAAAATTCGCACCTTGCCGAAGACGTGCTGACCGCCGCGACGACGCATCGCGGCACGGTGCTTTACGGCGCGCCGTTTCATCACGCGCTGCTCGCGGCGGAGGGCTCGGGTCGCGCCTGGCCTTCGCTGCGGCTCGCCGTTTCCACCGCGGCCACGCTGCCGCTGGCCACGGCGCACGCTTTTGACGAGCGCTTCGGGCGGCCGCTCGCACAGGGGCTGGGGATCATCGAAGTCGGCTTGCCGCTGCTCAATCTCGCGCGGGCGCGAGAGAAGCCGATGGCGGTCGGCCAGCCGCTGCCGGATTACGCCGCCGAGGTGCGCGGGGAGGGAGAACTCTTGGTCCGCGGGCCGGGCATGCTCGACGCCTATCTGCACCCGTGGCGGCTCCGCGCGGAGATTTTGGAAGACGGGTGGTTTCGCACGGGCGACCTCGCGGAGGTCGATGGAGATGGCGATTTTCACCTCCTCGGGCGCGGCCATTCGGTGATCAATGTCGGCGGGCTCAAATGTTTTCCCGAGGAGATCGAAGCGGTGCTCAGCGAACTTCCGGCGGTGGAGCGGGCGCGGGTGTTTGGAAAACCGAATGCGCGTTTTGGCGCCGTTCCGGTCGCCGAGATCGTCGCGCGCGATCCCGGCAATCCACCGAAAATTTCGGTCCTTGCGGCGCATTGCCGCGGCGCGCTCGCCCGCTATAAAGTCCCGCTCGAATTCCGTCTGGTGGCGAGCGTTCCGCTCACGCCCAGCGGGAAAATCCAACGATGAAAAAACGCATTCAAACTGTCGGCATCATCGGCAGCGGCCCGTCGGGCGGCACGCTCGCCTCACTCCTCGCGATGAAGGGTGTGGAGGTGACGATTTTCGACGATGGACGCCGGCCGGACCTGGTCGTGGGCGAATCGTTGATCCCCTCGATCATTCCCGTGCTGCGCAAGCTCGGCATCGAAGACCGGGTCGCCGCCGTCTGCCAATACAAGCCGGGCGTGTCGTTCACTTTCGGGCGGGATTACGAAATCGATTTTTGCTTCGAGTCCGTGGAAGGCGTGCTGCCGACCTACGCCTACAATGCTCCGCGACCGGCTTTCGACCGGCTCTTTGATGAGCGCGCCGACGAACTCGGCGCCAGACGGGTGAAGGCCCGCGCGAAGGTAGAGCGGTCCGGCAGTGACGGAATCAAGCTCGCCGATGAAACGCTCGCGCAAGCCCCGTGGCTGCAGGGCCGGCAGCCGGACCTGATCGTCGATTCCACCGGGCGCAGCCGGCTCTTCGCGCGGACGCTGGAGATTCCCGCGCAACTGGGGCCGCGCAAGGACGTGGCTTACTTTGCGCATTACGAAGGTTTCATGGAGCGTCCGCCCCTCGGGCAGGTCATCATCGGGCGGATGGACCACGCAGGCTGGAGCTGGCGCATCCCGCTGCCCGGACGGCTCTCGGTCGGCATCGTTTTGAACAAGGACGAGGCGGCGAAACTTGGCAACACGCCGGAAGAGCGGCTGGAAGCGGCCATCGAGCGGGATGCGCAACTTTCCGATGCCGGCAAAGCGCGGCGCCGGATCAGCGACGTGGCCGTTTATACGAACTACCAGCTCATTTCCGAGCGCGGCCACGGTCCGGGCTGGGTCATGACGGGCGATGCGTTCGGCTTCGTCGATCCGATGCTTTCGCCCGGCATGTGGCTGGCGCTGCATTCCGCGGAAGTGCTCAGCGAAAGTCTCGACAACCTGCCGGCGTACGAGCGTGAGATGCGCAAGCTGATCAAGGCGTGGATGGAGCTGATCGAGTATTTTTACGACGGCAAAATGTTCGCCATGTATGAGACCGGGGCGCATTTCGAGCGGGAGTATCCGGGCCGGATCAGTAATGGCATGAAATGGTATTTCAACCGCCTGATCGCCTCCATGGCCTCGGGCGCGACGACCACCGCGGCCTATCCGCGCAACGTCCTGAAGTTCATGTCCCGACACGGCATCTGGAAAGCCGATCCGCTCGCGCTCGCCATTCGCTAAAGGGTGATCGAGCGCATCGCACGGCACTTCGAGGGGCGCTGGCGGCAGGGCTACGTGCGGGGAATATCGCGCAGCGACCCCCTCTATGCGGCGGACTGCGAAGCGCTCCAGCATTCGGTGCTGCCGGTGCTGGATGTCGGCTGCGCCTGGGGTTATTCGCTTTCTCGCTGCGCGAGGTTTTTCCTGCGAAGTCCGCCCGCTTTGGAGGTGGAGGCCGTTCAATAGCTACCTGTTCCTTTGTGGCCACCCGCGCTGAGGTTCACGCCGCGGAGCTCAAATGCGTGGTCAGCTTTTTTGCTTTGCGCTTCCGTTCGCGACTGGCGGCGCGGAGCGCGTCGAGTTCGCGGGCGAATTCCGCGGGCGCATCGGTGTGGAGCCGTTCGCCGAGGTCGAACGCGGCGTCGAGCAGTTCGTCGCGCCGCAAATCGAGGAGGTCGAGAAACGTGGTCACGGCGGGGGCATGGTCGCGTGTTTCGAAGCGCTTTTCCAAATCCGCCCGCAGCACCACGAGGTCATGATCGTTGCCGAGAAATTCGCCGAGCACCTTGAAGTCTTGAGCCAGTTCCTCCATCAGCGCCGGGCAAATGCGCTGAATGAGGCGGACGTGCGCCCACAGATCTTTGACCCGCTTGCGCCAGCGATGCAGGTGCGCAGCGCTCGGGACTTCGCGCGCTTGCAGATAACTTTCCCGCGAACGCCGATAACTGCGTTTGAGCGCCTGCCGCAGTTCCTTCCAGCCGTAGTCCTTGATCGGCCAATCCGCGGCGCGGACCTGCGAGGCTTCGAGCGCCACGATGCTCTTTTGGAGCGTGACCGAATCGAGCAGCGCCGCGGTGCACTCCTGCTCGTGGCGGAGCAGTGCTTCCCGCAGCGGGCGCAGCGCCACGGGAGTTTTCCCCGAAAAAAAGCGCCGCTGCAATTGTTGCAACGTCTTGATCAAAATCTGGGCGTCGCGCACTGCCGCCAGGCCTCGTCCCGCCTCCCGCAGCGCAGTGTCGTCCAGTCGATACGCCTTTTTTCCGAGGGGCTGGCGCAGGAGCGAAATCAATGCCCGCAATTTTTTCAGGCGCTTGCGGATGTCGTGCGCCAGACTGGCCACGGTGGTGGCGTCGAGCGCCTGAAAGGCCTCGATGGTGCGCGTCAGTTCCTTCTGCGCGAGGGCTTGAATATCCTGGCCAATGCGGCCGCGGGTCTTGATGGCGTAACTCATGTGGGGCATCGATTGGAACAGCGTCCGGCGGTTTCCGTTCGTTTCCTTTGTGTGAAATTTTCCCGGAAACAATGCCGGGTTTCCAGGCGGGAGGCCCGCTAGTTGCGCCGCTGATGCAGCAAAGCCCACGCGTGCGGCAGCAGGAAGAGCGAGATGAGTGCGTCGATGAGGAGCCCCATCGCGCAGGTCAGGCCGAGGTTGGCGAGGCCGGCGTGGTTGGCCCAACTGATCGTGCCGAAGCCCGCGGCGGCGGAGGAGACGCAGAGGCAGATGACGAGGCTGAGTTCCCGCTGGGCGGCGGGCGCGTCGCCGCCGTTCCTCTTCAGCGCGAGGAGCAGGAGGATGCTGTAGTCGGTGCCGGTGCCGAGCAGGAGGAGCAGCGCGGCGAGGTTGAAAAAATTCCACGTCATGCCGAAAAGCGACATGGCTCCCGCAAGGCAGATAAGGACCAGTCCGGTGGTCAGTACGAACAGGGCGACGGCGCGAACGCTGCGAAAACCGATGCTGACGATAACGAGGAAAATGGCGGCGAGGACCATGATGAGCCGGAAAAATTCGGCGGGGATGACGCGCTTCAATTCCCGACCGAGTTGGCCCCAACTGACGAGCCAGGTGCCGTCGCCTTGCACGTTGGCAGTGATTGCATCCTCGTGGCCGGCGACGGGCTGGATCATGCCCATGGCGAGGAATTCCCCGTCGCCGCGGCTGGCGATGCGGCGGAAAATCCAGCGGCTGGTTTCGTTCGCCGGCCAGATGGGCGGCGACTGCACGGACCACGCCGACCATTGCCTCACAATCGCGGAGGTCAGGGCGAAGGCTTCCTCCTTGAAACCGGCGTCGAGTGCGGCCTGCTGGAGCCGGGGGAGTTCGGCAAGCAGCGGCTGGAGCGCGGGGAGGTTGATGCGCTGGTTTTCGGCCCCGGGCCAGACCGGCAGCGCGGTGCGAAAGCTCGCGATCTCCCCGCGGGCCTTGGCGGCGGCCAGTTTCGCGTCGGCGGTGCGCAGCCGCGCAAGCACTTCGTCTTCGCTCTGGCCGCGGACGATCAGGCTGAGTAGATCGCGGTCGCTGATCAGCCGCTCTTGGAGGCGATCGAGCGCGGTGTAGGCGTCGCTGACCCGGGGGCGGAGCGTGCGGGCGGAGAAATCCATGCCCGGTAGACCTTTCACGACGAGCGTGCCGACGAGGACGAGGACCATCGCCACGGACAACCAAAAGCCCGCGCGGAGAAAACGCGGCGACTCGAAGAGGCGCTCGATGACCGACGGTGGCCGCGCGCTTTCCTCATGATGAAAGCGCAGGGTGAGCGGGGCAAAGATCGTGAGCATGACCAGCGCCCCGATGATTACGCCGATGCCGACGAGATTCCCAAGTTGGGAAAGGCCGGGGAGGCTGCTGAGATTGAGCGAGAAGAAAACGGCGGCGGTGCTGGTGGAAGTCCAGGCGATGTTTTGCACGCAGAGCTTTTGCAACTCGCGGGCGGTGCCGTGATGGCCGAGCGAGCGTTGATACACGAAGTAACCGTAATCGACGCTCAGGCCGATCATGATCGCCGCGCAGCCGACGCCGATGACGGTCAGTTCGCTGAGAAAAACTCCAGCCGTGGCCAGCGTGAGCAGAAAAATGAGGACGAGCATGGCCTGCAAATCGCGGAGCGGTCGCAACCGGCGGTAACACGCCCAAAAAATCAGCGCGATGATGAGCAGCGTGACGAAACCGGACGACCGCATATCCCACTCCATGCTGCCGGAGATGTCGGCGACGAAGGCGGGCTCGCCGGTGAAGCCGAGGCGCACATCTGCAGGTAGCGCCGCGGCGGCGGCGACCTTTTTGATCTCCTGCATCCATGCGATGTTCGCCTTGTAGTTGGAGAAAGGCTGCGCGGCTTCGAGGTAAATCACGCGGAAGGTGCCGTCGGCGGAGGAGAATTCCGACTGCTGCGCGCCGGACATCAAGCCGGATTCGGCGAGCGTGCCGGCGAGGTTGTAGGGGTCGTAGCTGAGGAGTGCGACCTCCTGTGGCGAAATGGAGTCGGTCAGTTTTTCGAGGGTGTCCTGAAGCGTCGCGGCGGCTTTTTCCGGGGCGAGGCGCGCGGTGATTTCGCGGACTTTTTCGGGCGGTTGATTGAGCAGGAGAAAGGCGAGCAGTTCCGCAAACTCGGAGGGATTGCTTTCCCACGGCGCGCGGGCGACGGCGCGTTTGACCAGCGAAGTTTGTTTGGCAAAATGCGCGGCCAACGTTTCGGTCGCGGCTTCGGCGGCCTCGGAAGTGCCGGCTTCGATCGTGACGATCAGTTCATTCGGCTGCGCGAAATGTTCGAGAAATAGAGACAGTCCTTCGACCTGCGGCAGGTGGGTGGGCAGCAGCTTGAGGATATCGACATTGAAGCTGATCCGAGACAGACCGGTGGCGATGAAGACGGCCGCGGCCACCGCAAGCAGCATCCAACGGACTTTGAAGCGCATGAGCCGAAAACGCCGCCGCTACTTTTTCTCTTCCGTGACCTCGAAACCGGTCAGGTCATACTCGAACACGCGCCGATCGAGTTTCTCGTTCGTCCGGACGTTGGAGAATTCGTTGCGCATCGAGGACCCTTCGCGGGTGACCATTTCCATGGAAAGCATGTGGCCGTTGCGGGTATCGAAGGTGATCTTCAGCGCGCTGAGGAATTTCTTGGCCTGCGCATCGTTCGGCAGGATCGCGAGATGGCAGGTCGAGCCGTCGATCTTCACGTCGAGGATCTCGAACTTTTTTTGAAAGTCGGCGAAGTCTTTGGCCAGCGGGAATTCCATCATGGCAAACCCTTTGGCGCCTCCTTCCTGCCCGATGCTATTTGCGGAGAGGCGCAGCGCTTTCTTTTTCGCCGGCTGGATCAGCCAGTAGGTGTCGCCTTTGCGCAGGACGACGGTTTTGGCGGGATCGCCCAGTTCCCAGCGGAGCAGGCTCGGGGTGGCGAAGATCAACCGGCCGGGGCTGGTCACGGGACTGCGCAGCGCGCGGAGGGCGCGGGTTTGGGTGAAATCGGCCTGGACGGTGCGCAACTCCTCCTGCCGAGCGATCCATTTTTTGACCGGCGCCAGATCGAGCGGGGCCGCGGCTGAGGAGAGCGGGACGACGGACAGAAGCAGGAGGGAGAAAAGCAGGCGGCGCATCGGTGGAGTGGACGTTTCGACGGGAGGTAGTGCGGGTGCAATCGAAATAAATTTCAGTTGGCGTTGGCCGGCAGTGCGCCCAGATTTGTGCCGCATGTCTTACGATGTCGTAATTATCGGCGGATCGCTCGCGGGCGCGGCTTCCGCCACGCTCCTGCTCCGGGAATTTCCGGATTTGCGGGTGCTGGTCGTCGAACGGGCGCCGCAATTTGGCCGGCGTGTGGGCGAGGCGACGGTCGAGATCAGCGGCTATTTTTTGGGGCGCGTGCTGGGGCTTACGCAGCATCTGAACGAACATCATCTGGTCAAACAGGGGATGCGTTTTTGGTTTGCGAACGAGGCGACGGAGACGCTCGCGGATTCGAGTGAGATCGGGCCGAAATATCACGTGCGCCTGCCTTCGTGGCAGCTTGATCGGGCGGTGGTCGATGAAGAGGTGCTGCGGCGCGCGGTTGCGGCCGGCGCAGAACTGCGGCGGCCGGCGCAGGTGACGAAAGTGCGGCTTTCGCCGGGTGGCGAGCAGGAGGTGGACGTCAAGGTCGGAGCGGAGAGCGAGACGATTCGGTGCCGCTGGGTGCTTGACGCTTCGGGGGTGGCGGCGTTGCTCGCGCGGCAGGAAGGCTGGCTGGAAGCGAACACCGCGCACCCGACGGCTTCTGCATGGGCGCGCTGGCGAGGGGTGAAGGATTGGGACGGGCGTGAGTTGGCCGGGAGGTTTCCCGACTGGGCGGCGCGCTGCTTCGGTTCGCGCAACACGGCGACGAATCACATCGTGGGCGACGGTTGGTGGAGTTGGTGGATTCCGCTCAAGGGCGGTGACGTCAGCGTCGGCGTGGTTTTCGATCAGCGGCTGGTCTCCTTTCCGCAGGGCGAAGCGACAGTGGGCGACCGTCTCCGCGATTTTCTCAATCAACATCCGGTCGCGCGGGAGATGCTCGCCGCTGCGGAGTGGATCGAAGGCGATGCGCATTGGCGCAAGAATCTGCCGTATTGCACGCGCACTTTTGCCGGCGACGGTTTTGCGCTCGTCGGTGATGCTTCCGCCTTTCTGGATCCGCTCTACAGCCCGGGCATGGACTGGATTTCCTTCACCACGACCGCGACCGTCGCGCTCATCGCCGCGCAGCGCCGCGGCGAACCGCTGGCGCCGTTGATCGAAAATCACAATGTCGCGTTCGTCCGCAGCTATCACCGGTGGTTCGAGGCGATCTACAAAGACAAATACGAATACCTCGGCGAATACGATTTGATGCGCCTGGCCTTCCGGATGGACCTCGGCCTCTATTATCTGGGCATTGTCTCGCAGCCTTTCAAATACGGTGCGAAGGCCCTGGCCATTCCGCCGTTTTCGCCAGCCGTGTCCACGCCGGTTCATCGCTTCATGCGGTTCTACAACCAGCGGTTCGCCGCGATCGCGAGGGTCCGCCGCCAGCGGCGCAAATGGGGCGAGGCGAACTCGGCGCAACAATATCTTTTCCAGAGTTTTTCAATCAGCCCGAAGGACCTTCCGCGCGTGGCCACCGCCGCCGCGCAATGGCTGCTCCTGGAATTACGCGAAGGCTGGCGGAGTTGGTTCGGTTCGGCCCCGTCGTCGGAGCCGCTTCCGCGCACTGCTGCACCAGCCCCGGGCGGGACTGCGAAGGCCATCGGCGCGTGATGGGACTAAATGCCCGCCGGGCAAACTGCTTGCCACGGCGAGAAGCGCCGCGAAGTATCTGCCGCCTGTGAAATTGATCGATCGCTACGTCGGCTGGCAGTTGCTCCTGACTTCCACGCTGGCCGTGACGGTGCTGAGCGTGGTGCTCGTACTGGGCAATGTTTTCAAGCAACTCCTCGAGTTGCTCGTGCGGAACGACACGCCGCTGGAACTCGTCCTGAGCTTCCTCGCCTACATCCTCCCGTTCTCGCTCGCCTTCACCATTCCATGGGGCTTCCTGACGGCCGTCCTGCTCGTCTTCGGCAAGATGTCCGCGGAGAACGAACTTATCGCCTTTCGCGCCAATGGCGTGAGTATTCCGCGCATCTGCGCTTCGGTGCTGGCCCTGGCCATCGCTTGCGTGGGCGCGTGCCTGTGGATCAATCTCGACGTCGCGCCCAAGGCCCAGGCCAAGATGAAGGAGGCGCTTTACAACATCGCCACCAGCAACCCGATGGCGATGTTCGGCAGCGACAAGATCATCGACTCCTTTCCCGGCAATAAAATCTACGTCGAGCGCAACGAAGGCGCGGAGTTGTTCAATCTGCTGGTCTATCAATTGAACGATGACGACGAGGCTGTGCAGGTCATCTTCGCCCACCGCGGTCTTCTCGAAACCGACCGCGAAAAAAAGGAGCTTCTCCTCCACATCTTCGACGCACGCTACGAACAGCGCGACGATGAAGACGTCGATAACCTGATGAAGATCCGGCAGGGCATCACCATGCAGGAAACGACCCTGCCGATCTCGCTCGAAAAGCTGCAGGGCAGCAAGAAGCGCGGCAAGGGGATTGGCAGCATGACCGCGGGCGAGTTGCTGGAGCGTTTGGACGCCGATGAACGGCGGTCGCAGATGACGGAGAAGGAGCGCCGCGCGGAGATTTCCGCGACCCGCACCGAGATGAGCAAACGATTTTCGTTCTCGCTCGCGTCCTTCGCCTTCGCGCTGATCGGTGTGCCGCTGGCCATTACCGCGCATCGCAAGGAAACCTCCGTGGGTTTCCTGCTCAGCCTGATCGTCGCCGTGACCTATTTCTTTTTCATCATCATCGCCAACGGCGTCCGCGAGAATCCGGCGTGGTATCCGCATCTGTTGATGTGGGTGCCGAACGTCCTGTGCATCGCCTTGGGCGGATGGCTCTTTTTGCGGATGAGCCGGCGGTAGGTTTGGCGAAAGTTTTGCTTCCCGCTCAGGTCACGATCGCGTTACAGATTGCGCGGTAAGGACGTTTATATGAGGACAGACCCCAATATGGAGCGGCTCCGGATCGCGAGTCTCAAGGAATTGGACGCTTTGGTTGGCAAATATCTGACCAAGGAAGCCCCCCAAATTTTTTGGGAGGAGCAGGAGGTTTGCCTGCGTTTCGACTCCGTCGAGGAGGCGCTGGAAGCGATGCGTGATCCGTATTTCCAGGAGTTCATCCCCAAAGACGCACGCTCGCACAGTTCGCTGACCGAGGTGCAGGAATTCCGCGCTTATTCCTCGGACTTGAGCCTCGCCTGGGAAGTGGTCGCGCAGCTCAGCGGGGATGCCGACGGTTTTCACGTCCGGCGCGAGAATGGGGTCTGGCTGGCGGCTTTTGGGAAGCGTCCTCCATCGATCTCGCGTTCCGCGACGATAGCCATCTGTCTCGCTGCGCTGCTCGCGCGCGGGATCGAAGTCGAGTTGGTCTCTGGCTGGAACATGCCCCCCCAGCAGGACCGCGCGGTGGCCTGAGTAAAACTTAACCGCGGGCGCTGAGGATGCGCCGCGTCTCGTTCAAGACCACGCCTTGGAAGCGCATTTTCAAGGCTTCTGGCGTGGGTGAATTCGCCAGGGCTTCTGCCTGCGAGATGGTGCCGGATTGCGCCAGATCGTAGAGCGCCTGATCGAAGGTTTGCATGCCGTCGCCGGTGCCGAGTTCGATCGCGGCGGGCAATTTCTCGAGATGTCCGGCGTGGATCAATTTCTCCACGCTCCCCGTGTTCAAGAGGATTTCCACCGCCGGAAGAAGGTCGCCCGCCGGGGTTCGGACGAGGCGCTGGCAGACCACGGCGTGCAGGGTGTTGGCCAGCTGTTGTCGAGCGGGTTCACGGTCGGCGCCCGCGAAAAACTCGAGGATCCGCTGCACTGATTTTGCGGCGTCCACGGTGTGCAGGGTGGCGATGACGAGGTGCCCGATATTGGCCGCGCTGATCGCCGCGGCCACGCTCGCGGAATCACGCATCTCGCCGATGACAATCACGTCCGGGTCCTGTCGCAGAACGTTTTTCAAGCCGCTGGCAAAGCTCGCCGTATCCAGCCCGACTTCGCGCTGCTCGATGACGGATTGCTTGTCCTCGAAGAGATATTCGATCGGATCCTCCAGCGTGATGATGTGTTTCCGCGCCGTCACGTTGAGGTGTTCGATCATCGCCGCGAGCGTGGTGGACTTCCCGGAGCCGGTCGCTCCGGTCAGGAGGACGATACCGTGCGGAATCTCGGCGATGCGGCGGACGATCGGCGGCAGGTGCAGTTCCTCGAAGGTCCGCAGCAGGCCCTTGACCAGCCGCAACGCCACGACATAACCGCCGCGTTGCTGAAACACGTTGGCGCGGAAACGTCCGAGTCCCGGCGCCGCGTAGGCGAAATCCACTTCATGTTCGAGGGCCAGTCGCTCGCGGAGATGCTCCGGCACGATCTGGGCGAGAACCGAGCCCAGCCATTCGGCGGTGGGTTGCGGAGCTTCGACCGGCACCAACTCGCCGCGGATCCGAAAGATCACCGGCGCGCCGGGCTTGAGATGCACGTCCGATGCCCCGGCGGTGACGGCGCCTTCGAGGATGCGGCTGAGGATTTCCATCGAAATCAGCGCGCTGCCGCCGCGAGGAGGGCATCGAGATGATCGAAACAGATCTGCGACCAGCTCTCGAGGTTGTCGCGCCGCGCCGCGAGCTGCGCCCGGTCGAGAAACTGCAGTTCGGTGATCATGGCCTCGCCTTTTTGGACGTCGGGTGTTTCCAGTTCGAAAATATGGACGACGCCCAGATGGACGCGGCCTACTTCGTTTGCGTCGTCGTTGAGCAGCGCGACGGCCCGATTTTTGTAGCGCGCCCCGAGGCGCAATTCCTCGCCGACTTCCCGCTGGACAGCCGCATCATAAGCCGCGCGATCGAGGGCAAAAAGCCCCTCGTCGTGATCGTTCATGTGGCCGCCGATGCCGATCGACCCTTTGGCCACGAGTCGCTGCTCGCCGGCCTTCTTGCCGCGCACATAGTGCAGCACGCGGCCCTCGTGAACGAGCAGCACATACGGGATGATTTGCTTCAAGGAGGGGTCCGTCTCTGCGGGCGGGCGCGGCGTGAAGAAGTTGTGTTCCCGCGCGAGCAGCGCCGGCAAATAGCGGTCGATCTCAAAGTTCAGTCCCTGGAATGCGCCCAGTTCGTCAAAGAGAGTGCGGCGCACGACCAATATCATTTCGTCCTTCATGCGAGTGATGTAACGGAAGGGTGCCGCGCTTGGCAAACGGGGACTGGCGTCACGGCTGAAGCAGATGTTTCCAGGCGGGCGCGTCCGAGGTGACGATTTGCTGCGGCCCGGTAATCGCCAAGCCTTGATCCGGCCCGAGGGTGAGTGTTCCGGCGGGAATGATGATGGCCATTTGCGGATCGAGCGCGAGGATTTCGCCGCGAACTGTGCCGGACCAATACGCACCTGCATTCCGTGCCGACGCGCGAGCTTGGCCGCGGTAATAGATCGTGCGGTCGCCACTCCGGACGCGCTCGGCGGAGGCGATCCACTCTGGTTGGAGACGCGCCCGAAGGGCGGGGGAGGTCACCGCTGGCGTGGCGCAACTCGTGACGAAGACGGCCGCGAGAACGACGAAAAATGGCCGCTGAAGATCAGGCATCCTGGCGCGGAAAAGTAAGAACGAAGAATGCATTAAAAGAAGCGTAAGTAGCTTCAGGACAGCAAATCAGGGCGGATGCGCTGTGTCTTTTCGAGGGCCTGAGAGCGGCGCCAGATGGCGATCGCTCCGTGGTTCCCGCTGAGCAAAATGTCGGGCACCCGCCAGCCGCGGTATTCGACTGGCCGGGTGTATTGCGGCCCCTCGATCAGCCCGCTGGAGAAGCTGTCATCGGGCGCGCTTTTGTCGTCGCCGAGGACGCCGGGGAGGAGTCGCACAATCGCGTCCGTCACGACCGCCGCGGCGAGCGCGCCGTTGGTCAGGACGTAGTCGCCAATCGAAATTTCGTCGTCCACGAGGTGATCGAGGACGCGCTGGTCCATGCCTTCGTAGTGCCCGCAGAGCAGGATGAGGTGAGGCAGCCGGACGTAGCTTTCGGCGAGTTTCTGGGTGAAGCGCCGGCCGCCGGGCGACATCAGAATGACGCGGCTCTCGGGAGTGCGCAGGCTTTCCACGGCCTCGAAGATCGGTTCGCACTTCATGACCATGCCCTGACTGCCACCGTACGGGGCGTCGTCGGTCGTGCGGTGTTTGTCGCGCGCCCAATCGCGCAGATTGTGCGTCTGGATTTGCACCAGGTCGCGTTGCTGAGCTTTGCCGATCATGCTTTCGGCCAGCGGGGCGGCGGCGATGGCGGGAAAAAGGGTGAGGATGTCGATGCGCATGAGCAGGAGCGGGAGCGGGCAAGACCGCGCGCTTGTCGTCGCGCGGCAATACTGAATAGTTCGCGAGTGGCTAGGACCGCAAAGAACAAAAACAAATCCGGCGCTCGCGCCGCCCGCTCGCGCTCACGCTGGAAACTCTGGCTGGGCATCGGCGCGGCGGCGATCGTGCTGCTCGTCTGTCTGGTCTACGGATTCTGGGCGTCGTCTTTCGATCTGCGCAAGGTGCAGGACATGGCGGAGCGTTCGACGGTGCTGGATATGGACGGGAAGATCTATTCGCGGCTCCAGGGCGAGAATCGCGTGACGGTCAAGCTTTCGGAAGTTTCGCCCTTCTTTGTGCAGGCTCTTCTTTCCCGCGAAGACGCGCGCTTTTACAAACACCGCGGCGTCGATCCGATCGGCATCGCGCGGGCGGTGCTGCGCAATCTGACCGCGGGTTCGGCGAAGGAAGGCGCGAGTACGCTCACCCAGCAACTCGCGCGCAACAGCTTTCCAGAAGGGCTCGGCTCGCGAAAGAGCATCCATCGCAAGTTGTTGGAGGCGTTCGTCGCCGCCCGCATCGAGCAGGAGTATGCGAAGGACGAGATCCTCGAAGCCTACGTGAACCGCATTTATTTCGGCGCCTCGGTCTATGGCATCGAGACGGCGAGCCAGACGTATTTTGGGAAAAAGGCCGCGGACATGACCCTCGGGGAGTCGGCGATGATCGCGGGAATCATCCGCGCGCCGTCGTATTTCTCGCCCTTCCGCAATCTCAAGGGCGCCCTGCACGAACGGGATATGGTTCTCGAGCGCATGGCGAAGGTCGAAAAGATCTCCGCGAAAGAGGCGACTGCGGCGAAGGCCGTGCCCATCACTCTGGCCAAAAAGCGGCCGTTTTCTGCGCAGGAGAATTACGCGATGGACCTGGTGCGGCGGGAATTGGATGACCTGCTGACCGACGATCAGCGACAGGACGGCGGCATGAAAATCTACACCACGCTCGATCCGGCCCTGCAAAAGGTGGCCGAGAGTTCGATCAACGTGCAACTCACGAAAGTCGAGGCGCGTCCCGGCTACAAACATCCGAAAAAAGCGGACTTTTCCTCGGAAGCAAAAGCCGAAGAGCAGGACACGCCGTATTTGCAGGGCGCACTCACGGTGATCGACAACCGCACCGGTGGCATCCGGGCGCTGGTCGGTGGTCGCGATTTTTCCGAGAGCAAATACAACCGGGCCATCGGCTCGCGGCCGACCCGCCAGGTCGGGTCGACGTTCAAGCCCTTCGTCTATGCGGCAGCCTACGGGCGGGGCATGCTGCCGGGCGCGGCGATCGACGACGGGCCGATCGGGCGGGGCGAGGTCCAGCTCGCCGCGAATTGGACGCCCGGCAATTCCGACGGGACTTTCAAAGGCGTGCAGCGCGCCGAGGAAGGGCTGATCCTTTCCCGCAATACGATGAGCGTGCGGGTGGGCGAACGTGCGGGGCTGGATGAAATTGCGCGCGTGGCCGCGGCGGTCGGCATCGAGGACATGCCGCGGATGCCGGCGGTGTATCTGGGCGCGTTCGAGGGGAATGTCACCGAGCTGACCACGGCCTACACCGTCTTTCCGAACCACGGCGTTCGGCGGCAAAGTTATATCATCGAGCGGATCGACGACGCCGCCGGGGACACGATCTACCGCGCGGCGCACATCCAGGCGCAGGCCCTCGATCCGGGCGTAAGCTGGATGGTGAGCAGCGCGCTGAACAAAGCGATGGAGCGGGGGACCGGCGTGAGCGCGAAGACGATGGGCTTTGCCAAACCGTCCGCGGGCAAGACCGGGACGACGAACGATTTCCGCGACGCCTGGTTCGTCGGCTACACGACTTCGCTGACCTGCGGCGTCTGGGTCGGGCTCGATCAACCGGCGCCGATCATCGCCCGCGGTTACGGCGCCACGCTGGCGCTGCCGATCTGGACGGATGTCATGAAAGCCGCGTCCACGCAGCGGTACCCGGCGGCGGCTTTCCGCCCGGCGGTCCCGCTGCGCCGCGCCACGGTCTGCTCCGTCTCCAATGAACTCGCCACCTCGGGCTGTGACCGTGCCGGGGCGGCTTACACCCTCGACTTGCCGGAGAGCCGGGTGCCGCGCGATCCGTGCGGAGTGCATCGCGGCGGGGTGCTGGCGGCCGGGGAAAGTCGTCGGGACGGCCAGAAGCGCTCGGTGCCGCAAAGCATCTTCCGGTCGTTCAAGAAATTCTTCAGCGGGGAATGACGGGCGCCGCCATCGCCTCGCGATAGATCGCCTCAAGCGCGCGCGCCTGCACCTCGAGATCGAATTCCGCCGCCACCCGGGCGGCCGCGGCCGCGCCCATTTGCGCGTAGCGCGCCGGATCAGCAGCCAGGGCGAGCAGCGATTCCGCGAGCGCCGCCGGATCGTGTTCCGCGGTGAGCAATCCGCTTACCCCGTGCTCGACCGCCTCGGGAATTCCCCCGTGCCGCGTCGCCACGACGGGCAGGCCGCTGGCCATCGCCTCGAGCATCGCGTTCGGCACCCCTTCCTGGTCGCCGTCGGTGCCCAGTTCGCTCGGGTGGAGAAAAAAGTGCGATTCGGCGAAGAGCGCCCGCAATTCCGCCTGCGCCAGAAAGCCTGTGAGCCGCACGCGTCCGGCCATGCCGAGCGCCGTCGCCAGCGCTTCGAGTTCCGCACGTTGCGGACCTTCGCCGGCGATGGTGAAAGTCGCCTGCGGATACGTCCGGGAAAATTCCGCGAAGGCCCGCAGCGCTGTGGCCAGGCCCTTCTTCGCGATCAAGCGGCACGCCTGCACGCCGCGCCAAACGCCATCGGTCGGGGCGGTGCGCTGAACAAACGGAATCTCCGCCAACGGGATGCCCGTGCGATGCAACCGGATCTTCGCGCGGTCCGCCCCGAGCGCCACGAGCCGCGCCGCGAGCGACTCCGAGCGGACGAGGAGCAGCGTGGCTTGCGCCATCATTCGCCGCGTGGGCGTCAGATGCGCGGCTTGTTCGAGATCCACGCCCGCGTCCGCGCCATGAAAGCTCACGATCACCGGCAGGGGGCAGATTTCCAGCAGCGGCAAAAGATGCACCCCGATGTGACCGAAATAGACATGCAGCACTTCCGCGCGTTCCTGCCGCAGCCCGGCGAGAATGCGCCGCGCTTCGCTCCGGTAGATCGTGATCGGCCGCTTGAGAATCTGTTTCTGCCACAGCCGGCGCAGCGCGTGAGTCCGCGGTTTTGGCAGGACGCGCACCTCGGCGAAAGGAAAGGCTTCCGCCTGCTCGCGTTTCTGGCAGAGCACGACTGGCCGGAAAGCCCGCAGCGCGGTGATCTGCCGGTAGAGGTGCAGCATCTCCGGCCTGAGGAAAGTGACCACATACTGCGCCGCGACCGGCACCTCCGCACGCGACGACGGCGGTGGATTCGAATCGGAGGACGGCATGCTGGGGGATATTTTTGGGGTGAAGCGGGTGGAAAAACCGGGCTGCGGCTTGCTGGACGGACTGCGGGGGTTATGGTCTTCAGATGATGCGGAGAGAAGTCGAAATCGTGAACGAACTTGGATTACATGCCCGCCCGGCGGCGGAGTTCGTGCGGTGCGTGCAAAGCGTGAAATCCGAAGTCACGATCCGCAAAGGCGACGAGAACTTTTCCGGTGACAGCATCCTCGCGGTCTTGAGCGCGAATCTGGACTGCGGCACGCGGGTGATTATCGAAGCCATCGGGCCCGACGCGGCGCAGGCTTTGGATCTTCTCGAGGAACTGCTCCGGGAGTTCAAGCGGCAGGAAGAGCAGGGTCTGGTTTGAAGACCAGGCATGCGATTGGGTCGGGTGAAACCCGGCTTTAAAATCGTCCGCGGAGGAACCGGGGTTTCCTGTGACAGTTTCGATTGTCGCGGCGTGGGGTTCGCTGATAGGTCATTGGCTCCCGTCCCCATGAGCCAACCCAACGAGTCCCAATTAGTCGAAACCCGCGTCTTCAAACCCTCCAAGGAATTCTCCAAAAAGGCCCGCGTCCAGAACCTTGCGCAATATCGCAAGCTCTGGGAGGAATCGGTCCAAAAGCCGGATAAATTCTGGGCGCGCGAAGCTTCCGAACTGAAGTGGAACCAAAAATGGACGAAGGTGCTGGATTGGAAATGCCCGAATGCGAAGTGGTTTACGGGCGGCAAGCTGAACGTCTCGGAAAACTGTCTCGACCGGCATCTCGGGACCGTGCGGCAGAATAAGGCGGCGATCATCTGGGAAGGCGAGCCGGGCGAAAAGCGCGTGCTGACCTATCAGCAATTGCATCGCGAGGTCTGCTGCTTCGCCAATGTGCTCAAGCGCAACAAGGTGAAGAAAGGCGATCGCGTGATCATTTACATGCCGATGATTCCCGAGGCGGCGATCGCCATGCTGGCTTGCGCGCGGCTGGGGATTATTCATTCGGTGGTGTTTGGCGGCTTCAGCGCGGAGTCGATCAAGGATCGCGTGAAGGACAGCGGCGCGGTGGCGGTCATCACGGCGGATGGCGGCTATCGGCGCGGGACAATCGTCCCGCTGAAAGCGAACGTAGATGCCGCGCTGAAGGACGGCGATCATCCCGTGAAGAGCGTGATCGTCTTCCGCCGGGCGGGGAACGACATCCATATCGAGCCGGGCCGCGACGTCTGGTGGCATCGCGAGATGGAGTATGTGAACGCGGACTGCCCGCCGGTGCCGCTCGACAGTGAGGCGCCGCTGTTCATCCTCTACACCAGCGGTTCGACGGGTAAACCGAAGGGCATCCTGCACACCACCGCCGGCTATCTGCTCGGGGCGTACACGACTTGCAAATACGTCTTCGATCTGCGCGATGAGGACGTTTATTGGTGCACCGCCGACATCGGCTGGGTGACCGGCCACAGCTACGTCGTCTATGGCCCGCTCGCCATGGGCGCGACGAGCCTGATGTATGAAGGCGCGCCGAACACGCCCGACGAAGGGCGTTTCTGGAAGATCATCGAGGAGTTCGGCGTGAGCGTCCTCTACACCGCGCCGACGGCGATCCGCGCGTTCATCAAGTGGGGCGATCAGTGGCCGAAGAAATACGATCTTTCCTCGCTGCGCCTGCTCGGCACGGTCGGCGAACCGATCAACCCGGAGGCGTGGATGTGGTATTACAACGTCATCGGCGGCGGACGCTGCCCGATCGTGGACACGTGGTGGCAGACGGAAACGGGCTGCCACATGATTACGCCGCTCCCCGGCGCGACCCCGACCAAACCCGGCACGGCGACGCTGCCGTTCTTCGGCGTCGATGCGGCGGTGGTCGATGATCTCGGCCAGGAAGTGCCGCACGACACCATGGGCAAGCTCGTCATCCGCAAACCGTGGCCGTCGATGCTGCGTTCCATCTGGGGCGACAAGAAGCGCTACCAGGACACCTACTGGAGTGAATTCAAGGGCATGTATTTCGCCGGCGACGGGGCGCGCCGCGACAAGAACGGCAACTTCTTCATCATCGGCCGGATCGACGACGTGCTGAACGTCGCCGGGCATCGCCTCGGCACCGCGGAACTGGAGGGTGCGCTCGTCTCGCACCCGGCGGTCGCGGAAGCCGCCGTGGTCGGCCGGCCCGACGAACTCAAGGGCCAGGCGGTCGTTTGCTTCGTCACGCTCAAGCAAGGGATCAAAGCGACGCCCGAATTGCGCGGCGACTTGAAGAAACACGTCCGCACGATGATCGGCCCGGTGGCCACGCCGGACGACATCCGCTTCACCGAGTCGCTGCCGAAGACGCGTTCGGGCAAGATCATGCGCCGGCTGCTCAAGCAGATCGCGACCGGCCAGGCGATCGTCGGCGACACCACGACCCTCGAGGACTTCAGCATTCTCGCGAAACTCGCGAGCACGTCCGAAGACTGAAAGCCGTGAAGTCGCTCGTGCCGGGTCTTCGGGAGCTGGCGCGCGGCGTTGCCCGTCTCACGCATCGCCTGCGGCTGATGCTGGAGCGGCGCAAACTGGCGCGCTTGGAGACCGCGCTCGGTTTGCTCGGCTGGCAACAGGCGGATTACGACACGGCCACCCAGGCGCATGTGAACCGGCTAAACGATTTTGAGCGGGAGCAGGCCCGCCTGACGAACGAAGGCGCAGCGCTGGCGCTCGAGATCCAGAGAATCGAGGAGCGGCGCGGAATTGCCGAGCGGGAACTGGCGGAAGCGCAGGCCGTGGCGCTGGAAAAGGAATATCCGGCGGCCGGCACTCCGGCCGACTTGGAGGAGCTGGCCGCGGAAAAGCGTCGCGCCAGCAAAGCGCTCGAGGCGCGCCGGCCGGTGCTGGATCGCGAACTCGCGGACGCGGAGCGGCAATATCGGGGGATGGTCCTGCCGGCGCACCCGACGCCCCAGCAGCAGACCGAACTTCTGCGGCTGCGGAAACTGATCCTCGCCCTCCCGAAGGAGCGAGCGGAGTGGCAGGCGAAACTGGAGGAGTCGGAGCGGCAAATCGCGGCCATGGAATCCCTGCTCACCGCGCTGCGGGCCGCGCAAGCGGACTTCGCCCAGCGCGATCGCGAATGGACCGCGGAGATCGCGGCGCGCCAGCGCGCGCGCCGCAAATTGGGGAAGGAAAGCGCGGCGCTGGAGAAGGTGAAGACCGATCCCTACCGGGAAATCGGCCGGACGCTGGCCGATCATCTGGTCGCGCCCTTGAACCAACCGGACGCGCTCACCGCGGTCCTGCGACAACGCGAGGTCATCGCCGCGGGTGAAGCGACCATCGCCGCTTCGCGGGCGGAGAGCGCGCAGGCCGGCTGGAAGAAATGATGGATCGGGAAAGAGCGGCGCAGCTTGCCATGTCCGGCCAATGAACGGAGTCTGCTGCGCCCCATGAACGAATCCACCTCCACCGAACTGCCGCAGGATTTTCCCGGACGCGGCCTTGCCTGGCGCCTCGGGACAGCGCTGCTCGTCGGACTCGTGCTCACGCTCGCCCTGGTGGTGTGGGATAATACGCGGCGCTCCACGCTCGAAGGGATCGTCGAGGCCACCGCGGTCGGCGATACGCGCTACGTCTCGATGCCGGAACCGTTGCCGCCCAAGCCTTTTCTGCCGGTGGCCCAACTCGACGGACGCCCGCTCGTTCCCACGGGTTACAAGCGCTACGAAAAAGACGAGGCGCGGATGCAGTCGGTCGGCCGGGATGAAAGCGCGGGGCTGACCATCTACCAGGAACTGGCGAAGAAGAAGGCCACGGGAAAGCCGGTCGATTACTTCCTGAAAGCCGGGCCCGGCGAGTTCCTCAAAGTGCGCCCCGCCGACCCGGCCAAGTAGCCGGGATCAAGGCAGCGCCTTGCGATGCACCCAGACGCTGTTCACCAGCCCCAGGCCGAACATCACCATCACGAGAAACGTCCCCCCGTAGCTGATCAACGGTAGCGGCAGCCCCGTGATCGGCATCAGCGCCACCGTCATCCCGATGTTCTGATACACGTGAAAGAAGATCTGCGCCGCAAACCCCGCCGTGATCAGCAGCCCCAGCTCATCCGCGGACTGATGCGCGGTGAGCAGCATGGTGAGGAGAAGCACGGTGAAGAGCCCAATCAGCACGACGCCGCCGACAAAGCCCCACTGCTCGCCGATCGCGGTGAAGATGTAATCGGTATGCACGGTGGTGCCCGGGATAAACCCCTGCTCGACCTGCGTGCCCGTGGCCATGAAACCCTTGCCGCCAAAGCCGCCGGAGCCGATGGCGATGAGGGATTGATTGATCGCCCAGCCAGCGCCGAGCGGATCGATGGCCGGATCGATGAAGGCGACGATGCGCGCGCGCTGGTAGGGCTTGAGCACGAAATTAATGAGCAGCGGCAGGACCGAGACGCCGATCAGCAGGATGGAGATGATATAACGTTTAGGCAGCCCGCCCATCATCAGCATCGCGAGGATCACGGGGATCCAGACCAGCGTCATGCCGAAATCCGGCTGCTTGAGAATGAGCAGCATCGGGCCGCCGATGATCGCGCCGGTGAAGGCCAGCTTCAGCATCGGATGCAGCTTCCGGAATTGGCTGAGAAAAAGACCCACGGTGAGCACGCCCGCGATCACCGTGAGCTGGGAGGGCTGGAAGGTGCCGATGCCCGGCAGCCGCAACCAGCACTTCGCGCCGCCGTGCTCCTCGCCCAGACTCGTGTAGGTCAGGATGAGGAAAACGATGCTCACGATATACATCGGCAGGGCCGCCCAGCGGACCCAGCGATAGTCGATCAAGCTGGTCACGAGAAAGGTGACCACCCCGATCAGCACCCAGAGCGTTTGCTTGTGCCAGTAGTCCTCCGTGCGGAACGACGACGCGCTATAGACGGCGACCACGCCGAGGATACACAGCACGATGGCGATGCCGAAAAGCAGCCAATTCATGCCGAGGAATTTTCTGAGAAAGGGAGTCATGCGCGGGTGCGACCGTGGAGATAAACGCGCCTTGCCCGGGAGGCAATGGCGAATCCCGCCCCGCTACGCCGGCCGGGCCACTACCGCCGTCGGGCTGCCCGCCTCGTTCCCCGAGTTCAGGATCACATACACCCGGTAGCTGGCCACCGCCCCCGGCACCCTTTCTCTGCGGCCCTCTGCGTGCTCTGCACCTCTGCGGTAAAGCAACGGTTCACTTTTACCGCAGAGGCGCCAAGAAAGCAGAGGGCCGCAGAGAGTCCGATGGAGTCCGAGAGATGGTATCATCCACCAATTTCGCCAACGGCTTCGCCGGCCCGAATTTCCAGATCAGCACGCCTGCTCCGGTGGCCGGCGGCGCGGCGGTGCCGGAGCGGACGACGGCGCTCTTCGGTCTGGCGCTCGTGGGAGCCTGCGGCCTCTCCCGTCGCCGACGGACTGCGGCAGCGAAGGCGTAAACTTTCCTTTCAGTAATCCGGCGCGCGCGGCCAGTCCCGACCCCTCCTCACGCCCCCTCGGGTGGTGCGATGAGGGGTCTTTTTTTGGGTCGGGGAATGCGTCGGGGTGCTGAGCGGGACGCGCCGGGGCGCTCAGGCGAATTTCGGCACCGCGGCGAGGAGCCGCTTCGTGTATTCGTGCTGCGGATTTTCGTAGATGGACTCGGCGGAAGCGGCCTCGACGATTTTCCCACGGTACATGACCAGCACCTGGTCGCTGACGTGCTCGATGACGCCGAGGTCGTGCGCGATGAAGAGGTAGGTGAGGCCGAGCTCGGCCTGGAGGTCCTGGAGGAGATTGACGATCTGCGCCTGGACGCTGACGTCGAGGGCGCTGACCGGTTCGTCGCAGACGATAAACTTCGGCTTCACGGCGAGGGCCCGGGCGATGCCGATGCGCTGCCGCTGGCCGCCGCTGAACTCATGGGGGTAACGTTCCATCATGTCGGGCTTGAGACCGACCTGCTTCATCAGTTCGGTGACGCGCTCGCGCCGGGCGTTGCGGTTCATTTCCGGGAAATGGATCTCGAGGGCTTCACCGACGATCTGGAAGATGGTGTGCCGTGGGTTCAGCGAACCGAAAGGATCCTGAAAGATCATCTGCATCTCGCGGCGCAACGGACGGAATTCATTCTCGGTCAGCGGGAGAACGTCGCGCCCCTCGAAGAGGATCTGGCCGCTGGTCGCCGGAACGAGTTTGAGAATGGTTTTGCCAATCGTCGATTTGCCGCTGCCGCTTTCGCCGACGAGGCCGACGGTGGTGCCGGCCTCGACGGTGAAGCTGACGTCATCGACGGCTTTGACGTCATCGATGTGCCGGCGCAGGACGCCTCCGGTGACGGGGAACCAGGTGCGGAGATTCTTTACTTCGAGGAGGGGCATGGGGTGGGAGTGCTTAGTGCTTAGTGCTCAGTAACCAGTGGGCGCGTGGCTTCAGGACTGAGCACTGAGCACTGAGAACTAAGCACTGCTGCCTAGGCCACGGCGGGTTCATCGGGTGAGGAAGGCGGTGAGGGGGCTGGTGGCGGAGGCGGTCTGGAGCTGGGCGCCGAGCCCGAGGAGGTAGGCTTCGCGGCCGGCTTCGACGGCGAGTTGGAAGGCGCGGCCCATGCGGGCGGGATCGGAGGCGATGGCGATGGCGGTGTTCACGAGCACGGCGTCGGCGCCCATTTCCAGCGCCTCAGCCGCCTGGCTCGGCGCGCCGATGCCCGCATCGACGACGACCGGTACGGTGGCCTGCTCGATGATAATCTCGATTTGCGCGCGCGTTTCGATGCCGCGATTGCTCCCGATCGGCGAGCCGAGCGGCATGACCGTCGCGGTGCCGACGTCCTGCAGGCGTTTGGCCAGCACCGGGTCGGCGTTGATGTAAGGCAGGACGGTGAACCCTTCGCGGACGAGTTGCTCGGCGGCCTTGAGCGTTTCGATCGGATCGGGGAGCAGGTAGCGCGGATCGGGATGGATCTCGAGTTTGACCCACATCGGCAGGCCGGCCGCGGCGGCGAGCCGCGCGAGGCGCACTGCTTCCTCGGCGTTCATCGCCCCGCTGGTGTTCGGCAACAGCAGGTATTTTTCCGGGTCGATGAAATCGAGGATGTTGGCGAAGGGATCGCGTTTTCCGCTGAGGTCCGCCCGGCGCAGGGCCACGGTGACAATCTCGCAGCCGCTGGCGGCGAGCGCCCCGGCCATCGTCTCGTTGGAGGAAAATTTGCCCGTGCCAAGAAGCAGCCGCGAACGGAATTCGCGGCCGGCGATGATGAGAGAATCCTGAGTGCTCGGCATGTTTTCGGCGCAGACCGTAACAAATCGCGCCGGCATTTCCACCACGATGCTGCGCCGGAGAATTCCTTGCGGAATTTCCCCGTGTTCTTAACCTGTCGGCGTGCGTGAGTTTGCCTCCTCATCGATCAGCCTCGCTGGTCATTTGCTCATCGCCCACCCGACGCTGCTCGATCCGAATTTCCGGAAATCCGTCCTCTTCATCTCCGCCAACGACCCCCAGGAAGGTTCGTTCGGGCTGATGATCAATCGCCCCGCCGGCCGCACCGTCGGCGAGATTCTTCCGGAAAAAAACCTGGGTGCCTTGGGCCGGGTGCCCGTTTTCCTCGGCGGACCCGTGGCCTCGGACCAGCTCGTCTTCGCCTCCTTCCGCTGGCACCCGGAAACGGATCGTCTCGAGTGCCAGCATCATCTCGTGATCGAGGAAGCCGAGGAGATTTTGCATGACGAGACGATCATCGTGCGGGCCTTTGTCGGCTACGCCGGTTGGAGCAAGGGCCAGCTCGAAAGTGAACTCGCGCACCGCTCGTGGATGGTGCACAAGGCGGACCCCGACCTTCTCGAACTCGAGCGTTGCCCCACGCTCTGGCGCGAAATCACCAGCAGCTTCGGTCCGTGGTTCCGCCTCCTCGCGGAAGCGCCCGACGATCCGCGGCGCAACTGAAACCCTTATGATCATCGGCGTCCCCAAAGAAATTAAAGCGCAGGAGAACCGTGTCGGCCTGCTGCCTGCGGCGGTCTATCAGCTCGGCAAGCGCGGCCACACCGTGCTCGTTGAGAAAAACGCCGGGGTCGGCACCGGCTACATCGATGAAGATTACGCTCGCGCCGGCGCGGAAGTGATCGCGACGCACGCGGAAGTCTTCGCCCGCGCGGAGATGATCGTGAAAGTGAAGGAGCCGATCCCCGAGGAATACCCGCTGCTGCGCCCCGAGCAAATCCTCTTCACCTACCTGCACCTCGCGGCGAACCGTCCGCTGACCGAAGTCCTGCGCGACCAGCGCGTCACCGCCATCGCCTATGAAACCGTCGAGGTGAATCGCCGCCTGCCCTTGCTCGAGCCGATGAGCGAAATCGCCGGCCGGATGTCGATCATCGTCGGCGGTTACTTTCTCGCCAAACACGCCGGTGGCAAAGGTGTCCTCCTCGGCGGCGTCCCGGGAGTGCTGCCGGGAAAAGTCGTCGTCATCGGCGGCGGCACCGCGGGCGTGAACGCCGCGCGCATGGCCACCGGCCTCGGCGCCGATGTCACCATTCTCGAAGTGGATGTCGAGCGGATGCGTTTCCTCGACATCACCATGCAGATGGCGCACACGCTTTTTTCCAGCCCCGCGCATGTGCTGGAGATGCTGCCCACGGTTGACCTGCTCATCGGCGCGGTTCTCGTGCCGGGTGCGAAGGCGCCCAAGCTGATCAGCCGCGAGATGCTGCGCGTGATGAAACCCGGCAGCGTGCTCGTGGACATCGCCATCGACCAGGGCGGCTGCGTGGAAACCTCGCGACCGACCACCCATCACGACCCGACTTTTGTCGAAGAGGGGGTCATTCACTACTGCGTGGCCAATATGCCCGCGGCCTACGCCCGCACCGCGACGCAAGCGCTGACCAACGTCACTTCCCGCTACGTCGAAAACCTGGCCGACCACGGCGTGCCGGGCGCCTTCCAACGCGACCCGCATCTGCTCGGGGGGCTGAATTTGATCGACGGCCTGATCACCTGCCGCGCGGTGGCCGAGGCGCTGGACCTGCCGTTCCACGACTACAGCAAAGGCGCCGGCATTCCGCCACTGCGGCTCTGAGCGTCGGGCGGTTCGTCCCGTTTTCGCGGGGTCGGCAGTGATGGGTGCGTCGCTGCTCGATGGCGCGACATTCCTGATGGGCGCCCCGCGAGATTTTGTCGCTTCCGGCGCAATGCGCTGGGCATCCGACGGGTCCCGGAATAGTGAGGTTTCCCATGCACCCCCGTTACGCCCCCGCCTTCCTCTCCTTTTCCGTCGCTCTCGGCCTCGCGACGTCCGCTTTTGCCGACGAACCCAGGCTCCCGGGCATTGGTTCCGCGATGCAGGAGATGGTGGCGAAACAGGAAGTCGCCGGCGCGGTCACCGTGGTGGTTACGAAGGACAAAGTGCTGCACCTCGAAAGCACCGGCCTCGCCGACATGGCCACGAAGCGGCCTATGACGCCCGACACGCTTTTCTGGATCGCGTCGATGACCAAGCCGATCACCGGCGCGGCGATTCTCATGCTGCAGGATGAAGGCAAACTTCACGCGAGCGATCCGGTGGCGAAGTATTTGCCCGAGTTTGCGAATCTGAAGACGCCGTCGGGCCAGTCGGCGAATCTCACGATCAGCCAGATTCTGACGCATACCTCCGGGCTCGGCGAGGCGGGCGGCCCGGCGGCGCAGCAGGCGAGGACGCTCGCGGATCTGGTCCCGCTCTGGCTTGCCGCGCCGATGCAGTTCGAGCCGGGCGAGAAATGGAAATATTGCCAGAGCGGAATCAACGCTGCGGGGCGCATCGTGGAGGTGGTGAGCGGGATGAGTTTCGATGCATTTCTCCAGCAGCGGCTCTTCGATCCGCTGGGCATGAAGGACACGACTTTCTACCCGACCGATGCGCAGCGCGTCCGGCTCGTGACCGCTTACGCGAAAAACAAAGACACCGGCGCGCTGGAACCGGTGCCCCCGCGGGCCGGCTACGAGGGCACGCGCGACCGCCCGCCGCAGGGCAATGGCGGGCTCTATTCGACGCCGCGCGACTACGCACGCTTCTTGCAGATGCTCGTCGCCGGAGGAACGCTCGAGGGCCGCCGTTACCTCAGCGCCGAGGCGATGAAGTTCCTCGCGACTCCGCAGACGCCGGACGGCATGCCCGTGGGCTTTTTCCAAAATGATACATTCGGCCAGCACGGTACGAAGTACGGATGGGGTCTTGGCACGAGCATCCTGCGCACGCCGCACGAAGGCGTGGCCGCGATGCTTTCGCCCGGCACTTTCGGCCACGGCGGCGCGTGGGGCACCCAGGCGTGGGTCGATCCGGTGAAGGGCGTGGCTTACGTCCTGATGATCCAGCGCTCAAACCTTCCGAACAGCGACGCCAGTGAAGTCCGGCGCGCGTTCCAACAAGCAGCGGTCGGCGCGCTCGCGAAGTAGCGATAGAAATTGCTGCGGCAGAGCACTCCCGCGTTTGCGGGATTGGCGGGGTGCGGGGCAGCGGCGTAGCGTCGCGGGTATGTCGTTCCCCCGATCGATTCTTTTGCTGAGCATCTGCCTGGGCTGGCTGGCGTCGATGCTGCCGGCTTCGGCGGAGGGCGTGAATGGGCCGGAATGGTGGGCCGTGCAGCCGGTGAAGCGGCCCGCGGTGCCGGGGCCTGGAAATCCGATCGATGCCTTCATCGGCGCGAAGTTGGCGGAGAAGGGGCTGATGTCTGCGCCGGAGGCGGATCGGCGGACGCTGATCCGGCGGCTGAGTTTTGACGTGCTCGGGCTGCCGCCGTCGCCGGAGGAGGTGGCGGCATTCGTGAATGATGCCGCTCCCGATGCCTACACGCGGCTGGTTGATCGACTGCTCGCGTCACCGCACTATGGCGAACGCTGGGCGCGGCACTGGCTCGATATTTCGCACTACGCGGACACGCATGGCTTCGAGCGCGATCAGCGGCGGGATCACGCGTGGCCCTATCGCGATTACGTGATCGCAGCGCTCAATGCGGACAAGCCGTACGACGAGTTTTTGCGCGAGCAGATCGCTGGCGATGTGCTCGCCCCAGATCGGCGGGAGGCGGTGATTGCGACAGGTTTCCTCGCGGCGGGGCCGTGGGATTTTGTCGGCCAAGTGGAGACAGCGAGCGACATGCTGCGCCGCGCCGCGCGGGCGGATGATCTCGATGAC